>JAJRTK010000232.1 GCA_024278345.1 bacterium | reverse complement strand
TCGCCCTCCCGGGGCTCGCATTTCGATGAAGGCATCTCTTCTCCCTATTCGTTAGGGGTTTCACCGATCCTACTGAGAAAAAAGCAATTGTCAATGCCCTAGGGGTAGAGCACCACCGAAAATCGGGCACAGGCCATGACAGTGGGCTGCCCCAAACGATGGACGAGGCCCAACGTGGGATTGATCATCGTTCCGGCCACTTTCTCTTTTGGTTGCGTTCCTTCCGGGTCGCTCACAGCCGTTCCCGCCCCTCCACGGATGAACCCTCCATGAAGCGATTGTAAAAGGGTCGCAGCGAGCCTTCGCGGTAGAAGGAACAGTGCGTCGGGGACGGTTCGACATCCGCCGTGCCGATCCGCTATCCTGAGCTGTCCATCAGCTCACCTTCACGGGCCCACGGAATGTTTCGACCCTATCTTCCAGGTTATCTAGCGATGCGCCTCGCCCAGGGGAGGATGCCCTCGTCCTATCCTGCGGCGGATCGCTTCCCGGCAGGGCTATTGTTCTGTGATATCAGCGGATTTACGGTTCTGACCGAGCGGCTTCAGGGTGCTGGAAGAGAGGGTGCCGAAGAGGTATGGGACGTCATCAACAGGGCGTTTCTTCCCGTCATCGAGGCGATCCACAGCCAGGGCGGGAGTATCATCAGCTTTGGCGGAGACGCGGTGTTTGCCGTTTTCCCAGATCCTGGAGGGTCGGTTCGGGCGCGGTTGGCAGCGGAGAGGATTCGAGAGCAGTTTGAGCGCCAGCCGAGCTTCCCGACTTCCGTGGGGCCCATCACCCTGGGGATTTCCCAGGCCGTGCATCACGGCATTGTCCACGGCCTTCATTTGGGGAGGGCCGAGCAGGCGCACTATCACGCCACCGGCCCGTCGGTCACTGCTTTGGCGCGTCTTGAGGGGAAAGCCGATAGAGGAGAGGTCGCCGTGTCGGTCGCGGTTCGAGCGCGGGTTCGGGGGATGCCAAGCGCCTTGGAACCTCGTGGCGACGACTTGAGCTCGGACTTGCCCGGGGCGGCAGTTTTGGGAGCCTATTTGCCGCCTCGATTGCGGGCTTTGGCGGGAAACCTCGAGGGCGGCTATCGCCGCTTGACCTGTCTCTTCCTGGAGACCCGCGGTTGGTCGATGCGGCTCCTACAGGCCTTCTATTTGCGGCTGACGGGTCTCCTGGATGACGTGGATGGACTCCTGCTCAAGAGTGATCTTTCCGGCAAAGGCGCGAAGTGGATTGCGGTGTTCGGTTTTCCCGTGGCTCACGAGGATGATCCCAACCGTGCCGCACAGGTGGCTGCCGGTCTGCTCAAGGGGTTACCGGCGCAGTTTCGGTTTCGCGGGGGCATCCACGAGGGTGTGGTGGTGAACATCGAGGTTGGCAATGCCAGGCGGCGTTCACTGGACATCATGGGGGACGCCGTCAATACGACGGCCCGGGCGATGTCCTGTGCGCATTGGGGGCAAGTGATGATGACCGATAGCCTCGTCGCCCGCCTCCACGGGGCAGAAACGGAGCTCCAGGGCTCTTTCCGCGTGAAGGGCAAGGCGAAGCCCCTGCGCCTCTATTCGTTGCTGGGGCGGTCCCGGAGCTGCCGTCGCTTACGAGTCGATGCGCCCATCGTGGGGCGGGCCGAAGACCTAGCTGGGCTGGTGCGCCGGCTGCCGGAGGCTCGTGACGGATTGGGCCGGATCTTGACGATCCAGGGGGAGGCCGGAATCGGCAAGAGCCGCCTCAAAGAGGAGTTGGCGAGCCGCGCCAGAGCGCTTGGCTTTACCGTGGCCGAGGGAGCCGCGCAGTCGTTTGGCGATCCCGCCTATGGCGCCATTGGCCGCCTGATACAAAGCTGTCTGCCCGACGGGGCGGGCTCTGAGTTTGAGCGCGTTTGGCAGGAAGGTCGCCGGCTGGGGCTCTCCGAGATCGACTGCCACCACCTTGGCGCGATCCTTGGCCATCGCCAGCCGGGATCACCCTTGGATCAGCTCGAGCCCAAGGCGATCCGGCTCAACAGCCTCTTGGCCATTCGCTACTTTTTGTTGGCTTTGGCCAGAGAGCGGCCGCACCTTTACGTCATCGAGGATCTCCATTGGGCCGACGAGGCAACCCGTGATGCGGTACGCCACCTGGCTGCCGCCATCGGGGAGTACCCCGCAGTGCTGCTGATCTTGAGCCGGCCTGGATGCGAGCTTCCCCGATCCCATGAAGCCTGCGTTTTGTCCGAGCTTTCCCAAAAGGCCATTGGATCCATGCTCCAGGCCCTGTTGGGGGAAGGGGTCTCGGATCCGCTTCGGGATCTTGTGGCGGGGCGATCTGGCGGAAACCCTCTCTATGTAGAGGAACTGGTTCGCCACCTCCGGGAAAGCGGTCTTCTCCGTGAGCAGGAGGGGCGGCTCACCCTGGACCGGGAACCCGGGAGGGAAGAGCTGCCGCCCACCATCGAGGCGCTCATCGCCGCACGTCTCGATCGCCTGGCTCCTGATGCCCGCCGCGTCACCCGCGTGGCCGCCATCTTGGGCCGCGAATTCGACGGCGGCCTACTGGATCGTTTCCAGGAGGTACGTTCCGAGCTCCCAACTGTTCTGGTTGAGCTTCGGGAAAGGCAGATCCTCGTAAAAGCGGCAGGAAGCAGGCTTGCCTTTAGGCATGTTCTCACCCGGGAGGTGGCGTACGGCAGTATTCTGGTGCGCCACCGCCGTCGCCTCCACCGTAGGGCGGCGGAAGCCATAGAGGAGCAGTTCAGTCACGACCGGGAATTGCACCTGCCAGCCCTGGGTCATCATTGGGAATACGCCGGCGAAGCGGCTCGGGCGGTGGAAGCCTATCGCGGTGCCGGGCATCAGGCCAGCGGGACTGGAGCACAGCTTGAGGCCATGGAGTTTTTCAGCAGTGCGCTTCGCTTGCTGAAGCCGGAAGAAGAGCGGATTCGCTTGGACCTTCTTCGAGATCGTGCGTCGGCGGAGAAGTTCCATGGGTTCCTCCACAAGGCTGGCGAGGATCTCGCCATCGCCCGGGATCTGGCCAGGAAGCTTGCGCTTCCACGAGAGGAAGTGGAGGTGGTGCTCGAAACCGCGGAAATCGCCGGCCGCCGTGGCGATCTCGATCGCCTGGCGGCGGAGGCTGAGAAAGCCGGCGTCTTGGCCCGCTGCCACAGCCTTCTCCAACAGGAGATTCGAGCGAAGAGCTTCATGGGAAGGGTGGAATTCAGGCAAGGCCGAGCCGATCAGGCCCTAGAGATGGTCCAGAAGGCGATTGTTCTCGCAAGGGAGCTGGGTGAACCGAAGTTGGAGGCTCTCCTTTTGGACCAGCAGGGGACGATGGAGTCGTTCCAGGGAGCTTTCGAGAAGGCCATCGACACCCTTGACAGAGCCTTGGAACTGTGCCGCCAGCATGGGGATCACCGCCGGGGTGTCTCGGTCCTGAACGATCTTGCCACCGTCTACTATCGACGTGGAGACTGGGAGCGTACGGATAGGGTATTTCGCCAGGCGCTGGACCTCTGCCAGAAGACCGGGGACCGGTATCTTGTGGCCGTCGTCCTCGGGAATCTGGGAACCGTTGCGGCTCAGCGGCGGGAAATTGAGGTTGCCGCAGGTTATTTCCAGCAGGCTGCCGAGCTTTGCAAGGAGATCGGGGATGGCGACGGGCGACGTCGCCACGTGGGAAATCTCGCCTCACTCTGGCGCATCATGGGCCGGTTGGGCGAGGCGTTGGAGGCATTCGAGCAACTCGGCTCCCAGCAGGCGGAGGCGGGGAGTATCGAGGAACAAACCCTGGTTTGGTTTAATCTTGGGAGTGTGCTCGTGGATTTGGGGGAGTTTCCCCGCGCAGGCGAGCTTCTTGATGCCTGCGTGGCGAGCAGCCGAGAGCGAAAAGACCGGGTCCAGCTATGCGACGCCTTGCAACTTCAGGGGGAGATCGCTTGGTTGAACAGCGATCGCCGTGAGGCAGGCAAGAAGTGGCGGGAGGCGCATCGTCTGGCCAATGAAATCGGTTACACTGAAGTGGAGATCCTTGCACGAATCTGCCAGTGGTTGCCCGGAAACAGGGAGCCCATGAAGAGCGAGAAGGACTTGTTGGGCGTTGCGGCTTTTCTGGAAGGTCACAGGGACTCCGATCTATTCCTGGAGGCGGCTCTCTGTTTTGCCGAGGTCGCTTTGGAGTATTCGTCGCTATCGTCTATCGTTCGGCGGGCCTCAGCGCTTCTTTCCGATGCTCGGGAGGAGATGGTTTCCACCGGCGCCAGGCGTCAGCTTTATTTGGCACACTGGTTTCAGTCACGCCTCTTGCAAGTGCAGGGTGATGGAGTTGCGGCGAAGGCTGCTCTTCGGGAAGCCCGGAAAGAGGAGGCTCGCATGGAGGAAAACCTCCCGACCGGTCTGGCCCAGGTTTTTCACCGGCACCCAAGGGTTCGCCCTCTTTGGGAGCCATTAAACCGAGGGTCGCGGGACTTGTGAAGAACGCATTCCGAGCAAACCGCTTTCTTTTCTTTGGGTTGCGTTCCGCTCGCGGCGGCGGCAATCCGTCCGCCGCCACTCGCCCGTCATCGCCCCGGACAGAGTTTTCTGCCCTAAAAGCGCAACGTCACCAAATCAAGAGAATATTTGAGAACGAGCTCCTTTCTAGGAGGTAAACTGAGATGTGGAGAGCTCTTGCACGATGGCTTCCCCTCTTTTTGGGGATCATTTCGTCCTGCGGGATGACGGGGGCGTTTGGCTCTCCCGCCATGCTCATGGTACGCCTGGCCCCGCGAGATGCAGACCCGGCGCCCTCGTCCCCGTCTGGGCTTGTCCGGCGCCTTCCGCTTCTTCCGGGGATTGCTGGCGCTGCTTTTCTTCACGGGGAGTGTGCGGCGCCTTTGGCGTTTTCGGAACGGTGGCGCCGGTCCAGTCGAGGGCCTTGGGACGAGGCCCGCCGCCAGCGGGTTGCGGGTCTTTGCCGCACCATTTTGCTGGACCTTGCAAAAGAAACTGAACCAGGGGAGATCCTGGCTCTCCTTCGCAAGCGGAAAGAAGTCCTTTGGGCCGAGATCGATGGCCCCGTTCGGGCACTGGGAGTCGTGATGCCCGATGACACCAGCTTTCCCGAGCAATGGGCTCTTGACAATACCGGGCAGTCGGGGGGGACCCCCGACATCGACGTGGATGGACCGGAGGCCTGGGGGCAGGCTACCGGGGACCCGGCCACGGTCATCGCCCTTCTCGACACTGGACTTGCCCAATTTCACCCTGAGTTCCAGGGGCGCGTCGTTCTCGTTCCGGGCGCTGACTTGGTCAATGGTGACGACGATCCGGAAGATGATGCCGGACATGGCACCCATGTCACCGGTATCGCCGCGGCTACCGGCAACAACGGGATCGGCGTCGCCGGACTCTGTTGGCAGTGCGGCATTATGCCCATCAAGGTGTTGGATGCCCGGGGAATCGGCACCTTTTCCAATGTTGCGGCGGGCATCACGAAGGCCGCCAGCAATGGAGCTCGTGTGATCAACCTCTCCATCGGCGCCGACAGTTACTCCCAGGCCATCCAGGATGCCATCGATGCGGCCGTTGCTCTGGGAACCGTTGTCGTGGCCGCCGCGGGGAATAATGGAACCTCCAAGCCCGTCTATCCGGCCGCCAACGACAATGTCCTCGCCGTCGCCGCCATCGATCGCCAAGGCCAGCGGGCCATCTTTTCCAGTTATGGAGATTGGGTCGATCTGGGTGCCCCGGGCGTGGAGATCTGGAGCACGCTACCCGGTGGCGCTTATGGCCAGTGGCAGGGAACGAGCCTGGCCGCACCAGTGGTGACCGGCATCATCGCCCTCCTGGCTTCAGTTCATCCCACCTGGAACGTTCATCTGCTTTCTCAGCAGGTACTGCGAACCGCAAAAACTATTCCTGCCCTGGATGTTGGCGCAGGCCTTCCCAGTGCGGCATTGGCACTTTCCACACCTGTCGTTCCCGAGGTGGCCATTTTTGGCGTCGTGATTTCCGATCCGGGAGGAGACGGCGATGGCCGGTTGGACTTGGGCGAGTCGGTCACACTGAGCTTGGAGATCCAGAGCGGTTTCGGAAACCTGTCGAGTCTGTCGGGTACGCTGAGTTCGCCGACGGCGGGCGTGAGCATTACCGATGGGACAGGTTCGTGGGGGGACATTGCTTCGGGCGAAGTCGTTGGAAACGGTGCGAACAGCTTTGCGCTCACGCTCTCTCCACCGGCGAAGGGAGGCGGCTTGATCCAATTGGATCTCCTTCTTCTGGGCGATGGTCCTTTCGGGGAGAGTCTGCAATACGATTTGGAGATCGACGGAGGAACCGAGCTTCCCAGCAATGTTTTCTGCACCGACACCACTCTTGCGGAAGATACCTACGTGGTTCGGAATACGCTTCTAGTGTGTCAGGGTGCAACTCTCACTCTCCCGCCGGGAACGATCTTTAGATTTCTCAAGAAGAGCTCGCCTCTCGATTTCATAGTTCAGGGCAAGCTTCGAGCTGTGGGGACACTGGCGAAGCCCATTCTCTTGACTTCGGCGGAGAAGGCCCCGGCTGTCGGGGACTGGGGTCTCCTTCGCTTCGATGACACCAGTGAGGACTCCTGGTGGTGGGGTCCGCGTCAGGATCTCAATGTCGTGGCAGGTCCTCTGGTCGTCGTCGCGGGCGATATCGATGGCGATAGTGACGCGGATTTGGTGGTCTCCGGACAGTCGAGCACCTCCGTCACTCTTCTGACTTCAGATGCCGGCTCCTGGACCCGGCAGGACATTCTTGTGGGTACAAGCCCCCAGGGGGTGGCAGTTGGCGATTTGGATGGTGACAGCGATGCGGATATCGCCGTCGCCAACAAGGTGAGCGGCACCGTGACGATGCTCACCGCCAATGCTCAGGGTGTCTGGAGTGCGCTGGCGGAGGTTACGGTGGGCAGCTCTCCGACCGATATCGTCATTGGCGATCTGGATTCGGATCTCGATCCAGATGTCGCTGTCACCAACATGGACTCCGGTACAGTGAGTCTGCTCCTGCTCGATCTTGGAGTCTGGGCGCGGACGGATCTCGCCGTGGGCACGGGACCGGAGGGCCTTGCCATTGGCGATATTGACGGCGACAATCAACTGGATATCGTCGTGGCCAACTCGTTGTCCGATACCGTGACCATCTGGTGGCGGGGTACCGGGCAGTGGACCAGAGAAGATGTCGCTGTGGGTGCTCAGCCCGTCGATGTGGCTCTGGCCGATTTAGACGGAGATGCTTCTCTAGAAATCGTTTGCTCCAATTCCGGAGGAAGTAGTCTCAGCATCCTTCGATACACCGGAAACACATGGCTTCGGGAAGATGTGAGCCTCTCCGTCTCGCCCTATGGCGTGGCCGTTGGCGATGCCGACCAGGATGGAGACCTGGACATCGCCCTTGCCAACCCAAACGGGAACAGTCTCTCTCTCCTGCTGCACCAGGGCACGACTTGGGTGGCCAAGGAGCTGGGAGTGGGGAATTCCCCTTACAGTGTCGCCTTGGGGGATCTGGATGGTGACGGAGACTTGGATATTGCGGCCACGGATTCCACGAACAGCGTGGTGAGTCTCTTGGAGCGATACGGACTGGGGGAGGGATCCGCTCTCCAATACGTCCATGTCGAATACAGTAGCGGAGTGAGTGCCACCGGCGCCAACCCCTATCTTGCCGACGTCACAATCCAACATACGGCTCAGGGTTTCGCCGGGGACTCTGCTTCCAACCCTTTACTGGAAAGAATGACTCTGGCGGATACAGGGAGCATCGCCATCACGACCGGGCCGGGGAGTATGCTCCGAGACACCACCATCTCCGGCGGCTACATTTCCGTGGGGCTCATCGATGGCGGTGGCTTTAGCGATTGCGGTTTCGTCAAGGCCTCCGCCATCGTGGGAACCACCGTCGAACGGTGTGGTAACGTGACCGGAGGGTTGGCTTCGGCCACCCTGCGTTTCAATGATACGGTGAGCGCTGCCTTTATCCGGGATTCCATCGTGGAGGAGAACTCCAGCGGGATCGCGGGGCCCACGGAAATCCGTGGCTCCACCATCGCCCACAATGGAGGTGGCGTCACCGGCGTTACCGGCGTCATCGAGGATTCCTTTATCTTCGCCAATGCCGGAACTGAAGTGACGGGATCTCCGGAGATTCGCAACTCCACCATCGCCGATGCCGATGGCGACGGGATTCTCCTCAATGGCGCTGGCAGCGCGTCCGGTTCCACCATCGACTTGGCCAGCGGTACCGGATTCTCTGTCCGGAACGACAGTACCTCCCCCGCGACCTTTACCGGCAACTACTGGGGGGCCGCCGTGACCGCCCAGATGGAGGCGACTGATACCAACGGCGACAAAACCAATGATGAAGGTGCGAACATTCCGGCTCTCTACGACTGGTACGACGCGCCCCAGAACGGTCTTGGCATCATCGACTACGGAGCCTGGCTCTCCGATCCAGCATCCGGAGGCCCTGTTTACCTCCAACAGGTGACTCTTGACCCGCCAAGCCCCGTCAGTGCCGAAACAGTGACGTTTACGCTTCTCTTCAGCGGGAGCATGGACAGTGCCGTCTTGCCATCGGTCACATTCGGCGTGGATCCGCCTTACGATGATTTTGCCCTGGCGAATCCCCAGTGGTCTACCACCCGCTTGCCCAACGACACCCTCGCGTTGACCTTCGATGTTCAGGTCGAAACACCCGACGGAACCTACACCCTGCTGGTGACAGGCGCACGATCCGCCGCCGGACGGGCCCTACCCGACCACCGGAGCACTACCTTTGTCATCGACACACCGGTGGGAATCGTCAGGGGATTGGCGCTGGGAACCATCGGAGGGCTTTTTCGAGAGCCCCATGCCGCATCGGGGCGAGGAACCCGTTCCATCGTCGCCAGTTGGCAGCCTCTCTTGGAGAACGACCTGGGCGGCTACACACTTCATTGGAAAATATCCCAGGACCAGCTCACGGACAGCCTTGATACCGGTCTCCTCACCAGCATGAAGGTGAGCGGGTTCACCGTCGGGGAGACCTACGACTTCGCCGTGCTGGCCCGGGATGATCAGGGGAATCCCTCTCAGCTTTCCAGTTTCGTTTCTTTCACCATCCCCGCTACCGGGATGGTGCCGTTGGGTGGTGCGGTCTTCGCGTTGGCCCTACTACTGGGGCTTTTCGTCGTAGGCTGCAAGGTCAGACGCAGGCGCAACACTCGGAGGATCCTTGGCTCGGGTTCCGCCAGCGTCATCCATTGAGGTTCCGGTCATCGCCCTCGGCCACTTGATGGAGCACAGCCGCTCTCGGCTGTGCGAAAGGCCATTTCATCGCAGTCGAGGGCGACTGAGCTCTCCTTGTTTGGTTCCTGGCCGGTACGATGAGCAAAGCCGGCATTGGTCTGCCTCATTCCAGTAAAGGCACCAAAGAGAGCGTGCTAGCCGACGGATTCGCCACCAGGGCGCGGCCCTGATCGGGAGAAATCCAGATGGCCGAGGACATCACTGATGTGGTGCCCAGCGATTGTTCACCCAAGCTTTCCAGTGTTCCCGAATCCAGGGTCACCAGGACTTCCAGGCCGTTTGCGCCACGGCGCTGGCCCCACAGGCGGCCTTGGCTTTCCCCCACGACGCGATGCACGTTCGGAACCCGGCCTACCACCTGCAAAGTGTCGGGATTGACAATTTGATCGCCCACCAGGAGCCGGTCCAGTTGCCGACTGTAAAAAACGGTTTTCAAGCGATACCCGCCACCTGATGTCTGGCTGGGAATGACCTGGCTTGTTGCCGCGATCCGGAAATTCGGACCGTCCAGCCGCGTCAGAAGGCGCCCTTTTTGCTCGTAGACGAAAACTCGGTCACCCTCTCCGTCTACGGCACCTTGAAGCCGTCCCGGGCCGGCGCTCAGAGCCACGTCCGAAATCGCCACCGTCCCACGGACCTCTTCCCGGGCGCCGTCTACAAGGACCACTTTTCCCTGCTCGCAGATGAGCGCCGCTAGAAGCCGGCCTTCTGGATCAGCGGCCATGGCTGCAATGGTATCGGTGGTTGATCCACGAACGCCCAACGGGATCGTGGAAAGTGGCGTCAGATCCGACAGACGGAACAGGGAGAGTTTCGACTCGAAATGGCTAAGAACGAAGAGCTTATCGTCCGCGGGGCGAGCGACGAAGCGGATGGGCCAGGCACCAGCTTCCAGAGTTCGCCCCGTTCCCGTTTCAAGATCTACTTCAACCAGTTGGCTGCCGCCCAGCCGATTCAGCACCAGTGCTCGTTGGCCGTCCGGCGTCAGGAGCACGTCTTCCGCGGAAGAACCTACTTTGATTGTCCGTCCTTCGCCAGATCCGGCGGGGAAGAGGGTGATGCTGGCGTCTCCTCCGTTGCCTACCGCGAACCCGCTTACTGTTCCCACCACGTGGCTCGACTCGTAACGGGCCATGCGGCTTCCCATGGAGCGACCATCATCCCGGTTCCATCTGCTGAGCCGGGAGACGTAGGTTTCCTGGTTCGCGGGCCCGTATCGGAACAGGATGCCCACTTCGTTGCCGGAAACAGCCACAGCCGCCGGACTCAGATCTAAGGCAGCTTCCCACACGATGCCACCGCCATCGTTCAGCTTCCAAAGCGATGATCCAGCCACGTAGATCGCGCCATTGGCGTCTACGGCCAAGAGCTTGGGTTGCGGACCTCGGCCCCGGGGCGACGGAATCTCCGTCATCCCCGATGTCTCTCCACCGGGGAGCGCCAGAATGACGCCCGGCTCGCTAGAGTCGCGGCCAGGAACGGAGAAGACCAGAAGCCGGTCGTTCGATTCGTCCCAAACAAGGGTTTGGCTAGAGCGTCCGGCCAGGATTTCTTTCCTCTTCTCCAGAGCTGAGTCGTAGACCAAGACCCGATCCCCATCTTGCCTGGAGACATAGATCTCATCGCGGCTGGCGTCCAGGGCGATGGAACGGATGGGATAGGCACCGGGATTTGAACCGGCATCAACGGAGGTGTCCCTTCGCCGCAGCATCTTCCCGGAATCCGTGTCCACGATCCAGATCTCCTCCCCGCCTTTATCGACGATCCAGAGATGCCGGCGTTTCGGATCGAAGGCCAGAGCCTTCACCTCCCAGCCGTCACCCTCCTGCTCCATGACTCGGCTCATGCCACCTCCGTCTAGAGGCACCGCCGCGATGTGGCCGGCGAGAATCGAGGCAACGTAGACTTCGCGGCGATCGGGATCGAAGGCCACGGAGATCCCTTTGAGAAGGTTCGGCGAATCCTGGCCCAGAATGATCTCGTTGAGGGCGTAGCTACCATCTGGCCGTGGATCGACGTCGGTGGTGGAATCGTCTCCAGCACACCCGGCGCAGGCCAGCGCCAAGAGAAGTCCCCAGAGTGCCAGGGCAAATCGCATGGGAATAGGGCATGACATTGGGTTCCGCGTCATCATGGTGGCCTCCAATGAAGAAGGGGCTGTTTCACAGGCGAACAACCAGCGAAGGCGGCCCGGTGCCGCCTTCGCAAGAGTTCGGAGCGATGGAAAGAAAAGCTGAAGATCTAGAGGCGCAGGCTTCCGAGCATTTGCTGTTGAACGCTGGCAAGAAGCTGCTGAGGCGTTTGTACTTGCTGTTGCGCCATGGCCATTTTGCGTTCGCGGCGGCCAATTCTTCCGTCACCGTTGAGGTCGGCATCGGGATGCTTTTCGGCTGCGAGCTCCTGGCGTTTTTCCACTGCCTGTTTGAACTCTTGGCGGTCGATCTTTCCATCACCGTTGAGGTCAGCCCGGGGGCGTTTTTTCGCTGCCCAGATGGAAGCAGCCTGCCGCTTTTCCTGGCGGTCGATCTGACCGTCTCCGTTGTTATCGGCCATCTTGAATTGATCGCTGCCTGACTTGATCTCCCGGGCCTTTTTCTTCAGCTTGTGAGCGACCGCATGGCGAAGTGGCTTGATTGTGGGGCGGCCCGGGGGCTTTGGAGTGCGGACTGCCGATGACGGTGCTTTGCCGATGGATCTCATAACTGTTCTCCTAAATTTCCTTGAATCGAGAGATTCTTCAACTCGTTGTGAACGGAAGATTCCGTCTGGACGCCCATCTCATGTAGCCAGAAGCGTGCCAGGAATGGAGGGCAATCTGCGATCCAAAAGGGAAACAGCTTTAGAGTTAAGGAGTTGGCGGTTGTCTTTTTCCGCCAAACCTCTTTTCAGAACAATTTTTGACGAAAAACGCCCGGCACCGTTGGCTGTCAACTGCCCAGTTCAGTTGGCGGTCCATCGACCGCCCCAAGAACTGCCCACCCGGGTTGGCGACTCATCAGCTTGCCGCAAGCCGGGCCTGAAAAGAGCGGGTGACCTTTGGGGAAATTCCCACAAAGCTCTCGATCTCCTCCGCTTTGGCTTTCAGGACCAAAGCTGGCTGCCAGAGGCCGATCATGAAGAGCTTGGCGGCCTCTTCCACCTCAAGGCCTGGAGTCGCCATAAGCTCCTTAAATAGCCGCTTCGTTGGGCCAATGTGCTCTTCCACGTGAGGATCCCCCAGTGCGTGGCCCAGGCGGAGAATCTCTTGTTTCTCTTGTTTCCGAAGGACTTTCCGGATCCTCCCGCATCGGGTGGTCAGAATCGCCAACAGCTCCTGGTTGGCAGGCCCTCTCCTGTCGGCCGAAGTGAGTTTCGCAAGGCGTTGAAGGGAGCCGTGGAGCGCTCCAAGAACATAACGTCTTGGGAGCTGATCCAAGAGCGCGATGACCGTGGCCACAGGGACCACAGCCTCGTCGGCCAGAGCGCTCTGAAGCTCGGCGAGCTCGGCGGCCACGGAATCATCAACACCCGGAGTCGGTCCCGTGGATGGTTCCACCTCGCCTTCCATCGTCTTGGCCGTGGTGCCGGGGGCTTTCCCTTTTCCCTGGGCCGCGGTTTCTTGTTCGTCGCCGAAAAGATCGTCGAACGCCTGGTCGAATTCATCAAGAAAGTTCATGGTTGCCGCGTCTCCTGATCGTTTGAGCCTGTGATCATTCTACTGCAAAAAACCTTTGGGGGCGAATGAGTCGAACTCTGCCGGGTCCCTCTCCGCGCTCTCTTGTCAGGGACGTAGTGGCGGTGCTAGAAGCCCTGTTGAGGGCGTAATCTCGCCCTTCCGTGGAACGTAACGAGCCGGAGGGTATGGAGCCATGTCGCAGAAGTTGGACAGGAAAGTCGCTCAGCTAGCCGCACGGGATCGGGAGCTGGCAGCCTCAATCCTCCGGGAAGCCGTACGGATTCCAGCGGATTACGTTGATCGCCCGGCGGCCGATGGTGGAGACGCTGTATCTGGATTGAGCAACCACGAGGGGCCGCGGCTGGAGTACCTCCGCCGGCGGATCGTGGAAATTGGGGCTGTCCGGAGTCCTAAGGATGTGGAGTTTGACGAGTACGGCAATCTCGTCTGGACGGTGATGGACCCCGATGACTCCATGCCTCTGGCCCAGCGGCGGGTGATCTATTTTGACGGTCACAGCGACACGGTCCAGGCACTTCGAGGGCAGTGGCTGGACAAGTTTGGCGGCGGCCTCGACGCCTACGATGGGCTGCTGCACTGGGATGGCCTGGACAAGGAGGTTCTTCGGGAGCAACTTGGCTATCTGCCCCCCGATGATGAATGGCAGCATCTACTTTTTGGCCGGGGTTCCGCGGACCAGCTTGGCGGCGTCGTCGCCCAGATTGTAGCAACGCGGATTCTCTTGGAGCTGGCCCCACTGGGTGCCCTCAAAGGAACCATCATCCGCTCCTACGCCACGGTTTCCGAAGAAGACAACGACGGCGGTGGCCCCAGGTACCTGGTGGAGAAAGTTTGGCCAGGCGCCGGTCCGGAGCGGATTCCAGATGTGGTGGTCCTCACAGAGGGCACAGGCGATTCCACCAAAGGAGCTTTGGGGATCTACCGCGGCCAGCGAGGAAGAATGCAAATTGAAGTCCGCGTCACGGGCCGTTCCTGCCACGGCTCCATGCCCTGGGAAGGCCTCAACCCCCTGGAGTGGGGCGGTGCCATTCTTGCCGAAGCGGCGAAGGCATACGACGCACGGCAGGGCTTCCTGGATGACGAATTCCTGGGCCATGGCACGCGAACCGCATCCTGGGCCCGCCTGGAGACCCCCAGCGATTGCGCTGTCCCCGACCGGTTCACCTTCCGCTTTGATCGTCGTCTTACCGTGGGAGAAACGCCGGACCAAGCCGTGGCCGATCTGGAGGCTCTGGAAGCCGTACGCGCCGCCAGAAACGCCGGCCTCCAAGTCCAGGTTTCCATCCCCGTCTACGACCAACCCACCTGGCGCGGCTACCGTCTGGGCAACGCCCAGGTCTATCCCGGCTGGGTCACCGCCCCAGACCATCCGGCCATCCAGGCAGCCGTCAACACCTATCAAAGGGTGATCTCGCCGCATCTCGCCGCCGGTGGAAGAGGAGGCGCCCTTCGACGGGATCCCCGCGTGGATCGCTGGATCTTTTCCACCGATGGAGTGGGCTTTCCCATCCCCGTGGAGGCCCATCACATCGAGATTTCCCCCGCGAAGAGGTGGGTGGTTTCCGGTGCGGTCAAACACCCGCCAATGTTCGGACTTGGCCCCGGCATCGAGCAAAACACCCACAAGATCGGCGAGTGTGTTGATAGGCGGGAGCTCACCCATGCCATTGCCTTCCTGGCCCGGTATCCGGCCGCGTTTGCCGCGACCTAGACGATTCCCGCGCCAAGGCCGGCCTTGGAGCTTCGCCACCGACGATCCATGATTCCGTGCAACCGAGCAGCGGTCGACCGGATGGCCGCCGATGGGAGCGGAACGCAACACAAAGAAAGCAAAGGGTTTATCGTGATCCAAGCCCTGAGCGAAGAGCACCGCAAAAAAGCAGGTCAGCACCGGTCTTTGGCTGGAGTGGCCCGCCTTAGCTTGTGCCAACCTCAGGAATCCTCACTTCCCCCTTCGTTGCCCTCGCCCGCTGGAGCTTCTTGCGGTACCTGGCCTGGACAACGTCCGTGAGCACCAGCACGGTGATGACAAAGTAGAAGGTGGCCTTGCTCATGGGCGTGATTTCGTAGTTGAAGAGTTCCAGGTGCGCCAGGTGTCCGCCCTCGGAGAGGAGCATGATGCCCACCACGAAGAGGATGAAGAGGCCCAGTACCTCGTACATACGGTTTCTTTGCAGGAACTCCGACACGTCATCGGCGAGCTTGATCATGAGAATTCCGCTGATGACGATGGCCGTGGCCATGACCCAAAAGACCTTGGTGAGGGCGATAGCACTCAAAATCGAGTCGAAAGAGAAGACCACGTTCATGACCACAATCCAGAAAATGACACTCCCGGCACTCTGTCCGGTGTGACCCTCGGCGTGCTGTTCACCCTCCAGACTCATCATGTGGAGGATCTCCCTCGTCGCCGTGTAGATGATGAAAGCGCCACCGGCAAGCACGATCAGGCTGTGAATCGAGGGCTTGGCGTCGAGGATCCTCGGAAGATGCAGCGTCACCACGGGGTCTCGGAAGAAGTCAATGACGGAGATGACAAGGAACAAGAGGGCGATCCGCAACACGATGGCCACTCCGATTCCCATGGTCCGCACCCGGGAGCGGTCTTCCCTGGGCGCTCGCTTCGACTCGATGGAGATGTAAAGCAGGTTGTCGAACCCCAACACCGCCTGGAGGAGCGTGAGGAAGAGCAAGGTGACGAAGTTGTGGAGGTTGAAGAATTGCTCCATGTTGATTCCTCGAAGAAAGGATGGTTCAGACGCAGACTACGGTGACCGTGGGGGCGCTTCGCTCCATTTGCTCGTCGTAACCCCGGACGATCAGTATGAATTCTCCCGGCGAGGCAAGACACATCTCCACCACCAGATTCCTGGCGAAGCAGCGGAGACGCTGCATCTTTTCAGGTTCCGCCAGCACCGGAACGACGCCCCAAAGAAGGTTCATCCGACGGCAGACGTCCTCATCAAGGGTGACTCCAAGGATGGGAGACGCCGGCCTGGCCGACGCCAGCATCGAGGCTGTGCTCCCGCCACGAGTGACCACCACGATGGCTCGTACCAAAAGGTCCCTGGAAAGAAGGGCTGTGGCACGGGCCACGGCTAGTTCCACGGAGATGGGCGGGTTTGCGTCGAGACCGTGTTGAACCGATCCGAAGGCGCTGGTCCTCCAGAGGCGGCTTTCGGACTGGCGGGCGATGTCCGCCATCATTTTTACCGCCCGGACCGGGTGGGCCCCCACGGCCGTCTCCCCCGACAGCATCACTGCATCCGTCCCGTTCATCACCGCGTGAGCCACGTCCGACACCTCGGCTCGGGTGGGCCGCGGATGCTCGATCATCGATTCCAGCATCTGGGTTGCCACGATCACCGGTTTGTTTCGGCACCGGGCGAGCTGGATCAGCTCATCCTGGACGGCGGGGACTTTCTCCGGCGGGAGCTCAACCCCGAGGTCGCCTCGGGCCACCATGATGGCGTCGGCAGCTTCCAGGATTCCGTCGATCTCCTGAAGTGCCTCGGGTTTCTCGATCTTGGCGATGATCCGGGTCTGGTGGCCCGCCTTTTGGATGAGTTCCCGGAGCTGCCGGACATCTCGGGCCTTCCGGACAAATGAAAGAGCCAAGAAATCGACGCCCAGCTCCAAGGCCCCCAGGGCGTCACGCCGGTCTTTGTCCGTCAAGGATGGTGCCGAGATATCGACGCCCGGCAGGTTCATTCCCTTGTGGTCCTTGACAACTCCACCGACGATGACCTTGCAGTCGATCTCTGTGCCCTTTACGGACTGGACGCGAAGCTCCAGATTCCCGTCGTCCAGAAGGATCGGATCCCCCCGGTTCACATCGTTGGCAAGGGCTTCGTACTGCGATGGCACCAACCCGGGTTTCCCCAGCACTTTCCGCGTGGTAACCCGGACTGTTCCTCCGACCGCGAGCTGGATCTGTCCCCCTTCAAACCGGCCCATGCGGATCTTGGGGCCGCCGAGATCCGCCAGCACCGCCACTGCCCTGCCAAGCTCTTGTTCCGCCCGGCGGATCGTGCGGTAGGTCGCCGCATGCTCGGAAAACTCGCCGTGAGAGAGATTGAGGCGAAAAATATCCACCCCCGCCTTCATGAGCTCGCCAATGGTCTTACCGTCGCGGCTTGCGGGACCCAGAGTGGCGATAATTTTCGTTCGTTTCCTCAAGAGCAACTTATGTTCAATTAGAATCGACATGGCACTGGCCCTTGCTTGTTGATCGGAAGGATTCTCACCTGCTGGCGGAAGCCTGGAAGAGCTGCGGAACCGGCGAACAGCACGAGCGGCCGCGAGTGATGAGAGCGGAACGCAACCCTCAAAAAAAGTGGCCGAATCTCCCACGTGGACGTTTGACGATGGATCCCCGTCCTCAGGATTCACCCCAGCTCAGTTCCCCGGTTTCCACGAGTTTTTGCCGCAACGGAACCGGGATGTCCCCCACCAGTTGACCACGGAATAACAAGTGTTCCGCTCCATGTTCAAATGCTTCGTGGGCTCGTTCGAGCTTTTCCAGTGCTCGGATCACCGAGCCCTTTTTGCCCACGACTCCCAGTTTTTCCGAAACGCGGCGGGCCTCCCGGAGTTGAGCGCCAGCCGGCCGTCGCCGGGCAAGAGCGATGTGTCCCTCGCAGCAAAGCGCCCGGACAAGCTGCACTTCGTCGTTGAGCTCCTGGAAAATCGACACGGCTTCCCAGCAAAAACGAATCGCATCGTCCAGATCGCCCTGAATCCGTTTGAGGTTCGCAAGATGCGTCAGAACCACGCCTTTCCCGACACGATGGCCCAGCTCTTCTTCGATTTTCATCGCCTTTTCATAAGTCTCGGCGGCGGCCGAGAGCCAACCCTTGCCCGTGTGCAGCCCCGCCAGGCTTGTCAGCACGCGGGCCTCTCCCTCTAGATCAACGATCTCCTGGAAGATCCGGAGTGCCTTTTCGCTCAGAGTCTGGCTCTTCCCATAGTGGTTTCCGGCTGCCTCCAATTTCGAGAGGTTCGTCAGAACTTCGGCCTCTCCTCGGCGATCACCGCTCTTCACTGCCAAAGAGAGCGCCCTATCATAGACGGGCCGTGCTCCTTCCAGGTTTCCCAGCACCCGATGCACGTTGGCCAGGTGAAGGAGAGCCCGCCGTTCGGCTTGACGGTTTTTCGCCTCCAGCGCGGTCACCAGTGCCTGTTCCGACAGAAAACAGCCATCGTCGATCCGCCCCTGGTCCACGGAGAGCATGGCCAGATCCACAAGAATCCCGGCTTCCCGGTTCTTGTCGTTCGTGTCCGAGACGATCCGAAGAGCCTCTTCGTAGAAGCTCCTGGCCAACTCCATGGCGCCGCGGGTGTAGTGAACCCTGCCAAGGCATTCAAGGGCTTCGGCTTCGGCATCCCGATCACCAATGAACTGGGACTCTTCCCACGCCTGTTCGTATTGGGCGATGGCGTCGTCATGCCGGCCTTGGATGCCTAGCACGTCGCGGCCTAGTTCATTCCTGGCGGCGATACTCTGGTGGGTAATGTCGGGCTGGAGGCGGAAGTAGGCTAGGTAGTGTTCCTCGGCCTCGGCATGGGCATACCGGTCCTTGGCGCGGCGGGCGGCCGCCAGGTAATAGCTCCGCGCCCTGGACTCCTCCACGGCCTCCACCCAGTGGTGCGCCAGTTCGGCCATTCGAAGCTCCCGCTCTGTTGCAGGCAACTCTTCCATGGCCGCCGCGACGCTGCGATGAAGGTTGGCGCGCCGATCGGGCGGGAGCGCTTGGTAGGCCACATCCCGGAGGTGGTCGTGAGTGAACCGAAGGCTTTCCCCCATCTCGTCCAGGATCTGGAGCCGGAGGAGCTCGGAGATGCCGTCGTAAAGTTCTTCCGTGGGAAGGCCAGATGCCACGGCTGCAAGGCTGCTCGTCGTCTCTCGCCCCAAGACGCAGAGCGTCTCCAAAAGAGCCTTCACGCTGCCTTCCAGGGCCTGGATGCGCCGGGCGACCAGGTGCCGGAGCGTTCGCGGCAGAGGAAGCTGGCTGTAGGCCCTTTCCGCCGCTTCGGGGTCGTCCTCGGGCTCCAGTTGCCAGAAACCATCGTGGTCCCGCCGCAACAGACCCTCCAGGACCGCCGTCTGAAGATACTCCGCCACATAAAAGGGATTGCCCCCCGATTGCTGGGCCACGAAGCGCGAGAAAACCTGCGGCGCCGGGATGTGCGCCAGCATGTCTCCCACCATTTCCGCCACCGCCGCCGGCGCAAGAGACGACAATTCCAGAACATCGATGCCCGGAGCTTTTTTCAGTGCTCTAAGCCGCTCCGGTTCCACGTCCGCTCGGTACGTTCCGATCACCAAAAGCGCCGAATCCTGGAGCACCGAGCTGGCCGCCAAGGCCTCTAGGAATCCCACCGTCAGCTCGTCTGCCCACTGAAGATCTTCGACAATCAGAAGGACCGTCCCCTGTTCCGACAGTGCGCTGAGGGTTCCCGCAAGGTAGGAAAAAAGCCGTTTCCGCGCCGCCGCTGGCGGGATTGCGGCGGGCATGGGAAAGGCGTCCTGCCCCGAAAGCTCCGCGATGGAAGGCTCGTAGAGGGCTAGAAGCTTACCCCTGGCGCCCAGGAGCCGATCAGCTTCGATCCGCCCTTTTTCCCGGCACCGATCACTCAGCATCCGGAGCGGCCTGGCTAGACCCTGGAGCGGGCGGGCGCTGCCGCGGCGGCATTCTCCCGTCAGAACGATGGCCTCCCGCTTCGACGCCGCACGGCTGAACTCCAGAACCAAACGCGTCTTGCCAACGCCGCTTTCTCCGCAAACCAATACGGTTTGTCCCTGAGAGGCTTCACAGGCGTCGAGCCTTTCCGCCAGAGTCGTCAATTGATCGGAACGACCGGCAAGGCGAGCCTGGTAGAGATACGGCTTGGGCTCCGGCTCCCTCGATGGAGGGTCCTGGCCGGCGCCAAGACGTACCAGCGCTGCCGCCACGTCGTCCGCATACCCGATGCGGTTCTGTGGGCGTTTTTCCAGAAGCCTGAGCGCCAGGTCGTCCAGCTCCTGCGGCACCCCCTCCACCAGATCCGACATCACGGGTGGAGGCGCGTTCACGTGGGACCAAATCACCTGAAACGCCGACGAATCCGCAAAGGGAGGACGGCCCACCACCAGCTCGAACAAGATGCAGCCCAGCGAGTAAAGATCGGCGCGGGCATCCACCATCTCCCCTTGGGCCTGCTCTGGCGCCATGTAGGGCACCGTCCCCGCCATCCCCGCTTCGATCCGAGTCCCCTCCCAACTCAGGTTGCCCGCGAATTGGGACGTGACTCCAAAGTCCAGCAGCACTGGCGTGTGCCCGTTTCGGATGATGATATTCTCTGGCTTCAGGTCTCCGTGGACAATTCCTTCCCCGTGCAGGTAGGCCAGAGGCTGGCAGAGCCGCCGCAAAAGTGTCAGGATCGGCATGAGCTCCGCCAAACTGGTGCGCGGCCTCACCTCGCCGCTTCCCGCTGCCCGTGGACTCGCCTGCTCCAGGGCATTCCCACCCTTTTCTCCCGCCGCCATGGGGCCAGAGAGAATCACTGTGTCGGCAAGGTCGATGGTGGGGGCTTCCGTCCGCCTGGCCGGCACATAGTTGGCCAGACTCACGCCTTCCACGAGTTCCATGGCATACCAAGGCAGGCCGTCGAGGATGCCTTGATCCAGAATCTCCACGATCCCCTCGTGGCGGATCCGGGCCAAAGTATGGATCTCCCGTCGGAATCCGCGGAGCATCCCGGCGTTCGCCACCTTGATCATCTTCAGGGCTACCTGGGCTCCCGTCTGGGTGTGCTCGGCCCGGTAGACGATGCCCATTCCCCCGTGCCCCAGGGGCTCGAGGAGGTGGTAGGGCCCGGCTGTGGAAACGGTCTCATCCATGACATGGGTCTCGGGGCATCGGGTTTCGGCGCCCGACGGCTTCCATAGTCTAACAGCCTGGAAAGGATTTCTCACAACTCCTCACCAAGGCCACCCCACATTCCGCTTCAACAAAAGGAGTTTTCTTCGGCCCGCCCATTTTTTCTCTTGGGTTGCCTTCCGCTCCCATCGGTCGCAGCCGCTCCCGCTGTCCGCCACTTCACCCCGAAAAACGGGCCGGAAACCCTTGAAACCGGCCCTGTCCAAACCGTTCCCGGTGGAAGGGTATCAACGTAAGCCGGGACACCCGACAAAACCAAGACGCAACGCGTCGTACCTGAATGTTGGTCCAGCAACTGTCTTGAATGTCAAGTCCTCCACCATAGGTTGTCGCGATTCGGCGCCGCACAGAACAAGTTCTCCTCATGACCGCGGAGGGCGGAGCCCCAGCCTGGCTCGATGGTCTGCGTCCCCTTACCATGAAAGTACATGGTTAAATCGGGGGGACCTATCAAATCCCCGCGTTTTTGCTTTACACTCCGCAGCGCCGCCCTGGTGGCACCGGCATCTTGCCGGTGGCGGGCTGGACGGGATTCACGGAATTGAACGGTGGGTTCCTTTCGTGCGTGGACTTGTCAACCGGATCTGATAGGTCCCCACGGTAATACTCATGGAGACAGCCGGCGGGTGCCGGTTGACCGCCGGAAGGGCGGGCGGGCCGGGAGACCCGCCCGCAACGACCGTCGAGCGCAAAAAAAGAGGCGCAGCGTCCATCCACGTGGGTAGGGATCCCGTTGCCCGCAAGTTGCAACGGGAAGTGAGCGGGCTCCCTGGTGGGCGCAGGGCGAAGCCCGAGGCATGCGGGCCGGGAGACCCACATGCTATAGTTTTCGGACGACCGCCGAGCGGAGCGGGGCGTTGCCCGAAGGATGGATTTGCGCAAAAATCCCATGTTGGCGCTCCAGGTTTTAGGATCTTTTTTTTCAAATCCTTCCATACTGGATCGACGACAATTTGTCCCGCCTTACGTGGATCCGCCGACATGATGACCACCTCCCCAGGCTTACGTGGATAGACCCATTTTGAATTCGCTTGCCGCTTGGGTTAGGGGTAAAGTGTGGAACAGTGGGTGCTTTGGACGCGAGGTTTTCGCCGCTGATCTGTTGCAGGGCTTGCTGGAACTGGCGGTGGTGGGTTTTTACTCTGTGGGCGTTTTTTTGTACGAGGGGCTTTGTTTCCCATGTCCTCTGTAAGGAGAGATTGAATGAAAGGTTTTCTTGTGGCCTGGAGTTGTGGGCTTTTGGTGGCCGGTTCGGCGGTGGCCATGGGCGCCGGAGCAGGTTCTCCGGTTTCGGGTGTTTCGTCGGACAAGCTTGTGGCTCCGGTGGACATTTTGCTGGAGCTGGTGGATTCTGACGTGGAGAGAGGGACACACCGGCTTTCCGTTGATCTGGTTTCTTTGGCTTCCGTGGATGAATGGAAGTTGCTCTTCAAGGTGCCCGAGGGTGTGGTCGTGGAAAATGTGCTTCAGGATCGACCGGTTCAACTGAAGCGTGGCGACCGGTGGATTGAGGACCTGCTGCTTCGGGCGGAGCCCGGGCAGGCGTTTACCGCGATTGTGGGCGTTGAGGTGGTGATAGGCGGGGCGGTTCTGCATCGCATCGAAGAGCTCAGAATCGGAACTCCGCCAGTGTCGGAGCCTCAGGGCAAGGTCCGTGTCGATGACAAGGGAGAAGAGATCATCGAAACGCCCATGATTCCGCGCAAGGAGGCGAACTGATGAAAGTTTGGAAGAGGCCTGTAAATGGGTTGGCCGAGGTGAACGGAGGGATGGCCCTCGCGCTCTTGGGAAGCTGCACCTTGGGTCTGGTTTTTCTTTTTTCCGGTTGTGGCGGCGGTGATGATGGGAACAAGATTCAGGTGACGGTGAGCGGCTCGCTTTTCTACGAGGACCGGGTTTACAACACGGGCGGCTTTACCGGACAGAAACCGCAGCTCCCCATCCGCCATGCCGTGGTGCAGCTTGTGGCGGACAATGGCGGTGACATGGTGGCCCAGGCCATGACCAACGCGGCTGGCGCGTACACACTTTCAGGGAAGGCGAAAGATGGGGAAAAGCTTCATGTCTCCATTGTGGCGAAGGCTGACAGTCCCTACAACATCAAGATCGTCAATCAGTCCGGGCAGGGCTACGCTGGCTCCGGTTCTTCCTTTGCGGCTTCGACGGCGCCACGGACGGAAGATTTGTTGGCACCCGCCGACAGTTTGGGCGGTGTATTCAACATTCTTGACACGATGGTGAGAGCGGCGGATTGGGTGCTGGCCAAGGAGACTGTTACTTTGCCGTCGCTTTCGGTTGTTTGGGCGGAGGGAAGCCAGGACGGGACCTACTTTGATGGTTCGGACAACTCGATTCACCTTTTGGGAGTCTCATCGGACACCGATGAATACGATGATGATGTGATTACGCATGAGTACGGCCACTACGTTGAACAAAATGTTACGTACAGCACGAGTCCAGGGGGCAGTCACGATCCGTTTGACTCCATACCGGAGCATCCTGATCTGGCTTGGGGCGAAGGGGTGAGCTATTGGTTTTCGGCGATCATCAAGGGGGTGCCGACCCAGGTGGACACCAATGCGTTTGGCGCTTCGTCGTGGGAAATGGAGACACCCAGTGCTCCCAGCATAACCATGGGCGATGGGAATGAAGTGGCCATCGAGGCGATTTTGTGGGACATCAGCGATCCAGCCAACGAAGCGCACGACGCGCTTTCAGGGATGGAGTCGCAGATTTGGGACGTTTTGCGGAAGGTCTTTCACGATCAGAAACCCTCCACGAACATTCACACCTTTTGCGCAGGCTGGTTCGCTCGGGGACATGGGCAGACTTCGGCCATTCAGGCAATCTTTGCTCATCGCGGTATTGCGTGCCCCTGAACTCTGGTTACGATCCTTGAAGGGGTTTCCGGGGTGGCCCCTGTGGTGATGCCGTCGCTGGGGCGATCCACTGTTTGATCATGCGGAAAAGTAGCGTTTCGTCAAACGGTTTTTCCACGTAGTCATTCATCCCGGCTTCCATGCATTTTTCCCTGTCGCTTTTCAGGGCATGGGCGGTGAGAGCGATGATGGGGATAGAGCGAACGCCATCTTGGGAGGATCGGATCCTTCGGGTGGTTTCGTAGCCGTCCATTTCAGGCATTTGGCAGTCCATGAGGATCAGGTTGTAGTCTTTTCGTTGGATGCTGGCCAGAGCCTCCAGGCCGTTGTTTGCCGTATCGACATAGTAGCCCCGGGTTTCGAGCATCTTCTTGGTGACAAGGCGGTTGACAGCGTTGTCTTCCACCAAGAGAATCAGTCTTTCACTGGGAACAGTGAGAGAGGAAGCTTCGCTCTTTTCGGGAGTTGCCTTGGACGATTTGGGTGGCCGGGCTGCCGGGAGGGGCAGGCTAAACCAGAAGGTTGAACCCTGTCTTGGTGCGCTGGTCAGTCCGATTCGGCCGCCCATCAGCTCGACGAGCTTCTTGCAGATAGCCAGTCCGAGTCCGGTTCCTCCAAACTTCCTGGTGGTGGAAGCGTCGGCCTGCGTGAAAGCGGCGAAGACCATGCCTTGGGCTTCTGAAGGGATACCGATGCCTGTGTCCCGTACGCGGAAGCAGATCGTACCTTCCTTATCTGAAGGGTCGCGTTGGACGGTGAGGGAAACTTCTCCATTCTGGGTAAACTTAATGGCATTGCCAAGGAGGTTCGTCAGAATCTGGCGCAGACGACTGGGGTCGCCTTGGACCCACTTGGGCAGATCTTCAGAAACAGTGGCGTGGAGTGCGATTTCCTTTTTTGTCGCGCTGGGTCGAAAGAGTTCCACAAGCTCGCTCACGAGTCTTCGTAGGTTGAACGGCTCCGCCCTCTGGATCAGTTTTCCGGCTTCAATGCATGAGAAGTCTAGGACCTGGTTGAGAAGATTGAGGAGCTCGCGGCCAGACGAGTTGATGATCTTCAGGGAATGCTCCACTTTCCGGGGGAGCCGTTCCTTCAGAACAAGCTGGGTCATGCCCAGAATTCCGTTCATGGGGGTACGAAGCTCATGGCTGACGTTGGCAAGGAATTCGCTTTTGGCTCGATTGGCCGACTCGGCTTTGTTCCTGGCCTCCACAAGCTCTTGAGTACGGACCTCCACCACTTGTTCCAGCCTGTTCCTCAAGAGGTCTAGCTGTCTTTGTACCCGCTCGAACTGGTTCGCTAGGGATACGGCGATGGATGCGATAAATGCGGCGATCCCGTAGGCGTTCCAATGTGTGCCGGCCAGGATTTCCTGGGTGATCAGGATGTCGTGGAGGTTCGTGGCCGCGAAGGCCACGATTCCCAGGGCGATGGTTTTGGCCTGGCGGTCACCTTGTTTTGCACGAAGCAGAATGAGTGCGATGGAAAGAGGGATGGCGACGGCAGCCCAAAGAGTCCACCACTCCATGATGGCCAGGTTTAAGCCCAAGCCAGGAGTCACTGCCGCCATGAGTGCCAGTAGCAAATGGGAAAGCTGGTAGAGGCGGAGTGGCAGCGACAATTGTGCTTTCAGCATGACCCACAGGCATTGGATCGCCAGCACTGGCAGCAAAAACACGGAGGCATATTCTAGTTCCTTGAGAAACTGGAAATCATCGCTCAGCGCGAATCGCCACTGGGTTGTCAAGAAAATGTACAGGGCATAATTGACCACAAGGAGGCCAAACCAAAGATAGGAGCTTTCCCGTGGCCTTCGACTGAAAAAAAGCAGGTGTTGAAATCCGACCATGAAGAAAATGGAGATGAGAACCAGCTCTGGAAGTTGGTCGAGGTCTTCCTTTTTGGCAAGGTCTCGCATCGAGCCCACTTCGAAGGGCCCGCCCGTGAATCCTCCACTGCTGGTCCACGCCAAGGGTGAGCGCCAGACCCTGACAGCGAGCTGCAGTGTCCCATCACTGGCGATGGCTCGCTGGGGCACGACGTAGAGGCGATGTCGGTCGTATTCCATTTGAGAGGCGGGCGGGAGGCTACCAACACCGCCAAGGAGGATTCCTCCGGCGTAGAGCTGATAGCAGGAAGAGACATTTCCCAGGCGGATTCCCCAGTGGTTGTCCTCCGAGAGCTCCAGGACGGGGAGCTCCAATCTCAATCGGTACCAGCCCCATGCCAGATCGAGATAACCCTGGCGGCCCCACGGCTTAGGCACGCGGAGCTCTGCCCAGTTTGAGTCATCAAGCTTTGGCTCGGCCCACGCGGGATCATCTCCCGCATGGAACCTCCAGAGGCCGGCAAGGGATACGGGTTCGGCGAAGGAGGACACCTTGACCGAAGCTCGAGTCTGCTGGCCCCAAAGGAGCGCTCCAAGAAAACAGAATGAAAGTGGGATCGAATGGCGCATCCTTGGAATCGCGGGACTCTCCCCTCTGCCTCGTTTGCTTCGGGCCATTATTGTAAGGGAGGCATGGTCGGTAACCCGGGTTTGCCGCTGATATCGTCACCGAGAATCATCCCCGTTGAGTCGATATGGAAGGAGCGGATTCCCGTTTTCCGGTAGGCGACGGGGTGAGCCTCGGCCGACCAGGTGAAGTTGCTTCCCGTGGAGCCGGTAGTTCCGGCCACCAACTGGAAAAAGTAGCCTGCCTTCACGCCACCGGCCAAACCTTGGTCGATATACGGAGGGTCGTGTGACCCCAGTTCAGCCAGGTTGTTCGGGTAGCGGTGAGGTTCCCGTTGTTCGTTGAAGTTGATCGATGCGTTGGCGATTGCTTTGAGGCTGCCAACGGCGGAGGTTTCATTCGCGGATATCTTGTTTCTCAAAAGCAACGGAACCGATAAGGCAGCGAGCACGAGCACGATGGTAATGACGATGAGGAGCTCGATTAGGGTCATACCGGCCTTGGATGAGGCGTTGACTCGAGTACCTTTGTTCAAGAGCAGCATAGTAGCTCATCCTGTTCGGGTCGAGTTTTCAGAAGACATAGGACATGGTACGAACGACGTAAATGGCAAGACCAATCAGGAGGGCCAGCCAGAAAGTGATCCCAATAGCCACGACCGATCTTATGCCAGTCAAGGTTCCAAATGCCCCACGGATCGTTCTCAATACTGAGCGCTTTGGCTTGGGCCTTGACCGACGTTTTCTGGGTTCCCGCTTGTTGGCGATGGCCCGGAGCTGCATTTTCCACGGTTCTTCTTCATCTTCCGCCGAGTACCAGGCTCTGGATGGGGCATCCTCTGGTACCACGGCCTCTAAGATCTCCACGTGGATATCGCGACCGGAAGAAGATCTGGTGGAAACGAGTTTCGACGCTACTTGGCGTGGCGGAACGTTACTTTTCAAGGATTTTTTTGTCGGCTCGGGGGAGGCTTTCCTCGTATGATCCAGTTCCCAAATTTCTTGTGGAACTTTGGTGAGCGCCGGTTTACCGACTTCGAGCAAGTCGAGACCCAGTTTGGCCATCAAGTAGGCTCTCAGATCCATGAAACCGCGGGCAAACTGCCGAAACATGACACCGATGCCAGGAAGATTCCCGGCATGGGCCACCTCTCCCGGTTCAACTTCACGGAGAACCTCCGCAACACAACGAACGCTTCTTGGACCTGTTTCGATGGGAACTTCGAATTCAACCCAGACCCAGGTCCCCGTCGGGGGGCGATGGGTTGAAAGCTGTATAAACATCCCCGCGACACTAAGATCAAGAGAATGACCGAGCCCTTGGTAGCCCTCTCCCGTCACTCGGACTTTCAAGGCTATCACCAGGCGCTTCCATTGCCTCATGGGCCGAACGGTGTTGCCAGAGGCACCGATGATGCCACCGGTTCGGAGGTCAGTTGGTGCCGATCCCGGTGCCGGTTTGGGAGAGGCCGCCTTGACTGGCGGAGTGTCGTCGAAGATCGCAAGGATCGAATCGACGTCTTGGAATCCCAGTGAACCTGTGCGGGGCGGCCTGCAGGCAATTTCCGGGCTCGCGGGTTCAGGTCCGTCGAGATCGAGATCGAGGTCCTGAACCGCCTGTTCTGGATCCTCCAGGTCCGGGATCGCGAACTCAGGGCCGTCGATGTCGAGTTCCTGGATGCTGGGTCCCGGTTCGTTAAGATCGGGAAGCGCACTTGGCGAAAGGGAAGGAGATACCTTTGAGCCATGGGCGATCAAATGTTGGCTCAGAGCCTCTTTTCCTTGCCGGATGACAGGTAATCGTATGGTTGCGGCGTAGCGTAACTTACCGTGGGATGCCTTGACTCTGCTGACTTCTCCCTGGCACTGAACAACCTGTCGCCCATTTTGTGTGGGCACCGAAAAAAAAATGTCTAGCCACTCCCCGACTTCCAAGGGTTCTGATAGCTCCAAGAGTAAGGAATCCAGCCCTGCATAGCCGCATTCTCCCTTACCGGAAGACCGGATCGAGCGGTAATGGATCGGCATCCGGTCGTCAAGCATGACAAAGGAAGGAACGTGTCCACTGGCCTCGGTTGAAGTCATGGAGTCGGGATCTCCTATGATTGCGGGCGAATAGACGGCAATATCAAATGAGAACGGGGATTGCGATCCCTAGACTATACCAATACCATCTCAATCTAGGATAGGACTTTGAGAAAAACTTCTCCACACCAGCGAGGAGCTTCATGAGCTTTTCAGAAACGGTCTCGGTCATGGTACCGGCCACGGTGCAGATTTCAGACGCCGCCCCAGGGCTTCCAGCCCTGGAACCCGGCGGAGGCACTGCCTCCGGACCTCCGCTGGGAGCGCCGCTCCCAGACCCACGCCAGGGAGCCAGCTCCCTGGACCCACATCTTTGTGCGCTGCGCGCTTTTTTCGGGTGGCCGGTACCATGACCGAGGCC
>JAJRTK010000231.1 GCA_024278345.1 bacterium | reverse complement strand
TCCGCGGCGCCGCCCTGGTGGCACCGGCATCTTGCCGGTGGCGGGCTGGACGGGATTCACGGAATTGAACGGTGGGTTCCTTTCGTGCGTGGACTTGTCAACCGGATCTGATAGGTCCCCTTTTTTGTTGCGTTCCTCTCGGGTTGGTCGCAGCCGCTCCCACCCCTCCATCGGCAGGCCGACGATTCTATCGGTGGACCCCGATTTTCTCCACGACGAAAAAGAGCTGAACCCCTAGAAAAGACGCTAGGTTGGGCCTTTTTCTAGCAGAGCATAAACCTCAAGAAATTCCCGCGGTTCCACTCCACAATTTCGGGACGATTCCTTTTCGATTCGCTACACTTCTCCATAGCGATTCGGGAAGCTCACCGTGCGCCTTGGGTTGAGTCTTGCGCCTGACCCTGGGATAATGATTCCAAACAAATCGATGTCGGGCTCTCGCCGCGTTGCGGTGGTCGAGGCCCCGAGGATGGCTGATGAAACCTAGAATAACAACCTCTTCCAAGACAGCGAGCCTGCTCCAGCGTCTCCAAGATCCGAAGGCACGAGAGATCCAGTGGCTTCCACATTGGACAGCGCAGCTCCAGCAGTCTGGCGATTGGTCCGACTTCCTGGCCCGGCTGATGGAATTGACCAAGCACCCGACGATTCGAGTTCGTCGTCGCGCCATCCGGCTCTTTGGCAGGATCGGCCCCGAAGCCGGTAAAACCGCGGCCGACAGGTTGGCCCGCGCACTCTTGGACAAGAGCCGTCCCATTCGGGCCCAGGCAGTCAGCTCTCTCATCCGGCTGGGCTCCATGGCCATACCAGCCATACTCGACATCGTGGAAGAGCACGATGCCGAGGAGCTCCTGTCACGGGTGCAAAGGCTCCTTTCTCGCTTGGGCAACAGGGTGGGCAAAGTGCTACCCAGCCTCTTCCATGACCTTCCGGACGGTGCGCGCTGCCAGGCCGCGGCCAGCAAGTTGGCGGTCTTAGTGCCAGGGGCCATCGACTGGATCCTCTTCGCCGTAGATGCCTTGGCGACGGATGAGAACGAGATCGCCGAGCACTACCGGCTCATGGCTTTTTCGGCAGCGCCGGCCGAGGCGCGGCAAGGCCTCCAGGAGATCCTCGAGCTCCTCTTCGCGGCATCCACCATGGGCTTTTTCTCTCATGGATACGATTTCGACCACTATCTCGATTCCGTTACGGTGACGCTTCCGCTCTCCGACGAAATGGACAGCCACTTGGAGATTTTGGAGAAAGAGGCCGTCGATTGGTACTCGGAGCGCCGGGGATGGAGTTTCTCCGATCTTCAGGAGCTTCGCCACAATATCGTCCTGGACTATCGCCAGGAATTCGATCAGCAGCTCAAGAACACCGGTGCCGGTACTCTGAAAACCTATCGCTGGCACTCCGAAGGATGCAACCTCTATTTTGACACTCCAGATCCAGATCTCCTCAGCGACGAGATCTGCCGGGTGCTCGATTGTCCCATCGGGAGGCGTGCCACAATCTTGGCAAAGAAGAGGTTCGGCCCGGCCCAGCGACGACGCCTTAGATTCCGGGATCTCCTCAAGAATTTGACCCAGTTCTACTCGGAGGAGCTTCCGGCCATGGACAGCCGCCTTGGACAAGGCGAGGCGACCGTTCATTTGGGTGCCCGGCGTCAAAGAAGGGCCACGGCGGACTCTGAAAAGAACGAGCACTCCCAGAATTCCAAGGCATCTGCCGAGCAGAAACCCGCGGAAACCGCGGATCCGGACTGTCTCTTTTGCTCCAAGCCCCTTGGCCAGGCGGGCAAGCTGATCCGCCGTGGAGAGGCTTGGATCTGCGAAGGCTGCATCGTCAAGCTCTCAGAGCAAATGCCCGATGATCGGCGGGTACACCTTCCCGGTGCCATGGGCCAAAAGCTGAAGCTCGCGGGGTGCTCCTTCTGCGGCAGCTCGACGCCAGAGCGGGCTCCTTTCATTGCAGGTCAGGGGAGCTCGATCTGCTGTAGCTGTTTGGGGCTGTTTGGCCGCATCCTCTCCTGATGGGCCGATCCTATTGCGGCACGCTCCGCGTCGTCATCCAAATGCTGACCTTTCCGGAATAGAAAGCCATGGCAAGACGCCAAGCCCCGTCCAATCCGCGTTTCTCGGCGCCCCTGATATTGGCGATTGCTCTTCTTCTCGTGGCGACCTGCGCCGGGGCGCTCTTCTTTTTTTGGCCCCGCGGGCGGCCCTCCATCCTCCTTTTGGTCGTCGATACTCTCCGGGCTGACTATCTTGGGGTCTACGGCTTTCAAGGCGACATCTCGCCCACCATCGACAATTTTGCCAACGAGTCTGTTCTCTTCAAGAACAACTTTTCTCCAGCGCCATGGACCAAGCCGGCCGTGGCCTCCCTCATGACATCCCTGGAACCGCAAGTCCATGGCCTGACGAACCACAAGGGATTTTTCTGGGGCGGCAAGAGCGAATCGCTACGCCAGGGCATTCTTCCCCAAGAAGCCAGGACTCTGGCGGAGTCCCTCCAAGCCAGTGGATATACTACCGCGGCTTTCGTGGCGAATCCCTGGCTCAAGAAGACATTCGGTTTCCAACAGGGTTTCGAGCTCTACGATGATAGCCATGCCGCGAACACGACTCGTGGAGCCCGGCTCTTTTCCGACGCCCTCTCCTGGCTGGAAAAAGACCGGCCCAAAGATCGCCCCTTCTTCCTCTACCTGCACGTTATGGACGTCCACGGCCCCTATCAAGCGCCTGCTCGATATGTGCGGCAGGTGGCGGGGAGCCCCGACCTTGGAGAGGATCGACTACTCACTCCCGTTGAGCTCCGGACCATCCCCGCCTACCTTCGCCGGGCTCCCTGGTTTGGGACTCCTCGAAGCGGCCGCCTCAAGACATGGCGCACGGCCTATGCCGGTGGTGTTCGCTATTTCGACGCCCAGCTCCAAGAGTTCCTTGACAGGCTGCGCGAATCGGGTATTCTGGAAGAGATCGTCTTCGTCCTGACTTCGGACCACGGAGAACAACTCCTGGAACACGGAGGCTGGGATCACGGTGATAGCCTTTACGAACATGAGCTTCGGATTCCCCTTCTCGTGCGCCTTCCCAAGGCACAAAGCGGGGGTTCTCGCCCCGATGAGGTGACGAGCCTGTTGGATATTATGCCGACCCTGCTGGAATTGGCGAAGGCCGGGTCGCCTCCGGGACTTCAGGGGCAGAGTCTGGTTCCTATTCTGGAACAAGATCCCGCGGCCTTCCCGTCGCGGAACGTCATCGCCACGGCTACAAAACGGCGGCCTTCCCTCTTTTCCATCCAAGACGCCGCGCTGAAGCTCATCGTCGATGGGAAAACAGGCAAAAGCGAGTTCTACGACCTCGGAGCGGATCCTGGAGAGCGTTCGAACCTGGTCCTTTCAAAGCCGGACTTGGCGCGGGAACTCCGGAAGCGCCTGGAGCAACACCTGGCGGAATCAGCCAGGCATCCCGGCCTGGCAAAAGAAAGTTCCGCTGTCTCCAAGGAGCTCGAAGACAATCTCAAGTCCCTTGGCTACCTGGAGTAAAGTTACCTGGAGTCAAGACCGTGACCCGCAAAAGCCCAACGCTTCAGAGCGTCCGCGACATGATCGTCCGGCTGTTGGCTCCCAGGGATCACAGCCGGGCCGAACTAGCCAGGAAACTTCGGAAACGGCGCGTGCCCGGGGAACTCATCGAGACCGCCCTGAACTGGGCGCAAGAATTGGGTTACCTCGATGACCCCAAAGTTGCCGCCGCCTACGTGGCCGAACTCCGGCGCAAGGGATTTGGTCCGTTGATGATCCGCAAGAAGCTCCAGGAGCGCGGAGTCGGTCACCTCGTTCCCGAAGACCTCGCGGACACCGAGGACCAGCTTGTGAGGGCCACGGCAATCGTGGAGCGGAAATTCGGCTCCGTGGACGCTCTGGAACCGAAAGAAAAGCTCCGGGCTGCCCGTTATTTGGCCAGAAGGGGATTTTACTCCGAGGTCGTGCGGGAAGCCCTGGGGCCACTTCCAAGAATTTAGTGAAGCGAAACCGATGTCGCTCCCTTCCAAGGCCGATGGCCAATCCGGTGGGAATCGGCGGCGCGGTGCCAATCGATGGAACATCCACCCTGGCGGCGGTTTTATGAGCGGTGGGGAAACTGCTGGGCCAGGATTTTCAGCCGCTGGAAGTTTTCCTT
>JAJRTK010000230.1 GCA_024278345.1 bacterium | reverse complement strand
TGGTACCGGCCACCCGAAAAAAGCGCGCAGCGCACAAAGATGTGGGTCCAGGGAGCTGGCTCCCTGGCGTGGGTCTGGGAGCGGCGCTCCCAGCGGAGGTCCGGAGGCGGAGCCTCCGCCGGGTTCCAGGGCTGGAAGCCCTGGGGCGGCGTCTGAAATCTGCACCGTGGCCGGTACCATGACCGAGGCCGGTTTGATGGAATGGTGCCCCGTTAGGCTGGAGTTCTTCTTGTCGGACCAGGTGGTTGGCGATTCTCATCAAGAGGGCTGCTGACCGCGCTGGCGGAGAATCGTCGTCGCGGGTAGGATGAGCGCATTCTTTCTAGTTCTCCCCTTTTTGGAGGCCGGATTCTTGTCTTTTGCCCCATGTTTTGGTTTTCGCCGGCAGATCGCGGCGAGAGTCCTTCCACGGAGCCTCTGGCTGGGCCTCCCACTGCTGGCCTTTGTTTTCTCTTGCAGCGATCCGAGGCCGTCCAACGTTCTTTTGGTGACTTTCGATACGACTCGTTGGGATCATCTGGGTTACGCTGTGGGTGAGAAAAACCTGACGCCGGTGCTGGACGAGATGGCGGCGGGCGGGACTTGGTTTTCCCGTTGCTTGACGACGCAGCCGCTGACGCTTCCCTCCCACACTTCTATCATGACGGGGCTTTTTCCCGATGGCCACGGTGTGCGGAACAACGGGACCTACATCGTGCCCGAATCGGACGTGACATTGGCGGAGCGTTTGCGGGAGGCGGGGTTTGAGACCCACGCGATCATTGGGGCTTTCGTTTTGGACAGCCAGTTTGGGCTAAGTCAGGGGTTTGAGGAATACGACGATGATCTGCGGGGAGGCGCCAAGGCTCCGCTTTTCATGTTCAAAGAGCTTCCTGCGGCTCGGATTGCCGACAAGGCCATCGATTGGTTGGAGAAGCGGAAGCCGAACAAACGTTTTTTCCTTTGGCTCCATTTCTTCGATCCTCACGCCAACTATTCGCCGCCGGACAAGATTGCGATGGAGTTTGCCGGGGAGCCTTACAAGGGGGAAATCCACTATGCCGACCGGGAGCTGGGGCGGGTTCTGGAGAAACTGAAAGAACAGAAGCTGTTGGAAGAAACGCTCTTCGCCTTCACAGCGGATCATGGGGAGAGCTTGGGAGAGCATGGGGAAAAGACTCATGGACTTTTCATCTATCGTTCAACCATGCGGGTACCGTTGCTGCTGCGCGGTCCCGGCATCCCCTCTGGGATGCGCGTTGATTCCCTGGTCCGAACCGTTGACATCGCGCCCACGATTCTGGAGCTGCTGGGTCTTGAAGGCGTGAGCGAGATGGATGGGAAGACTCTTTTGCCGTTGATCCACGGTGAAACTGACGAGCGGGGTGCCTACATGGAGACCATGGCCCCGTTTCTGAACTTCGGATGGGCGCCTCTCCGTGGCGAGGAGCGGGGAAGCGTCAAGGTAATCGAAGCTCCCAGGCCGGAGGTTTATGATCTGGAGAGCGATCCCAAGGAGCGGCGGAATCTCCATGGGAAGGTTGGCGAGGAAGTGGATGGGGGAAGGGGTCTTTTAGTGGAACTTCGGCGCCGGATTGCGGAAGATCCTTTTACGAAGGGGGAACACAGAGAGGCGGAGATGGACCCCGAAACCCGGGCGAAGCTGGCGGCGTTGGGGTACGTGTGGGGTGGCACCTGGTCGGAGAAGCCGGAAGACCTGCCCGATCCCAAGGATCGGTTGAAGTTTTGGACTCGGTTCGAAGCCTCGCAAAACCTTATCCGTCAAGGCAAGACCGAGGCTGCGGTCCAAGCGATTTCCGGGCTATTGGAGGAGGATCCCAAAAACGTGTTGGCGAAGAGTTCCCTGGCCAATGCCTTGGTCCGCCTGGGTGCCAAAGAAGAGGCATTAAAGCAGTTCCGGGAGGTGATCGCCATGGATCCGGCACGGGACACGGCCTATCTGGGCGCGGCAAAGATTCTGCGGGAGTTTCGGCAATACAAGCAGGCGCGTCAGCTCATCCAGGCCGTCCTGGACATGCACTCGGCCAACCCGGCGGCTTATGTTTCCATGGGAGACACATATCTAGAGGAAGGGAAATACGGAGATGCGGAGAGATGGTTTCGCAAGGCCGTGAAGCTCGATCCCAACTCCATGCTGGCGGCGTCGGGACTGGGCAACTGCCTGAACCGGCAAAACCGTCTCCAGGAAGCCTTGGAAGTTTTGCGGAGCGCCCACCGAAAGGACACGACAAGCTACGCCGTCACGTACAATCTTGGAATTGTCAGCGAGCGCTTGGGGGACCAGAAAGCTGCCGAGGCTCTTTACAGGCAGGCGATTGTGCTCGATCCCGAGGCTTCCACGGGTTATAATAATCTTGGTTCACTTCTGGATCGAATGGGCCGTCGAAAAGAGGCGATTCCCTCTATCCGAAAAGCCGCAGAGCTCGATCCTGACAATGTAGAGGCAGTTTACAACCTTGGCGTTCTCCTCACCGAGGAGGGTTCACCGGAAGAGGGGCTCCCCTTTCTTCGTAGCGCCTTCAATAAGCGACCCTCCTTTCAACAAGCAGGTCTGTTTCTTAGCCAGACCCTTCAGAAGCTTGGCAAAAATGACGAAGCGATTCAAGTCTTGGAGAAGCTGGGCCGGTATCAACCAGCCATCTGGCTTGTCATCGCAAAGCTCCGCCTGGAGAAAGGCCAAAGAAGGGCGGCCATCAAGGCTCTGAGGCAGGGTGTTGCCAAAGGTGGCGCCCGTTTCCGGAAAGCGGCGGCCCGGGACCCCGGCCTCGAAAAGCTCATGGCCGACCTCTGATGAAAGGCGAGCAGACCGTGCCTTGCCGCCGTGTGGAAAACAATCCGAATTCTGCTCCGAAGCTTAGGTTTGCCAATCTACACAGGAGCCTCTTAGAATAGCCTTCGCTCATGATTCTTCGCAGGCTTTTGCCTCTCACAAGCGATTATCTCCATGCCCGCACGTCTCATAGTCCGCGCACAAGTTGATGGAATCGGCCCCTACGAGGAGACCTTCGAGTTCCGGCAGGAGGTTATTGCTCTGGGCCGACGCGAAGAATGCGATGTGACGCTGCAAGACAACAGCGTGTCGCGTCAACATGCCCAGATTCAGTTTCATGACGGGCAATGGAGCGTCATGGATGTTGGCAGCTCCAAGGGCACGGCGGTCAACGGGGATCTCCTCGAGGCGGAAAAACCCGTTTATTTGAGTACAGGCGACATCCTCACGATTGCCCCATTCGATATCGAATTCGAAGCCATCGAAGAAGACGAGGCCATTCTCACAACCCAGCGCTTCGATCCGTCACAAAACCTTGATTAGGACAAAACGGAAGTCGTGGCAAGCGCCTTCCTGTCAAAAGTTTTGGGGGCCTACGGTGTAGAAGAAGAGACTCCCTACCTGACGGTTCTCAACGGCAATAATGCCGGTCAGGCCTTGAAGCTCAAGGCGATGAACACCGAAGTACTCCTTGGCCGCAGCCGCCACTGTGACCATGTCCTGAGCGATGAGTGTATCTCCCGGGAACATGCAAAGATCCGTTGGGACCATGGAGGTATTCACATTCTCGACCTGGGCAGTCGAAACGGTCTCCTCATCAACGGTCAGCAGGTTCAACAGATCCAGCGCCTTCAATCGGGCGACGAAGTGCAGCTCGGGACGACTCGCCTCAAGTTCGCCGACCCGACAGCCATGTTGGCAAAACCCAGCGACTCCGAAACAACCGACGATGTTGAGGGTACCATCGTTCGCAAAACCGAGTCGATGGAGATCCGCCGCATCGAAGAACCTACATCCCCCGATATTTCTTCCCAAGACCCCCACTACCAGGAGTCGTCACTCGTTTCCGCCGAACCCCATGATCTCCACCAAGGAGACCCTCAACATCTGCCCAATGTTGCCCCCTTCCAGGACCAGGAACCAGGAGTCTACGAGCAAGAGCAGGAGCCCGTCGAGGCCAACGGGGCTTCGTACTCCCCTCGACCCCAGGATTCCCACGAAGACGAAATCCTCCACGAGGAACCTCCCGCCAGCCACCAGACGGTAGACCCTTACGAAGAAGAGTCTTTTGATCTCGATGACGGGATGGCCCAAGAGCCACCGGAAAACGCTGAAAATACCCCCGATCCCTACGGCGACGACGAGCTTTTCGAAGAAAGCGATCTCGGTGCTGAAGGTGACCCGGAGGAGGCTGAACCCGCCGAAAACGAGGACGACTACGCCGAAGACGAGGACGACTACGCCGAAGACGAGGACGACTACGCCCAAGACGAGGACTACGCCCAAGACGAGGACTACGCCGAAGACGAGGAGGAAGAAGAAACCGAAGCGGAAGACGACGAGGATCTTGAGGAAGACGACGAGGATCTTGAGGAAGACGAGGAATACCCAGAAGAAGAGGGAAATCCATGGATCGTCGTCTTGGCCGTGGGAGGCTTTGTCCTCCTAGCCATTCTGATCTTGATCGGTCTCCTCATGTTTGGCTACTAGTGTTGCACATTGCCAGAACTGGGAAATCTCAAGTCCGGATATCGGGGTCGATGTGTCTACCCGCGCTATATGCGGCGTACTGGGCTGGCGGAGAAATCCGGGTCTTGAGCTTGAGCGGCTGCGCAACAGGCTCCTAGCGGCTTGCGCGGCTAATTCCGCACCATGATTCGGGGGGGGGTCTAGATCAGTTCAGCTTTCTCCGTCGCGCTTGGCTGTGTTCCGGGCTCCATGGCTTCGCCGGAGCTCGAGCTGGCAAGGAGAGCCGGTTCCGCCAGGCGGGACTTCAACGCCAAGAGATCGCTTTCTACATCGACTTCACCAAGTTTGAGAAAGCGCCCCTCCAAAGTCGCTTCCTTTAGCTCGGAAACTGCGGTAGTTTCAGCTTCCAAATCTTCCACGTGCGCTTCGAGCCGGGCGATGGAATCGAATGCGGTGGGGCCGCATGAAAGCTCTAAGGCCTTCTGGATCTTTTGCTGAGCCAGAGCTCGGCGATGGCGGCTCGAAAGAAGAGAACGCTTGACCCGCACTTCGGCGATTTTGTTCTCCAGGGCTGTGAGAGCCTGGAGAAGCCGATCCGCAGCTAATGCCTGCTCTTCGTACTGACCGGAAAGGCCCGTCGCCAACTCCTTGGAAGCTCGCTTTCGCTCCAACGCCTTCCTGGCCAAACCTTCGTCGCCCGCCTTGAGAGCAAGAACCGCTTTACGTTCCCAAGCCGTACTGTCCTTTTCGGATCTTTCCATCTGGGCACGAAGCCGGTGCTTTTCCGCCAGAACTTTGGCCACTTCGATTTTGGATCGGCGGTAGTTGGCTTGCATGTCGCGCATCATCTGCTCGAGCATCTTTTCTGGATCTTCGGCCTTGTCAATGAGACTGTTCAGGCTAGCGCGAATGAGATCGATGATGCGTTGTAAGAACCCCGACATGGCACACCCTATCCGACACTGGCCGACCGTTTGTCGTACGCTGGATTGAACCGCTCCGGGCAACGATAGAAAAGAGAGGGAGCGCGTGTCAATCTCTGATTGCCCGATCCAAACCCTCCCCTTGCTGGATGGGTGTTCCGTCATCGAGCAGTGAATGGGACGATTGCCCTCGGAGCTTGCACTCCTATACTGTGGAGGATTGGAAGGCGACCTTTCGCGGCAGATGGCCGCGCCTTGGTTTGGAGGTAACCGCATGATCAGGAACGAAGATATCGAGATCTACCTCGACAAATGCCAATTTCGCTACGAAAAACTCGACGAAGGCATCTGGAAGGTGGATGTGCCGGAGGATCGGGTGGAGGGCATCGTTGTCAGCCACGTCCAACCCGTCGTCATCGTCGAAGTCAGACTGATGAAGATCCCCGATGACGTGGATGCGTCCTTTTACCGCCGTTTGCTAGAGGCGAACGTCCAGGATGTCACCCATGGCGCCTTCGGCATCCATGACAAATATGTCGTTCTCATCGATGTCTTGGAGTCAGAAAACCTGGACCTGAATGAAATCAAGGCTTCGATCCAGTCCATTTCCTTCTCCGTGGTCCAGTATTATAAGCAATTCACTCATTTGGCCCTAGTCTAGGACCATTTCACGCCAAGGGTGCTGGAATCGGTTCAAGAAAATTCTCTTTTCTTTGGGTTGGCTTCCGCTCCCATCGCTCACGTCCGTTGCGCGCTACTCGCCCGTGGCATTTTCGGCAACAAAGATGCAACATTTTTTTGACGTCCTCGACGAACCCCTCTTGGGATCAGTTGTCTCCATCGGGAATTTCGACGGAGTCCACCGAGGCCATGTCTTTTTGCTTCAAGAGCTTGTCAGACGCACGAAGGATGAAGATGGAAACTCCGCCATCGTTACATTTGAACCCCACCCTTTGCGCCTTCTACACCCCTCAATAGCTCCCGCGCGGATCACGACATTGGGGGAAAAGCTGCGTCTCATCGCCCGGCAAGGTGTTGATCTCGCGCTCGTTCTGCGATTCGATCAGAAACTGGCAGCCATGGATCCGACGGCGTTCCTGGAGCGGATGATCATCGACCGCTTCCATCCCCGGACCCTGGTCGTTGGACATGACTTCAGCTTTGGCCGCCATCGGAAGGGGAGTACTGAACTTCTGGAGAGATTTTGCTCGGGCCGTGGCATTCAACTCGTGGTCGTCGAACCGGTTGAGTACGCTGGCCACCGAGTCTCCAGTACCGGCATTCGGCAAGCCCTGGTCGATGGAGCGGTTCGCTGGGCCAACGAGCTTCTAGGCTATCTTTACAGCGTCGAGGGAAAGGTCGTGAAAGGTGAAGCACGAGGCCGGGAGCTCGGCTTTGCCACGGCCAATCTACGGATCTCGGAATTGCTGCTTCGCGAAGGCGTCTACGCGGGGATGGCGTGCTGGCCGGGAGGAAAAGGCCTAGCGGCTGTTCATGTCGGCCCGCGACCGACATTTGGCGTCGATGAAATCGGAATCGAAGTACATATTTTGGATCAGAACCCTGATTTGTATGGAACAGTTCTGAGAATCCGTTTTGCGGACTATTTGAGGCCGATTCGGCGTTTTTTGGGACCCACCGCGCTTCAGGCGCGGATCGCAAAAGACGTGGCGGCCGTCCGAAAACTGAACTGGCCGAACGATCACGGCGAGGGAGACGAACTTGATGAAGTCATTGGCTGACCGGGATCCGGAGATCCACCAAGCGATCCTGGCGGAACAACGCAGACAGGAAGAAACCATCGAGCTGATCGCCAGCGAAAACTACACTTCCACCGCAGTGAGGGAAGCTTGTGCGTCAGTTTTGACCAACAAATATGCCGAAGGCCTACCAGGACGCCGTTACTATGGTGGTTGCCAGCATGTAGATACGGCAGAGCGCCTGGCAATCCAACGAGCAAAAAGCCTGTTCGGCGCCGAGCATGCGAATGTCCAACCCCATTCGGGAGCACAGGCAAATATGGCCGCCTACTTCGCGACCTTGGAAATGGGCGACACCATCCTGGGCTTGGATCTCTCCCAAGGCGGCCACTTGACCCATGGAAGCCCTGTCAACTTCTCTGGCAAATACTTCAACGCCATTCATTACGGGGTGCGGAAGGATGATGCGCGGATCGATCTAGACGATGTTCGTGCGAAGGCACGTCAATACCATCCCAAGCTCATTGTCGTCGGGGCCAGCGCTTACCCGCGAACCATCGACTTCGGCACCTTCCGAGAAATCGCCGACGAAGTCGGGGCCCTGCTGATGGCCGACATGGCCCATATCGCCGGCCTGGTTGCCGCCGAGCTCCATCCCACGCCCGTGGGCCATTGCCAAATCGTCACCAGCACGACGCACAAGACCTTGCGAGGACCGCGGGGGGGCCTGATCTTGTGCGATCTGCCACTGCGCAAGAAAATCAACAAAGCCGTCTTCCCCAACATGCAAGGCGGCCCTTTGATGCACATCATCGCGGCCAAGGCAGTGGCGTTGAAGGAAGCTCAAGAACCAGAGTTCCGGGACTATCAGGAGCAGACCCTCAAAAACGCCAAGGCACTCTCCTCGGCTCTCCTGGAGCGAGGCTATTCCCTTGTTTCCGGAGGAACCGATAACCACTTGATGCTTCTCGACTTCCGGGATACCACCATGACCGGCAAGATCGCCGAAGAAGCCCTCGATTGCGCTCACATCACCGCAAACAAAAACATGGTCCCCTTCGACGACCGAAGCCCTTTTGTGACGAGCGGATTGCGCATCGGCACGCCGACCGTGACGACCCGAGGCATGAAAGAAGGAGAAATGCGCCTCTTGGCTTCCATGATCGACCGAATTCTCTCCGACCCAGAAAACGACAAAACCATCGAAGCCGTGCGGAACGAAGTCGTCGAGCTTTGCCGCCAATTCCCATTCGAGCTGTAACCCAGGATTCGCCACCGCATTGGGTTCGGCGAGGTTCTGTGAAAACTGTGATACCCGAGTCTTGGAATCGCGGCTGACTCAGAAGCAGATCTCCCTCCGCCGCCGCCAGTGCGGCGGTCGAAAAGCCATCCGCCGGTGGTGATCCAGCCCTAGGGCAATGGATCGAAGGCGGCGACAAAGGCGAGGAGCGGGCGCCGCGGGGAACTCGCGCCACAGGCGCGGGTCGAACCGATGTGAGCGGAACGCAACACAAAGAAAACAAAGGGTTTGCCAATAACTGCGCCCGAAAAGAAGAGCACGACCGGAAAACCATAACCGCTAGTTGTTTTCTTGCCGCAGTGAAGGAGAATGCACCGGAATGCGCTTGAAGCAGGGTCATCGAATCGTTGGCGCTCTTTGCCAAAGATGGTTTGGGACGACCTACCAAGGAAAGTCGCCGGAAGGCGAGGAATGCCTGGTTCACGTCCTGAGTGTCGAACCCACGGAAGACCGCTGGAAGGCCCTCCAGCAAAGAGCCCACCTTTTGAGGAAGATGGCACCAGGCTGCCTTTCCTGGCTCGACTGGGGAAAATGGTTCAACCGAAGCTTTTACGTTGTCGAGAAGCCGGGCGGACAGTCACTGGAAGGGGCCGTCTTTCAAAAAGACGAGCTTCGGAAAGTTGCGGCGGGACTTCTGAAAACTCTGGCCCAACTTCACGAGAAAGGCCTGGTACACGGTGCTCTCTGCCCGGAATTTCTCTTTCGGCCCACGCCCGATCAATTTCAGCTCGGAGGCCTATATGCTTTCGCGGCTTCTCCCGGTTGCCTGGAAGGAAAGTTCACAGCCCCGGAAATGCGTTTGGGGATGCCCCGGTCCCCAAGTGGCGATATCTATTCCGCGGGAGCCATTCTGAGTGCCCTCGCAGGAATTGATCCGTCACAACGAACAGCCCAGGAACAACTGGATTCTCTTCTGGGTTTGGGGAGGTTACTCTCCCTAGACCCCGATATTCGCCCCAGTGCAAAAACAGCTTGGAGCTCCCTTCAAGGCCGTGCCAGCGGCCCTTCTCCCGCCGAGTCGTCGCAGGCAGTCGGATTTGCCCTTTCCTGGCTGGCGAAAGAGAAGGCGCCCTTGGCCTTCGTGGGCCAAGACGCCAGATTCGCCCTCCAGGCTGTCGCCTCTAGCCTTGCTTCACACAAAGTCATCCATCTGTCGGCAGATCGGTATGGGACCGCTCCGTTTGGCGTGGTAAAGGCCATGCTTCCGCCATGGGAACGTTACGGGCATACAGGAAAAAAGGCGAGCTACGCCTTTCTCAGAGAGGATCTCGAAAAGAAAATCTCAGACACCAGCGCGCAAAATCCATGGGTGGCAGTCGTCTTTGGATTTGACCGGGCCGACTTCCCGAGCCAGAGGTTGCTCCTGGATCTTGCACGGCAACGAGATGATTTCATCTTACTGCTTTCCTGTCAGCATCTGGAGACCTGGTGGAAAGTCCAGGCCAAGGAGATCCGCGAACCCTGGCGGTGGAGAACCCGGATTCCGGCTCTGGAGAAAGATCGCGGGCGCGATCTGGAAAAGGCGCTCCCGGCGCTTTTCAACAGGTTGCCTTCGCCAGAATTAGACTTGCTTCGGATCTTGTCGTTGGGATCGGCTCCACACTCCCTGGAAGAGCTGCTGGCCGTTCTTCAGGCGGCCAATAGAAACGGTGGAGACTCCTGGGAGCGTCCTCCGGCGGAGGCGGTTAGGGAGCTCCTTCGCCAGGGCCTCCTGGTCTGCGAATCCGCGCCGGACACGGGAGCCGAATCTTACGCCATCCTTCACCCCCGTTTGATAGATCTCATCAAACAAAATGTGCCGGAAGAGGAGCTTCGACGCCTTCACGGAACACTGGCATTTCTCTTGGAAATTGGAGCTTTGGGAGATGATAACCCGCCTTTTTCGTTGAACGAGCATCTTCTTCAAGCTGGCGAGGTTCGCCCAGAATTGCTTTCTGAGGTCATTCTGGGCATGGCCTCCGCGGGAGACTTAGAGAAGGCTCGGGCTTTGATCGCCGATCATTCAAGAGAACTGGGAACCCTGAACGGTGAGCGAAGACTGGAGCTCCTAGAATCCGCGGAGCTCTTCGAAAAGGCGACAGATCTCTGTTCGGAGCTCCTGGATCGAGCAGCCCAGGCAGAGATAGCACCCCTTCGGTTGCGGCTGGGCCAGGTGTTTTTCCGTCAGAGTCTTTTCGACAACGCACATTCGGAGTTGAGCCAGGCGTGGAGGTCGCGTGACAACCTGACCGGCCGGCAGATCTTGGCCCTGGCATTGGACCTCGTTCAGGTCTGTTGTCAGCAATCGAGACTTGCCGAGGCGTCGAAATGGCTTTCTTCTGCCACAACGGCGCTGGGCACTCATGCAGATGCCGTGGCGATGACGCGGTTCATGTCGATTCAAGCCGATCTCGAAAGACGCCTGGGGAAAGGAACAAAGGGGGTTGAAAAGCTGAAAAACACTTTGAAATCATTGTCTTCCGATGATCCACAGCAGGTGAGCTTGTTGACCAAGCTCGGCGAGCTGGAAATCGCCCGCGACGCCTACGATGATGCCCTGGAATCGCACCGCCGCGCTCTTGAATTGGCCCTGCGTCAAGGACTCCGGACCCACGCCGCTCAAGCACGTTTCAACCTGGCACGCGTCCTCTTTTTGATGGAGCAGATCGAAGCCGCTCGAAGCGAGCTCGAGGAATTATTGCGGCAGCCCCTGGCTTCTTCATTTCGGGCAAGGACCATGGGGCTCATGGGCACTATCTACGGCGATGAAGGCCGGTTGGTTGAGGCACGGAAGTGGTTTTTGCGTGCGCGAGAAAACCTAGATGCACGGGAAATTAGTATCCATTGCCAGATTGGGTTGGACGAAGCGTTGCTCCTTGCCGATCATGGATTGCCTGAGGCCGCGAAGAAAATTTTGGAGGGGCTTGAGGCTCCTCGTTCGGGATTTCGGCGAGAGGCCTACCTATCTACCAGCGCCCTTGCCGAGGTCATGGAGGGCAAGCTCGATGTTGCAGCCGGTATTCTGGAAAGTCTTGATTCCCCGGTCGATCCCGTCTATTGGGAAGCCCTTGGCCTTTTGGATCTCAAAAGAGGTGACCCCGCGAAGGCCGTCCTGAGTTTTCAAGAAGGACTGAAGCTCACGGGCCCCCTGAACTCCAGCTACCGGCGGGGGTTGCTCATGGTGCATCAGGCGAAGGCCGTGCTGAGGTGCGGCCGACGCCGCAGAGCTGTAAATGTCCTGCAAAAGGGCTTTGAGCTTCTTGCGCGGGCTCCTCTGCTCGTGGCTAGCCTGCAAGATGGCCTGGATCCGGCATTGAACCTGGATGCGCAAGAATTGGGGCCGGTCGTCTTCTTGGAAGCTCTAGTAGGACTGGGAGAGCTGCTGAAAAAAACCTGGGAACCGAATGCTGTCCAACGCTGGGTGGTCGATGGTTTGGAGGAATTACCAGGAGTAGAAGAAGTTCATTTGACACTGCTCGATCCTGTTACTGCCGAGGTTCTTTCTGGTCCCGCCGCCCCTCCCATCTCCATCGACGTGACCGAGCTTGGCCGCGTTCCCCGGCGCTGCGAATCGGTATCAAAACATACGTGGATCTGCGGTCTGCTCGAGGGTCATGTGCCTCTGGGCTACTTGTTTCTCCGTGGTCGATACTCCTTTGGTGATGGTTTTTCGGATTTTTTCGGGACCTATTCCGCTTTCGCCGCAACAGCGCTTCTCCGGGCTCGTGATGCTGATTCCGGGAGAAGCCCCTCTTGGAACTCTTCTGAGGCGAACGAAGATTTCCTGCCAGGACGCTCCGAGGCCATGCGCCGAGTCCTGGAATTGGCCGAGGTTCTTGCCCGTTCCGACGACCATGTTTTGCTCCTTGGGGAGAGTGGCGTCGGCAAATCACATTTGGCTCGGAAAATCCACGAGATGAGTCGGCGCAAGAGCGGGAAATTCTTGCAGGTCGATCTGGCGTCCGAACCAAAAGAGCTTGTCTCCTCCATCTTGTTTGGCCACGAAAAGGGCGCCTTCACAGGCGCGGCAGAGCGAAAAGAAGGCTTTATCGCCGCCGCCGAAGGGGGAACTTTGTTCCTGGACGAAATCGGGGATATCGGCCCTGAAGTTCAGCAAAAACTGCTGGTCTTTTTGCAAAATAAGAGCTATCACATGGTGGGTTCGACCGCTAGAAAACAGGCGAATGTTCGAGTCATTCTGGCGACGAACAGAGATCTTGCCAAAGAAAGCTCCATGGGTCGGTTTCGGAAAGATCTCTATTATCGGCTTTCCGGGCTACTCTTGAAGGTTCCGCCATTGAGGGAGCGTAGAACGGATATACCGGCTTACAGCCAGTTCTTCTTCAGGGAGGTTTGCCGGGCGGAAGGCCGTCAACTTCGGGGGATTTCAGCGGCGGCAGTGGCAAGGATGGCAGGCTATTCCTGGCCGGGGAATCTCCGGGAGCTGAGGAATTGCCTGCACAGGGCCGTCTTGGTGGCGCCGCGGAAGGGGTGGATTGAGCCAGAACATCTGTTCCAGGATCAAGAGGTCTTCGCGCCCGGCGTGCAACCGCGTTCCACAAGCTTGAGGGAAGCAAGAGAAGCACTGGACAAACGGATGATCTGGGAAGCTCTTCGCAAGGAAGGAAACAATCGTAGTCGAACAGCCCGGCGTTTGGGGATCACGCGTCAAGGATTATTGGGGATGATGAAACGTTATGATATCGACGGATTGCAGGAAGGAAAAGAACCTTGAGCCCGAAGGGACCTATCAAATCCCCGCGTTTTTGCTTTACACTCCGCGACGCCGCCCTGGTGGCACCGGCATCTTGCCGGTGGCGGGCTGGACGGGATTCACGGAATTGAACGGTGGGTTCCTTTCGTGCGTGGACTTGTCAACCGGATCTGATAGGTCCCAGCCCGAAGATCTCATCGCGGGTTGTGACGGGGCAGACTGGGCGTGGTCCCACCAAGGAGGAGGAGGAGGTTACCGGAGGCGAAGTCCAGCAAACCTTTGAGGGGACGACCGCCGGGGACGCTGGTCGGGACGATGGATCAGTGACCGTGGTAGATCCGTGATGAGAGTGCTGGCTGCGGGCTGTTGTTTTGAATGTCGGACCGAAATGCTAGATTTGGTTGGAGCGTAGCGTGGGACTCCATGGGTCATGGAGTCGATTTTGCAAAAAGTGCAACTCCTTGGTGCATTTGTCCATCGCGGTTTTCTACAGGGATTTCCGACTGACGGGTAATGAGCAGCACTGAGGGATTTTCTCATGAATCGAGAAGGGACGCTTGGCGAATGTTCCGCTATACCGGAGGCGCGATCACCGACGTTGGGTTGAGGCGCTCCTCGAACCAGGACAGCTATCTGTACGACGAGGAAACCAATCTTTTCGTTGTCGCGGATGGGATGGGTGGCCATACAGGCGGTGAGACCGCAAGCCGTCTAGCCGTAGAGACGATGGAAAGTTTCTACGAAGCTCGTGCAGCCCAGCCGCCGACCCATGATCCGCTGGAGGAGTTGGACAAGCTCCGGCAGGCTGTGGAAGCCGCCAATCGCGCTATCTACGAGTACGCGCAAGAACACGCCGAACTGAGGGGCATGGGGACAACGCTCGTTGCTTTGCGGATCATGGGGCAGACGGGTTTCGTGGCGCACGTGGGGGATTCTCGCCTCTATCGCTTCGACGGGGAAAGAGTCCAGCGAGTGACCAAAGACCATTCGCGGGTCCAAGAGCTCATCGATGCCAAACAACTGACAGAGTCAGAAGCCGAATCGATCCTTGGACGGAATATCATCACCCGAGCTCTGGGAAACCGTCCGCACGTGGAGGTCGATTGCCAGATTCTCGACCTTCGCACGGACGAAGTCTATCTGCTTTGCTCCGATGGTCTTTGCGGCGTCATCAACGATGAGCAGACGTTTCAGATTTGCAAGAAAAACGCCCGAGATCTCGACAGCGCTCTCAGGATACTGGTGGACCGGGTCAAGGAGAACGGCGCGCCAGACAATGTCACGGTCATCCTTCTTACCGGCGCCAAGTTTGGCAAGCCCCCCGAGAAGGGTAGCGAGGTCTTGACAACCTTCGAGCTCTATCCCGACACCAATAGAATTTTGGGCAAGCCGGTGGATTCCGCCACGGCTCTCGTCTCTACCGCAGCTCAAGAACGAGGGGGTTTGGGGGACGAAAAAATACCCATCAAACCTGTGGCTCCCGTGGTGGAAAGACTCGATCCTGGGGACAGAGTCCTGCAGCGCAGTGGAATCGAGTCGATGGCCGTGTTGGAATCTCTCGTTCAGAGGATTGCCGAGCACCAAGGCAACGGTGGCGATTCGTTACAAAGCCCGGCGCCGTTCCAATCTGGCGCAATGATCAATGAAGATCTGGACTCCACGACACGGCTTTCGGCAAGACAAATCCATGAGGTTCGTTCAACCCTTGGGCGCCGGTCCGCGCCAGCCTCGGCGAAGCAGTCCCAGCCTCTGCCCCGCCAAAAAACTCCTCCCACGGTTTCTGCCGAAGAACCGCCGCGCAAGGCAACAACTCCGAAGGCGGAAAAATCCGAGACTTCCGGCTCGCGGCATTCGTTGTGGCCATTGGTGGCTTGCCTTGCCTTGATCTTGGCGGTTTTTCTGGGTTTTTTGGCTCTGGGTCCCGATTCCGTTCAGTTTCTGATGTTGCGTTACAGGGAAAAGACAGGACAATTGACAGCCAGCTTGGTGGGAATGCCACTGGACAGGGAAATGAGTCGTGCATTCCTTGAGGGAGTGGGCGGAAGCCTGCTGGCCGAGATGCGTACGCGGGAATCCCATGAGCTGGAATTGCCCGATGGAATCCTCTTCGACAAAGTGGCGGAAGTGGTTCGAGGATGCGAGTCTTGCGGTGCATTGGACAATGGGAGACCAGTTTTTCTGGAGGCTGACCAGAAGAACCCCAAACAGTTCGGGATCGCGTTCTACAAGGAGCTTGGCAACCATTTCCGTAGGCAGGGGCGGCACTCTATCGCCCGCAAGCTCTACCGTGCGGGGCAAAAAACATTCCGTGCGGCGGAGTTTCGTACTGAGCTGGGGACTGACTACTACATCGAAGGAATGGAGCTGGAAGACAAGGGACAGATAGCTGCGGCATTGAACCGGTACCGCGAGGCCCGCGATTTGGGAGCGCAGTCCTCGGAATTAGACAAGAGGCTTGGAAAAACAGCCTACATACTTGGCCGCCAGCTCCTCAGTCACGGGCAGACAAGCAAGGGTATGGAGCTCTTGTCATTGGCCGTCGATGTCGGCCACATCAGTTCTGTCGAACGGCAGAGAATCGGGCGAGCCGCGGATACTCAGTCACCCGCTGGCGAAGAAACCGAGGAAACACCGCAGCCCGAAGAACCAAAGTTGGTGATTGACTCCCCCATGAGTTTTGGCGAGGACGAACCAAGCTTCATCTTCCCCCATGATTCAAAGGCACCAGGCAAGACTCCAGCAACAGGAAAGAATTCACATCCAGCCGCCAATGGAGGCGAGGTCGAGGTGATCTACGAAAACCCGAATAGAGAGGAGCCGCCACCACCAGTCGTCGATGAAGGCGAAAACTCTGGTGGACGGTAACTTGGCTTATGGAAGGGTATCTTCTCATATCGGCAACGCTTTTTGTCACGGGAATTGCGGTATTCCTTCGGGCTCGACGTGTAAGCATCGCCGGAGTCTGGGTGCAAGAGGAGGCGAGCGGTTGGCTGGAAATCCTCTTGGAACAGCGAGGTGTGCTTGTTGAGGGGCGTTGTTACGTGGAGAATGGCCACTATCATTTTACAGGCCTATGGACAGGGCGACATCTGTATTTGAGGCGCCGAGACTTTGGTGAGGAAATGCTGGTAGGAAAAGGGTTTCCTCGGACCATCGCCCAGAAGGCGGAAGGAACTGTCATGGCCAAGCTAAACTTGAAGCTCGAAGAACCGGATCGGCTTTTGGGCTTTTTCTATCCCCAGCGCATTGAATGGAATTCCAAGAAGACTCGTATAGAGCGCCGGACGTTCCTCGACCCAAAATGGAGGACGTGGGTTCGGCGGGACTCGGCTTTTGCGGAAGAGATCATTGGGAAGAAGCGCGGAGAATAATCGGAGCTGTGGCGACAAATCCGGTATGATGATGTGGCCTTGGTCATCGGTGGTGCCTTCGGCGTAATTGTCGGGTAGCCGGGTCCGAGCGTAGCGAGAGCGAAGGCACCACCGATGACCAGTGCCTGATGATGTTGAGGAAATCATGGCTAAACGGGAGAACCGCAAAGGAACGGAGAAATACAAGAGGATCTTGGGTGCGGCGAAATCAGTTTTTGCGCGGAATGGGTTTTATCATTCTCGGATTAGCGATATTGCGAAGAAAGCTCGAGTCGCTGACGGAACGATTTATCTATATTTTGAAAAAAAGGATGATATATTAATATCGCTCTTTGAAGATGAGATTGATTCGTTTATTCAAAGTCTACGATCCGAGATCGTGCAAAAACAATCGGTCGAGGAGAAGATTCATTGCTTGATTTCTTTTCAGATTCACCTTCTTGAAACGGATCGCGATCTGGCGGAAGTCCTGCTCGTCGAGCTTAGGCAATCGAACAAGTTCTTGAAATCTTCGGCGATTGAGCACATCAATGAATATTTGAAGTTGTTTTCTGCTGTTGTTTTCGAGGGTAAAGAGCAAGGAAGGTTTCGGGAGGACGCGGACTCCGCGCTTTTGTCGCAAGCAATCTTTGGCGCTATCGAAATGGTTTCCCTCAGTTGGCTGTTGGGTTACCGTCGGCGGAGTGTCGATCAGATCGCCGACGAGCTGACCGATCTCTTCTTGAGAGGAATCGCCGCTGTCAAAGAGCCAAGCGCTCGAACGAAATCGGGTGACTGAGCTGAAGGCAAAAAAGTGTGGAAAAACCTCATTGGCTTCATTTCCGGGTTGTTTCTGAAGAATCTCTTGACTAAGATTCTATGTCTGGTCATGTCTTTTTTGCTCTTTATCTACATCCAGACGTCGGAGAATATTGAGAAAACATTTACGATTCCTGTTTCTATTGCCAATCGGCCCCCTTCCTTGCTTGTCACTTCCTGGAGTGACAAGCAGGTGGAGGTTTTTGTCTATGGGCCCATCGCCAAAATGGCCCACATTAAGGCGGAAGAATTGTCGTTGACGCTCTTTCTCGACGAGCAACAGTTGCCCGGCCAAGTGGAGTTCTCGCTGACTCCAGACCAGGTAAAGGTCCCGCCGGGCATCCACGTTCGGTCGATTCGCCCGACTTTCATGGCAATCAAGCTTGAAAGCATCGTGGCAAAAAGCTTCAAAATCCAGCCCGTGATCGAAGGAACAGCCAAGGACGGCTACGAAGTCGTGGACATCGGTGTTTTGGACCCCGTGGCCGAGGTGTTGGGGCCACCATCCGTCTTGAGTCGAATGGTAGCCATTGAAACCGAGCCTATCGATTTGGATGGCATGTCCGTGAGTTTCAAGCAGAGGGTGGGGTTCAGAATTCCGAACCAGGTCTCCCTCTCAAAAGAACACAGGGCAATCGTCGCCGTGACGATTCGCGAGAAGATCGCGCAGCGAACCCTTGAGGACGTCGCAGTGGTGGCCACATCCGGCAGACTTGCCCTGCAAATCCGGCCACCGGTTGTGTCCATTGAGCTCGAGGGTCCCCAGTCATTAATTCAGTCGATGACGGCTGAAAGACTCAAGCCCAGCGTACACGACGAAGGGCTCAAGGAGGGGGCAAGTACCCGCTTACCGGTAGAGCTGGAAAGTCAACCGGAGCGGCTGGCTGCGAAGTTTATTCCTGTGTCGGTGCTTGTCACGGTGCAGCGGTCGGATTCCCAAAGCGAAACCGGGCAGTCGCTAGAGCGGGAAGATCGTGGATCCAAGGAGGCTCCACAATGAAGGATAGACCCCGAATTTGTGTCAACATCGATCACGTGGCGACGATCCGCCAGGCCAGGAGAACAGATGTTCCCGATCCCGTGACGGCCGCGGCTCTGTGCGAGCTGGGGGGCGCCGACGGGATTGTTGTGCATTTGCGAGAAGACAGGCGGCATATCCTGGATCGAGACTTGAGATTGCTGCGAAAAACCGTCAAGACTCAGCTCAATCTTGAGATGGGGGCGACAGATGAGATGGTGGGGATTGCTCTTGACGTGCGCCCTGACTGGTCAACCTTGGTTCCCGAAAAGCGTGAAGAATTGACAACGGAAGGTGGCTTGGACGTGGCGGGAAATCGGGAGCGGATCGCCAGTGTCGTAAAACGTCTCCGGGAAGGCGGGATCCGTACGAGTCTTTTTATTGAAGCGACCCCGGCGCAAATTGAAAGTGCGGCCCAGGTTGGCACTGACGCAGTGGAATTGCACACGGGGCGGTATGCCGAAACCTACCGTAAGGACCGTGGCATCCAAGAGCTGGAGTTCCTTCGCCAGGGGCGGGACCTAGCTCTTGAAAAGGGGCTCATCTTCAATGCCGGCCACGGCTTGACCTACAGGAACGTTCGTCCAATCGTCCATCTTGGGGGCATCCACGAGCTCAACATCGGCCACGACATCATCGCCAGAGCTGTGCTGGTGGGCCTTGAGCGCGCCGTCCAAGAAATGGTCCAGGTTTGCGTGGAAAGCTGGCAATGCAACATGATACCCCATCTTGGGCCGGTTGGCTGATGGTAAGAGTTTGTTCCGGCTAGCCGAGCCCTGGACTGCAAGAAAGGCGAATGGCGGCGGCCGGATGGCCGCCGACGTGAGCGGACTCAACCAAAAGAAAGAAAAGAGTTCTTGCCGATTCATGCCCTGGGGGAACACCACCGAAATCCGGACTAGGGAGCGTCTTGTGGCGGCGGAGCCACTGGCAGGGAAAAGAAGAAGGTACTTCCCCGGCCTGGCCTGCTTTCAACCCGAACCCGCCCTCCGTGCATTTCGACAATTGTACGTGTGATAGAGAGCCCAAGGCCTGAGCCCTTGGTGGACGAGCCTCCGGATTGTTCGACGCGATAGAATTCCTCAAAGATCCGGGTAAGATTCTCTTGGTTGATGCCGATTCCGTTGTCCTTTACCCAACATTCTACCTCGGTAGGATGGCCCGTTACGCCGACGCGAATCTCAGATCCTTCGGGGGAGTAGCGGATGGCATTGATCACGAGGTTCGCGAAAGCTTGCTGGATTTTGTCTGGATCGACAACAACGGAGGGCACGGCGGGTGGAAGGGCTTCGGCCAAGGAAATATTCTTCCGCTCAGCGAGGATCTGGAGACTTTCGACGCACCGGGTAATGATGGTCTCAAGGCGGAAAGGCCGACTGTCGAGCCGGATTCTTCCGGAACGCATCCGCCCCAAATCGAGAAGCTCATCGACCATTCTTGAGAGCCGGGAGCTTTCTTTTTGAAGAATCTGGCAATAGCGGTGAAGTTTTTCCGGAGATTGGGCCGAGCCGTTTTGGGCGAGGTAATCACTGAAGCCGTTGATGGACGTCAGTGGAGCACGCAACTCGTGAACGAGCATGTTGATGAAGCTCAGGAGGTGAGCCTGCTCTCCTTTGAGATCACGGAGCTCATTCTTCAGGCGATCATGGCGTTCCCGGAGGGAGGAATCCGCCGGCGATGGTTTAGAATCCTGCCTTTTTTCCGTGCCGGAATGACGGTCCAGAAGCGGCTGTGGCATTGCGGGAATCTCTAGTTTGTCCGCACGATCCGCAGAATCTTTGGCTAGGGGCGACTGCCCCGGTTGCGCGGAAGTTGCTAAAGAGATAGACGGTGTCAGCGTGGCAAGAAATATATATCGGGGTTTGGGTCATAGCCGCAAGTGGAGCATGGTGCCATGGCTGCGGGTGGTCTTCAGCCCCTTTCGTCGGTCACTGCCCTCTCGCCACCGGAGCAGCACTTGTTTTTTGCGCGAGGGCTGTAGTTTTAATGGGCATTTTGACAGCCAGAGCAAGGCTCTAGTAAGAAACACTCCCTGGTAGTCGAATTCAAAGAGCTAAGAATCGATTCTTGGGCTTTCTTTCCGTGGGATCGAGCGGAACGTTGGCGAGGCGTTTGTCGAAGGGCTTGAGCGCTAATGGAATTTATCAAGACGCTTTTCAATTTCCCCCAAGTCCATGAGTGGTTGGGCCAGGCGGGATACCCGGCAGTCTACCTTGGCGCCCTAGCTGGTGCGGTTTTGGCGCTTTTGATAGCAGCGGTTCCTATTTTGATGTCGGTCTGCCTGAGCCCGTCTCGGCCCAGTGCGGCGAAGAAGGCGGCTTATGAGTGTGGTGTTCCGCCTGTGGGAACCGCACGAGAAAAGCAGATGGTCCGGTTCTACGTCGTGGCGATTCTCTTCGTGCTGTTCGACGTGGAGACGGCGTTTTTGTTTCCCTGGGCTGTCGCATATGACATGCTTGGGTTGTTTGGTCTGATTGAGATGGGCCTGTTTTTGGCCATTTTAATCTTTGGTTATGTCTACGCTTGGAAGAAGGAAGCGCTAGACTGGGTCTACTGAGGCGTCCCCGACGGCGTCGCAACATTAGTAAGGGCAGTCTACCATGACGATGGCCACGGCGTTGGTATCGGTCTTGATCCAGGCACTGCTCGTGATGCTCCTGGTCTTGTTGAGCGTTGCGTATTTGACCTATCTGGAGCGGAAAGTCGCCGGATTTATCCAGGTTCGGCACGGGCCACGGCACGTGGGTTGGAAGGGTCTGCTGCAGCCGATAGCGGACGGGATCAAGCTGCTTTTGAAGGAAAACCTTGTCCCAGGCGCCGCGGATCGAGCTGTCTTCAACTTGGCTCCGATGTTGGTGGTGTTTACGGCAATGGCCGTGCTGGCAGTGATCCCATGGGCTCAAGGCTATACCGTGGCCGACATCAATATCGGCTTACTCTACATCTTGAGCATCTCTTCTCTGGGCGTCTATGGGATTGTTTTGGGTGGCTGGGCTTCGAACAATAAGTATGCGCTTTTTGCCTCGCTCCGTTCGGCGGCTCAAAACATTAGCTACGAGATTCCTCTTGCGATGGCATTAATCGGGGCGATTCTTTACACGGGAACGCTGTCGATGGGGGGGATTGTGGATGCCCAGGAGCGGGGTTGGCTGGTTTTTCAAAATCCGCTTCACTGGATCGGTTTTGCGCTCTATGCGGTGGCGGCCACGGCAGAGACGAATCGTTTGCCATTTGATCTTCCCGAAGCTGAAGCCGAACTCGTGGCAGGATTTCATATCGAGTATTCGTCCATGAAGTTCGCGCTTTTCTTCATGGGCGAGTACATCAATATGATCGTGGTTTCGGCGATTGCCGCAGTGGTCTTTCTGGGAGGCTGGCGGTCTCCGGTGACAGGTGGCTTCGCCGGTTTTTGGGCAACTGTCTGGACGTTGATGGGCATCCTTTTGTGGAGCGCTTTCAGCTATGGATTGCTCCGGCTGGCATTTTGGAAAAAGCGCTTCCTGAAGATGTCGCTTGCGTTGGTGGGCCTGGGCAGCCTCCTGATGATTCTGGATCTCGCCGGATGGAAGGCGGGAGGCGGGTTTGGACTGTTGTCATCCGGGTTTTGGATGCTGCTGAAGGTGTTCCTTTGCTTGTTCGCCATGATGTGGGCACGTTGGACCTATCCGCGTTACCGCTACGATCAGTTGATGAACGTGTGTTGGCGAATTTTATTGCCCCTTTCCTTGGGCTACATCATGTTGTCGGGTTGTTTCCGATTCGTGGCCAATGCCTTGGTGGGAGGTTAGGCATGATGGCTGGGCCGGTTGGCGGTATTGGATCGCCAAAACTGAAAGGTGGGTCCCGGTGGCGAGCCGGGCGGTGGGATCGCCAGGGGGAGTCCCCGCGAAAAAAGGTATTCTTTCCATGACGGACTTCATATTCAATCTGTTCTGGTCGATGGTTCTCGTTGGGGGGCTGATGACCGTCACAAGGAGAGAGCCGGTCCACAGTGCCCTGTGGCTCGTGGCAACGCTTTTTGGGTTAGCGGTCCTCTACTTGTTGATGAGCGGCGAGTTCCTCTTTGCCGTCCAGATCTTTGTCTACGCAGGCGGGATCATGGTTCTCTATCTGTTCGTTATTTTTCTTGTGGCAGGGAGCAAAGAAGGTGAGGGAAGGCCTGAGCCTAAATTGCATCGGGTTTTGGGATTCGTGTTGGTCTTCCTTTTCGCACCCATATTCATCACGCTCCTCATGGGGCTGAAGGTTGCTTCGGAGCCGGAAGTTGGTCCTCCTCCTCCGGCGGCGGCTGTGGCTGCCAAGAACGACTCCTTGCCAGAGGCCATCCAGTTGAATCCAGCGCTTTTGGGCCCCGTGGAAGCGAGCGGGCAAAAGATGAATACCCTGGTTTTTGGCACCAGGCTTTTTAGCGAGTATTTGTTTCCTTTCGAACTCGTGTCAGTGGTTTTGTTGGTGGCGATGATCGGGGGAATCGCGCTGAGCCGAAAGCGGTTCACGAGTTACAGCGAGACCGAGGAGGCGAAGATGTTAGCCGAGACCGTCTATCGAGGCGTCCGGATCGCTCCGCCTTCCGGGGAGGATCCCGAGCAGATTCTCCAGGTGTTTCAGCAGGAAAACTTGGAACGGCACCGGCATCCGGGGAGCGATTTCAAGGTCTTTCCCGACTACGAGGAGGAGTCCAATGACGGAAGCAAATGAGTCGGCGCATGGGGAATGGGGTGGCGTGCCTGGGAGTGCTCGGCTCGGAGTTGGCGTAGCGGGAGGGCTGCTACTTTTCCTTGTGGTTTTTCCCCTGTTTTTGCCGACCCCCGAGTTGGGGCAAATTGACAAGGTATTGAGCCTCAGCGGGCTACTTTTCTTCGTTGGGCTTGTTGGTTTCGTGGTTCGGCGCAATCTTATCGTCATGCTGATCTGCCTGGAGCTCATGTTCAATGCTGTGAACTTGAACATGATGGCTTTTTCTCACGAGCTCAACGATTGGACAGGACAGATGTTCACGCTGTTCGTCGTGAGTATCGCGGCTTGTGAGGCGGCCATCGGGTTGGCGATCATTATTTCTCTCTATCGCCACGTCAACGGGGTGGATGTCGATGATCTGGACCTGCTGAGCGGTTAGGAAGAAGCGATTCCTTTTGAATTGAGGAGGTTCCATTTCTTCTTCTTCTCTCCTCGGCGGAGGGAACTGTGAGGAAGGATAGCTTTGGGACGCCGGGCAGCCCGCCGTAGTCGGCGAGTTAGTTTGGAGAGCTTGTTCGCTCTTTTTTGGAAAGCAGAGTAGAGATGGAGTTTCAGAACTGGTGGCCGCTTGCGTTGGTCGTGTTGTTTCCGGCGATTGGTGCGGTGTCGAACGGTTTGTTGGGGCTTGTCAACCAGCGCCGGGGCAAGCCAAATAAGGAGATGGTTGTTTCCGCCATCGCCCTCGGAGCGAGTTTTGCCGCTTTTCTGGTGGCCACGTGGGGCGTGTTGGCGTTGGTGAACGCTCCCGCCGACGAAGCCGGGTACAGGGTGTTGAGCTACGAGCCTTACACCTGGATAGTCTCCGAGCTCATCAAGGTACCCATCAAGCTCGTGCTCGATCCGCTTTCAGCCGTAATGGTGCTTGTAGTCACCGGTGTGGGTTTTCTGATCCACGTCTATTCCGTGGGCTACATGCATGGCGAAGAAGGATATTATCGTTACTTCGCCTATCTGAATCTTTTCATGTTCTCCATGTTGATCTTGGTTCTGGGAGGCAATTTCCTGCTCTTGTTCGTGGGCTGGGAGGGCGTGGGCCTCTGTTCCTATCTGTTGATTGGCTACTATTTCACCAAGGATTTTGCGGCTACGGCGGGTAAGAAAGCTTTCGTTGTCAATCGAGTTGGCGACTTCGGTTTTCTGATAGGCATACTCTTCGTCGCCACGATCTTTGGAACGCTCGATTTCGACACGGTTCTCAAGAGTGTGGGGGAGCACCAGGCGGCATTGCTGACGCCACTTTTGGGTAGCTGGGGGCCCACAGTGATCACCGTCTTGACGCTGTCGTTGTTTGTTGGCGCCATGGGTAAGTCTGCCCAGATCCCACTCTATGTGTGGCTTCCGGATGCGATGGCGGGTCCGACGCCAGTGAGCGCATTGATCCATGCGGCCACGATGGTGACCGCGGGGGTCTATATGGTGGTGCGGTGCAGCCCTTTGTTTCTGCTTTCGCCGACATCGATGGCGGTAGTTGCTTGGATCGGGGTGCTCACTTCCCTCATGGCGGCCCTCATCGCCATGACCCAGACCGATATAAAAAAGGTGCTGGCCTACTCGACTGTGAGCCAGTTGGGTTACATGTTCGTGGCCTGCGGTGTCGGCGCCTTCGGGGCGGCTATCTTCCACCTCATGACCCACGCCTTTTTCAAGGCGTGCCTCTTTCTTGGCTCCGGTTGCGTGATCCACGCCATGCACCACGCGTACCACCATACAGGCGACGGCGAATCCGATCCCCAAGATATGCGGAATATGGGAGGACTATGGGCTCGGCTGCCCTGGACGTTTTTGGCCTTCCTTCTGGCGACGATGGCGATTGCCGGGTTGCCGCCGCTTTCAGGATTCTTCTCGAAAGATGAAATCTTGTGGAAGGCCTTCATGCCAGGCAATGAGTATGGCAGCTTTGCCATTTGGCTCATTGGATGGGTGGTTGCGGGAATGACGGCGTTTTATATGTTCCGGCTCTTGGCCATGACCTTCCTTGGGACTACGCGTGTTAAGCGGGAAACATTCCACCAAGTCCACGAGTTGCCATGGACGATGTTGGCGCCGGTTTTGGTGTTGGCCGTCTTGTCTGTTGCCGGTGGGTGGATCAATATCCCGCAAGTCCTTGGCAGCGAGAGTACCGAGAGGTTACATCACTTCTTGGAGCCCCAATTCGAGCGATATCGTTTGGAAATGGGAGCGTCTGATCATGGAGTTGCGGAGTTGGAAAGTGCAGGGGGGCCAGTGGGTCTCGGAGAGGTTTCTGGAGATCGATCGCCGCGAGGTGCTGGCCATGAGTTGTTGGCAACGGTTCCCGCCGGTGGGCATGGAGAGCTGGAGGTCAAGCAGGAATTGAGTTTGATATGGTTCTCTGTTGCGATTGGCGTCATGGGGATGGTGTTGGCCGGTTGGCTTTATTTGAAGGCTCCGGAGGTGTTGGAATTGATCCGGAGTCGATTGGGTCGCTTCTACGACGTGGTCGTCAACAAGTTTTACGTGGATGAGTTTTATGAAGCGACCTTTGTAGATGGGACGAAAAAGCTCGGGGAGAATCTGGCGAAGTTCGATCTCGCCCGAATAGACGGGCTGGTCAACGGTGTGGCGAAAGCCACGGTATGGACCTCCAAGAAATCGGTCAGAGGCGATTTGAATTTCATCGATAGTGCCGTGAACGGGGTGGGAGAGAGCATTATGCGAGCAGGCCTGGTGCTTCGCCGGATCCAGATGGGATCAGCCCAGGGTTACATCGTGGTCATGGCAGCGGGTCTTTTCGCGTTGATTGTGGTTTTCGTGCTCTTGTAGAGGATTTCAAGAGGCGCATGGGATAACTCGGCCTCGTCTTGCCGAAGTGGCAGCAGAGTTCGAGTGGAGGAAGAGATGTTACTGACTTTTTTGATCTTCTTTCCTCTTGTTGGGGTTGCGGCCATCGCTTTGATGCCGACATTCGGCCTGGACAAGAGCTATGCCAAATGGTTGGCGACCTTGACAGCGGGGATAGAGCTTCTTTGCTCAGTTCCTCTGTGGATCGGTTTTGACGCTGGCGCCACGGGTTTCCAGTGGGAGACGAAGGTCGCCTGGATCGAGAGTTTCGGGATCGAGTATCACATCGGAGTCGATGGGCTGAGCATGGTGTTGGTCATCCTGACTGCTCTTTTGTCACTGATTTCGATCTACTGCTCGTTTTCTGGGATCACCGAACGGGAGAGAGAATTCTACGCATTCCTGCTCCTTCTGGAGACGGGAATGATCGGTGCCTTCGTTTCTCTGGACCTCTTCCTGTTTTACGTTTTCTGGGAAGTGATGCTGGTGCCCATGTACTTCCTGATCGGCGTATGGGGAGGGGAGCAGAAGCTGTACGCGGCCATCAAGTTTTTCCTCTACACGCTCTTCGGCTCCGTGCTGATGCTCATTGGTATCCTCCTCATCTACTTCCATTACAAGGAAGCGTCTGGGGGACTGAGCACCTTCGATTTGGTCAAGCTCATGCAGTTTCCGCTGAGTGCTCAGGGAGATTTTTTCCTGGGCAAATCGACTCAGTGGTGGGCATTCTTGCTCTTGTTTGTCGGGTTTGCCATCAAGGTACCGATGGTGCCGTTCCACACGTGGCTTCCCGATGCTCACGTTCAGGCGCCAACGGCCGGCTCGGTCATTCTTGCCGGCGTCCTGCTGAAGATGGGGGCTTACGCCTTTCTCCGATTCTCGTTGCCATTGTTGCCTGAAGCGAGCATTGCGTGGGCGCCGTTTCTCATGACGCTGTCGCTGGTGGCCATCATCTATGGGGCTCTTGTGGCGATGATGCAGTCGGACATGAAAAAGCTCATCGCCTATTCGTCAGTGAGCCACATGGGTTTTGTCACGGCGGGAATTTTTGCCCTGAACTACGAAGGAATCGCCGGGGGAACCATCCAGATGGTGAACCACGGTCTCTCCACCGGCGCTCTCTTTCTGATCGTGGGCCTTATCTATGAGCGGCGCCACACGAAGGCCATCGCGGACTTTGGAGGTCTTTCCGCGAAGATGCCCGTCTATGCGATGTTGTTTCTTATCGCCACGCTTTCTTCCATCGGAATGCCTGGTCTCAACGGGTTTATCGGCGAGTTCACCATTCTTTTGGGTATCTTCCAGGTATCAAAGGTGTGGGCAGCCATTGCGGCATTGGGCATTATTATGGGAGCCGCTTACATGTTGTGGCTCTACCAAAGGGTGATGTTCGGTCCTTGCGACAAGCCGGAAAACCAGGCGCTGAAGGATCTTGACCTCCGCGAGATTCTCACCCTGGCTCCGTTGATCGTACTCATGTTTTGGATAGGTTTGTATCCCAAGCCACTGTTCGAGAAATTGGATACCAGCACACGAGCGACGGTGGAATGGGTTCGGAAAGCAAACGAAGCGTCGTATGGCGCGTACACCAACTACAAGCACCGGACCTCTCTTCAGCAATCCCATGGTGTCGCCGGAAAAGAGGAGGGCTCTCTTTTGGCCCCGGAGTCCGCCGCCGTTTCCCGGAGCGATAGGGTGTCGGGCCAGGTCGTTTGGAGCCTGCCGCGAGAAGGTGGAGATTGGGATAGACATAGTGCTTCCGTTGGTGGAGGAGAAAGCCGATGACCGGCTTCAATCCGCTGGACTATGTCAACAGCTCGGATTTCCTGAGCACAGCTCCCGAGCTGTTGCTCGTGGGAGTCGGACTGCTGATACTGATGCTCGATCTTTTTCTACCGGCCAAGCGGCGGGAACTGATCGTTCAGGTTACGGTCATGGGGTTGCTTCTGTCTCTGGCCATCGTCTGGATCGGTTGGCCCGACTCGCAGTCCGAGGCGTTTTCAGGGATGCTGGTGGTGGATGGCTATTCCCAATTCATCAAGATGGTGGTGCTGCTAGGAGCTTTGTTGGTGGTCTTCATTTCCGGTCGTTACCTCCGGAACGAGGGGATCTATGTTGCTGAATTTTACGAGCTTCTGCTTTTTTCTTCAGTGGGCATGATGGTGATGGCGTCGGGCGCCAATTTACTGACGATCTACCTTGGGCTGGAGCTGATGTCGCTGCCCTTGTATGTTTTGGCGGCCTTTCTTCGTGCCAACCGCCGATCGACGGAAGCGGGTTTGAAGTATTTCCTTCTTGGGGGTTTTTCGTCGGCTTTGCTACTTTACGGTATCTCCTTGATCTACGGTTTGACTGGAACGACCAATCTGATGGCTTTGCAGCATTCCCTTGCTTCGTTGCCGGTCTCCCCGCCGCTTTTGGTGGCCATGGTCCTGCTTGTGGCCGGTTTTGGCTTCAAGGTGAGCGCGGTGCCCTTCCACCTGTGGACTCCGGATGTTTATATGGGTGCCCCGACGCCGGTTGTGGCCTTTATGAGCGTTGGGACCAAGGCGGCGGCCATTGCGGCATTTGCGCGGCTCATGGTGGTTTCTTTCGGGGGTCTGCAGAGTTCTGTGTGGGCATCGATGCTCATCGTTTTGGCAGTGGGTTCCATGGTTTTGGGCAACGTCGTGGCTGTTGTCCAAAATAATGTCAAGAGGATGCTTGCCTATTCGGCCATCGGCCATGGGGGCTATTTGTTGGTTGGGCTCATCGCCTCGATGAAGCCGGGGTCAGTGGTGGGGCTTCCCGACGGTTTGACATCATTGCTCTTCTATCTGTTTGGCTATCTCTTCGCGAATATCGGAGCTTTCGCGGTGGTGATCTATCTTGGCCGGGAAGGGCAGCACGAGTCTTACGAGGATTATTCGGGTTTGGCGCAGACGCGGCCCTGGCTTGCTGCGGTGATGATGATCTTTTTGTTGTCGCTGACCGGGATCCCGCCGACCATCGGTTTTGTGGGGAAGTTTTACATTTTCGCAGCGGCCATCGGGAGCGGTTACACGGTGTTGGCCTTGATCGGCCTGCTGACATCGACGATTTCACTTTATTACTATATGGGGCTGGGGATGTACATGTACATGCGGCCTCCGGTGGAACGGCATGTCTTTTACCCGACCCGGGGTCTCACGATTTCCCTTATCGTCTGCGCCGTGGCCACCGTTTTATTCGGGATTTTGCCGCAAACCTGGGTCCATCTAGCCCAGTCAGGCGTTTTGCAGCTATGGCATTAGATAGGGAAAGGAGTCTCCGGGTATGCGGGTATTGGTGACAGGAGGCGCGGGCTTTTTGGGTTCGCACCTTGCGGATCGCCTCATTGCGGAAGGGCATGAGGTGATCGTGCTGGACAATCTTCTCACGGGGCGGCTGAAGAATCTGGAAGGTGCCCTATCGACTGGTGCCTGCGAGTTCATCAAGGGGGATGTGACGCAGTTTATCTCCATCGATGGTCCTCTGGATTTCGTACTTCACTTTGCGAGTCCCGCCAGTCCGGTGGATTACCTCATTCACTCGATCCACACCCTCAAGGTGGGAGCCCTGGGGACGCACAATGCCTTGGGGCTGGCGAAGGTCAAGGGCGCTGGGTTTCTTCTTGCATCGACGTCGGAAGTGTATGGCGATCCGCTGATTCATCCGCAACCGGAGGATTACTGGGGCAACGTCAACCCCATTGGCCCGCGGGGCGTTTACGACGAGGCCAAGCGGTATGCTGAAGCGATCACCACGGCGTACCATCGGGTCCACGATTTGAAGGCGAGGATCGTACGCATCTTCAACACGTATGGCCCAAGGATGCGGATGAACGATGGGCGCGTAGTGCCGAACTTTATTCTCCAAGCACTTCGAAACGAGCCGCTCACGGTCTATGGTGATGGTTCCCAGACGCGATCTTTCTGTTATGTCGATGATTTGGTGGAAGGGATCTACCGGTTGATGCAGGCGGAACATTTCGAGCCGGTCAACCTGGGCAACCCGTTGGAGATGACCATCCTGGAATTCGCGGAACGCGTACTTCTGGCAACGGGGAGCCATGAGAAGATCGTGCGCAAGGAATTGCCCGTCGATGATCCCAAGGTTCGGCAACCCGACATCGGCAAGGCCAAGCGGCTACTAGGCTGGGAGCCTGTGGTGGATCTTGATGAAGGTCTTGCAAAAACCATCGGCTATTTCAGAGGCGAGATCGAGCTGTAGCTCTTTCTGGAAGGGCTCTATTGGGGCGTTTCGTCCCGAATCGCCAGGTTTTGGTCCATCCACTGGAGCATCGACGTGACCTGGAAGTCGTTGGGCTCGAGTTCTTGGGCTCTGAGGAGAGCTTTTTTCGCCTTGGCAAACTGTCCCAGATAGGCGTAGCCTGCTCCCAGGTATTTGAAGGTCAGGCCGTTTTCCGGGTGGAGTTCCGCAGCCTTCTCCCAGTGCTTGACGGCGGCTTCTTTTTCGTTTTTTTCGTAGTAAAGGAGTTGTCCTAGGTAGTAGTGGGCCCTGGCGTAATCGGGATCAGCCTCGAGCGCCGCCCTGTAGGCTTGGATGGCCTCGTCGGTCTTTTTCTGGAGTTCCAGGGCTTTGCCAAGGTAGTAAAAGCACTGGGGATCGTCGGGATCGATGGTCTTGGCTCGGCGGAGATGGCGGATGGAATCGAGAATTCGGTCTTGCGCCAGGAGTGCGCGTCCAAGGAGCAGTTCTCCTCGGGCGTCGTTGGGCTTGATTTCCAGGACTTGTTTTGCCGTACGACTTGCCCCCCCGTAGTTTCCGTTTTCCAGCATGGATTCGCCTTCTTGGAGAAGTGCGTCGGGATCCGGTGCTTGCGGGGCTCCTTCTTTCATTTTCGAAGGTGGTTCAGGAGGTGCGGTTCCGGCTTCCTGGTGGCCAGTTTGCGTGGCCTTTGCGGGAGAGTTCGAAAGCATCCCAAGAAACAGAGTCGCGGTGGCGAGAACAAGAAACCGACGGATCATGATAGCCTCCCTCTGGTTGGTAGGATCGGTGGACGGTGCGAAGCCGCAGCTTGGCGCCGTGAGAGGCGAGTAGCGGGTGCAGGCTTGCGCCCGATGGGAGCGGAAGACAATCAAAAGAAAGAAGAGGCTCCCGGCCTGCTTTTCTTGGAGTGAAAACCATCTGGCGGCGCGCCTGTAGTGGGGTTTCGTAGACTTTGAAAAAACAAGGAGAGACAGGTTGTTCGGTTTTCCTTCCGATCTGGTGCATCGAACCCTTGAGAACGGCTTGAGTTTCATTGCTCGGTCGGTTCCCGGGCTTCCCATCACCTCCACGATGATTTGGTATCGCGTGGGCTCTGGCGACGAAAAGGCGGGTTGTTCGGGGATTTCGCATTTTTTGGAGCACATGATGTTCAAGGGGACGCCGAGTCTTCCCCGGGGCATGATTGATCGGATTACGCAGCGGTATGGCGGTGTGAACAATGCATTTACCTGGCTTGATTATACAGCCTACTACTTCAATTTTTCTAGCGACCGGTGGAAAGTCGCTCTGGGGATCGAGGGAGATCGTATTCGCAACTCTCTTTTGGAGCGCCGCGAGTTCGAGCTTGAAAAAAGGGTCGTGCTGGAAGAGCGGAGCATCGAGATGGATTCTCCCGAGGGGCTTTTAATGGAGGAGGTGAATCGGCTGGCTTTCTCTGTCCATCCGTACGGCCAGCCGGTGGTGGGGTGGATGGAAGACCTCGAGCGCTTGACTCCGGAGGAGATGTGGGCATTTTACAGGGGTCATTACGTTCCGAACAACGCCCTGATTGTGATGGTTGGCGATTTCGATGTCGATAGGGCTTACGTGGAAGTGGAGCGTCAGTTCGGTGATCTGGAGCCCGTCAGCCTGGTTGGTCGCGGGATCGCGGAGCCGCCTCAGCGTGCCGAGAGAAGGGTGGTCCTGGAGCGGGATTGCCAGTTGCCTCGCTTGACCATGGCTTTCCATGTTCCGGAAGCCGCTCACCAAGAGGCTCCCGCCCTGTTGCTCCTTGACATTCTGCTGACCAGTGGTCGCACAAGTCGGTTGCACAAGCGGTTGGTAGACAAGGAAAAGCTAGTGAGCTGGGTGGAGACGTCCTATTTTGAGACGATGGATCCCTATCTTTTTTCAGTGGCCACGGAGCTCCACCGCGGCTCCAATTTGGAGCGCGTGGAACAGGTCATACTCCAGGAGCTGGATCGTTTGGCGGAAAAGGGGCCGACTCTTGGAGAGCTGGAGCGATGCAAGAAGCTGTTTGAGGCCGATTGGATTCTGGAGCACCAGACAGCCGAAGCGCAGGCGACAGAGATCGGGGAAGCCTGGAGTTGTGGTGGAATCAGCCGCCTTGAGCGGTTGCCCAGTCTCATCGCCGGGATCTCGCCCGGGGAGATTCAGGGGGTTGTGAGGCGGTATTTTCGGCCTTTGAACAGGACGGTGGGGCATTTGGTACCGGTATCGCAAAACCCCGGTGTCATCTTTTGGGGAAGGGGGAAGAGAGGTCTGTCCGGCAGCTCCGGCGCAGCGGTGTCAGGCCCCGTGCTCCAGCCTGTGCCCTCCAGGCGGAAGTGGCGTCCCCAGGGGTTATCCCGGACGATCCAAAGGTTCGAGGTGAGCTGCGAGAGTTTCGCTTTGAGAAACGGCTTGAAGGTGCTTTGCCTACCCCGTCATCTGGTGCCGGGAGTTTACGCGGAGCTCATGGTTCCTACCGGCTCCCGTTACGAGGGGGAGAAAGAGTCCGGACTGAGCTTTCTTCTTGGCAAGATGCTCCTGGAGGGAACGGAGCGGCGCACGGCGGTACAGCTCGCTTCGGAGGCCGAATCCATGGGAGCCGATTTGATTAGTTTCGGCGGCTACATGATGTCCCGGATCGCCGTGGAGACCCTATCCAGAGACCTGGGTCAAGGGCTCGACCTCATGGCGGACATCGCCAGGAATTCCATTTTTCCGGAGGAGAAGCTCCAGGACCGCCTCCGTGAGCAGCTCAGCCTTATTTCCAGCATTGAAGAGGAGCCAAGGCAAATTGGCCGCCGCTTGTTCAACGAGCTCGTGTTCCCTAGACATCCAGCCCGCCGGCCATTGGTGGGTTATCGGAGGACGGTCTCTGGGCTTACCCGTAGGCAACTGATGCGGGAGTACGAGGCTTCTTTTCATCCTGGCGAGGCGGTATTGGCGCTTGCGGGAGACTTTGAGATTTCTTGCGTCCGGGAACTCGTGGAGAGAGTTTTTGGAGACTGGAAGGCTCAAGAATCGTCCGGTAAGAGGCAGCCGCCCCGGTCTCCCAGACTCCAGCGAGCGGTCCGATCCAAGTTTTTGCATAGGGAAAAGGAGCAATTGCATCTTTATGTGGGCCACCTTGGGATTCGTCGTACGAATCCCGACTATCCGGCAGTCGTGGTGATGGACAACATCCTTGGTGTTGGCGCGGGCTTCACGGATCGGCTGTCTCAACGGCTTCGGGATCGGGAAGGACTTGCCTACACGGTTCATGCGTCGCTGTCGAGATCCGCGGGGATCGACCCCGGAGTTTTTCTTGCTTATATCGGGACTTCGCCGGAAAAGGGAGCCCAGGCCTTGAAGGGGATCCGACAGGAAGTGGAGCGTATTCAGCGTGAGCCGGTTTTCAAGAGTGAGATCAGGCGGGTCTTGTCCTATCTTAGGAACCAATCACCTTTCATGTTCCAGACTAACCGGGCCCTGGCTGCTTATGCCTTGACATGCCAACAGTATGGGTGGGGCTTCGATGAACATGGGCGTTTCTTGGAGTCGCTGGCAAAAGTGGGGACCGACGATGTCCAGCGCGTGGCGCAAAAGTACCTCCACCCCGATCATTTCACCATGGTGGGGGTTGGCCCCGTCACCAGTTCCACGGGGAACTTGGAGGAGTTGTTGAGTCACGGTGCCGTCAGGAGTCCCAGGAGAAGCAATGCCGCCAGCAGCTAGGAGTCTGTTGCACATTGCTCATTTCCGGAATTCAGGCCGTGCGCTTCTTTTAGGGCGCAGTTGTTGGCAAACCCTTTGTTTTCTTTGTGTTGCGTTCCGCTCACATCGATTCGACCCGCGCCTGTGGCGCGAGTTCCCCGCGGCGCCCGCTGCTCGCCTTTTTGGCCGCCTTCGATCCATTGCCCTAGGGCTGGAGCACCCCCTACAACCGGAGGAGGGTGATCTCCCGGTCCCCGTGGCGGAGCTTCTCCATCTTGGAGCGCTCCCCGATGGGAGCCGCTTCGGGGCGGCGGTCGAAGATGACCAGGACGCCCTTGTCCAGGCTCAGCTTC
>JAJRTK010000229.1 GCA_024278345.1 bacterium | reverse complement strand
GAACCGGCGAAGAAAATGAGAACGGGTGTCAGTCTCTTTTTTCCCGTAACTGGGAGGCTAACACAACTTCGCGGGGTCTCGTGACAGGTGTGCATGAGCCAAGACGAGGGGAGATGAGGGGCGAGTGGCGGCGGACGGATTGCCGCCGACGCGAGCGGAAGGCAACACTAAAGAGTTGAGAGGTATTTGGCCTTGGTTTCTCCTGGAGAGTCAAGGGTCCGTTGTGTGGATGATTGATGTGCCAAATGGCTGACCATGGGAAGTGACAGAATGCGGGAGTTTCTTGGGGACCAAACTGGCATGCACATTGCGTTCTGGGAGAGTCGGTTCACGCTGGAGCATGGCGCTCCGCCGAAACGGTGGCACCGGCATCTTGCCGGTGTAGGGCCCTCCGGGCTGCACGGAGCCGGGAAGGGAAGGAGGCCCGCCCCAGCGGTGATGTTGTCAACCGGATCTGATAGGTTCCCCCCGGAATATGAAAGTGAATGGCGCCGAGCGCCATAACCACGCCCTCGAAGATGGATTTAACCATGTAGGTAAATGGGTGCCCGTAGACCCTACGGGAAAATCCCCTATCCCATGGAGCCAGCCCCGATAAAACCGACATCGGGCCACGGCGGGGAAGGTTTTTCCACAAGGTCGAGTGTTGAGTTCCGCTCCCGTCCCTCGCAGCCGCTCGGGCCGCGTCGCAAGGTTCGCCGCCCGTGCAAGCGGGAAGCCGCAAGAAAGGAGGCGCCCGTGATTTTGGATGATCGCCCCTATACCCTGGACCGAATCGTCCGGCTGGGGATCACCGCGGTTCTTGCCGCCGCGGGGCTTTGGCTACTGGTTTATCTCAGTGACGTCCTCTTGCCCTGTGCCGTGGCATTCTTGCTGGCCTATCTGCTCAATCCCATCGTGGGCCGTGTAGAAAAGCGCGTCAAGAGCCGTGTCGCCGCCGTCATCCTGACCTTCCTGGGGTCGTTTCTACTTCTAGGGCTGGTGTCGGTGCTCGTTCTGCCCGCCATTGTCAGCGAGTTCGTTCGCCTGGCCGACCTCCTCAAGACTTTCGCTACCGATGGCGATGCGGCCAAGGCAGCGGCGGCCTGGGTCCCCGAAGGCCTTGTGGAGGCGTTGAAGGAGAGGATCGCCCAGGGCCAGATCGTGGAGCTGCTTCAGCGGAAGGACTTCTGGGCGCTGGCTTCTCCAGTCCTCAAGCGGGTGCTTCCCGGAATTTGGAACCTGCTCTCCGGTACTACCAGTGTGATGATTAGCCTGTTGGGGTTGTCGGTGGTGGCCCTCTACCTCTTCTTCTTCCTTCTGGATTTCGACAGGGCGAAGGAAGAGCTTTTGGATCTCTTGCCGGACCCAGCTCAAGTTCCAGTGGTGAAATTTCTTAGGGACTTTGACGGGGCCATGAGCCGCTATTTCCGAGGACAAGCGATTATTGCGGGGGCCGTGGGAATCATGTTTGCCGTCGGGTTTTCCATCATCGGCACGCCCATGGGAATCGTTCTTGGCCTGATGATCGGGCTCCTGAACATGGTGCCGTACCTGCAACTGTTGGGGATTTTTCCCGTGGGCTTTTTGACGGTGCTCCAGGCATTGGAAAGCGGGTCCAGCGTTGGCATGGCCCTCTTCTTGATGGCCCTGGTCTTCGTGGTGATCCAGACGATCCAGGATGCCTTGCTCGTGCCCCGGATCATGGGGAAAGCTACCGGGCTGAGTCCCGCGATGATCCTGCTTTCCATCAGTGTGTGGGGGAAGCTCCTGGGCTTCTTGGGCCTGGTGATTGCCCTTCCCATGACGGCGCTCCTCCACGCCTACTGGAACCAGCTCAAGGAGGAATGGAGTCGTTGACTGAAGATGGAGGCGGAAGATCTGGCGATGAGAGGAGACAAGGAGGGGATGCACGTGATGACGGGCGTGACGAGGCGCGGCCTTGGAACTATCCACCGAAGCCGGGACACCCAACAAAACCAAAAAAAGAGGCGCAGCGTACAAAAACGGGGGGGGGGAACTCGTTGCCTTCCAATTGCAACGGGTCTGCAGCGCGCTCCCTGGTGGGTGCAGGGCGACGCCCGGACGCTTGCGATTCCACAGTCCCGGGAATGTCCCGCCTTGCGTGGATACGCCGGCCTTGGAAGCGCTGTCCCGGCCCCCGGGTGGGGGCCGGGAGGGGTTTCGCGTGGTGCTCCAGCCCTGGGGCAATGGATGACGAAGGCGACGATAATGGCGACCAGCGGCGGACGCGGGGAACTTGCGCCGCAGGCGCGGGTCGGTGCCGATGTGAGCGGGGCGCAACACGAAGAAAACAAAGGGTTGTCCGGCAACTCCGCCCTAGACGAAGAGCACGACCGGCTTTCGGGGCTCCCTGAGTTCTCTCGGGGGCGACCGCAGGCGGCCAGGCGTGGTTGTATGGCCCCGGAAAACCTGGATCTCTCCGTGATCATTGTCACCTACGAGAGCAGCGACCTCATCGAGCGCTGCCTGGATCGGCTGGACAGGGCGATGGAGGAGTGGGGCGGCTGCGGAGAGATCCTGGTCATCGATAATGCCTCCGGAGACGATACGCTTCGAAGATTGCGCTCTCGGGAGGGGATCCGGCTCTTCCCGCGACCGCTCAACCTGGGTTTTGCCGCGGGGGTCAACGTGGGACTCCGGCAATGTCGAGGCCGGTACGTCCTTTTATTGAACCCCGATTGCTTCTTTCTCCAGGGGCTGGGAGAGATGATCGCCTTCATGGAGAGGCGTCCCGAGGTCGCGGCCGTGGGTCCCACCATCATCGACGGGGATGGAAAGGTCGCCCTCTCATCTGGCCGGTTTCCAACCCTCTGGACCGAATTCTGCGAGCATTTCGCCCTGCGCTCTCTCTGGCCGCGCTCACGGCGCTTTGCCAGCTATTTGTACGGCGATTGGGATCGCGGCGACGACCGGCCCGTCCATTGGCTTACCGGCGCCTGTCTCATGCTCCGGACCTCTGCCCTGGAAGAGGTGGGGCCGTTGGACGAGGATTATTTCCTCTACAGCGAGGAGATGGACTTGCAGTGCCGGTTGGCAAGGCGCGGCTGGGAGCGCTGGTTTCTGGCTGCACCGCAAGTTCTGCATCTGGAGGGATCCTCGGCCAAAAAACATGGTGGAGACCTTCTCTCCAGCCGGCTCCAGGTGGAGTTCATCAAGAGCCTGACCCTCTTTTTTAGAAAACAGCGCGGCCCTGTTCAATGGAGGTGGCACAGTCGATTGCTGGCGGTGTCCCAGCTGTTGCGCCTTGCGCGGGCACTCCTGCGCTGGCGCCCCGGCGGCGCGGGGCGGCGGTCGGCGGCGAAGGCGCGAGTTTTCTGGAGGGTCTTGAAAGGGCTCTGTTGGGGTTTCGAGGCCACCAGAGCCGCCGAGATCCGGCTGCGGGCATGACCCGGAAGCGGGTATCCACCTAACACTCATGGAGACAAATTGGACGCGTATCCACGCAAGGCGGGACATTCCCCGGACCACCTTCGGATAACGCGCGGCGTGACCCGCCGAGCGATAGCGAGGCGTTGCCCGGACGCTTGCGATTCCAGGGTATCAACGTAAGCCCGGACACCCGCCAAAACCAAGACGCAACGCGTCGTACAAAAACGTGGGCTGGGAGGGACCTATCAAATTGTCGTGTTTTTGCTTTACAATTTTCTTCGCCGAAACGGTGGCACCGGCATCTTGCCGGTGGCGAAATGGCGGCACCGAAAAGGTGGCACCGGCATCTTGCCGGTGTAGGGCCCTCCGCCGAAAAGGTGGCACCGGCATCTTGCCGGTGT
>JAJRTK010000228.1 GCA_024278345.1 bacterium | reverse complement strand
ATTGAAGCATAGGCCAAGGCGTTTCTTGATCCAATTACACTTCTTGTAGGAATAAGTATCGACGTTGGCGAAGGAGACCAGGTCGGGTTTAATGAATCCATAGCTGCCATCGGCTCGAAGAGTGGGGCCGCCGCTGCTGTAATCCTCGATTTCAAACGTCTCGACATCCACCGCTCCCACCGTCAGGGCATACTTGGAATCGGCGTGTAGTGAAAGAGAAGAGGTTCTCAGAGCATACTCCGTAAATACACCTCCATTTAAGGAAGAAAACTGAAGTCTTAGATATTTTGGCGCTCCATGGGGAGTGGTCCGTCGTATTTTTGCGCAATATCCAAACCAATAATTTGACAATTCAATTTCTTCATACGGATAATCATCCCCTCCTTTCCCATCCTGATTATCCTCCGAAGAATCCACTTGTTTCACGGGTATTCCAAGCACAGTTTCAAAAAGAAGCAAATCATAATTATCTCTGGCTATTCCATTAGTAACATTCCCTGTATCCCATTCATTCCAGGTCAACTTCAATGTTCCCTTCTCTTTTATTCCAATGCAATCATCGCCATCTGCAAAATCATGAAAACCTTTCCCATTATCCTTAAAAGTACCGACGTAGCTTGCTTCAGCCTGATTTCCGGCACTCTTGACCAACAACCCGCCCTGCCCGACTTCATAGAATTCGGCGACTGCCTGGTTCAAGCCCCAATAGTCTGCCATGCCATCGAGTGGCCCCCGCGCGCCCCATGAGGCCGAATGGGAAACGATGTCGATGTCGTTCTCCGGCCCCCGCAACCAGCGAAGGGCTGCGACAAAGCCACCGGCAGTGACGGGTCTCACTAAATAGTATTCGGCCTCCGGCGCAAAATCGTAGACGATCTCGGCACAGGCGGTTCCGTGCTTCTCTGGATCTTTGCATTCTCCATTCTCCCAGCTCCCCCCTTTGAAGGTACACGGAGACTCGGGATCGTTGGGGTCCGTGGGTTCTCCATCGCCAATGGCCTTGCACCCGCTGCTGCGGCAGACGATGAGGCGGCTGTTGGGCAAGACGGGGACTTCCGGCGGCGAAAGCCCCGCTGCGTCGGCGTAGAGGTTAAAACCTAAATCCAAGATGGCGATGCGCACTCCCTGTCCGCGAAATCCCTTGTCGTGGTATTCGAGGGCTCCGGACTTCTCCAGGCCCTGGCTGGTGTACGGTCCCGCGGCGCGGATTTGCTTTCGAATCTTCGCTTCTTTCGGGGGAGGGCCTACCGACATCCGCGGTTGGCGCCAAATCATCCGAATCCAGGGCTGGGCGGCGAGGGATTCCAGTCGGCTCGGCGGGACAGTGGCGAAAACCCTGGGCCCCAAGATGGAGAATCCTGGGATCCCAAGACCCGGCAAGAGCCGCCGGTATTGTTCGGCATCGCCCTTCGTGACAATCATGATGTCCACGACGTAGTGTCCGCCGGGTTCTCTCAACAAACGATGGTGCCGGACCAGGCTCGCCAGCGGAGTTTCCTGGCGTAGCCCGGCAACCAGGCGAACGAGCTCGGGAGCCAGCTTTTCCTTGGATGCACCGCTTTGAGCGGCCCTTGGCCCCGTAACTGTTGATATGATGGCGAAAACCGCAATCCAGGCAAAGCTCCGCGCTGAGCACGCTAGTGTCCCACCGGATTCCATGGCGCTTCCTCCCTCTGGCCATGGGGCATAGAACTTCCCCATCAAGTCTTCAAAAATCCCTTATAATCTTCTATAAGAACGGTCTTCATCGGGAAATCCCATACATTGACCTTTATCGTCCGGAATGGTCTCAATGGAGATGAGCATCCTGCAGCGCTGTTTGGCAGAGATATTGAATTCTCTATAAATCTCCACATTACCCTTCACATGCTCCCCGGAATCCGAAGAAGAAAAAAAGGCGCTCCCCGGAATGCCCAGAGCACCAAGCAATGCCACCGTTTTCTTTCTGGAAAGTCCGCGGCTCCCCTTCAAAACATAGCGGACATGACGTGCGGTCACATCGAGCATGAGGGCAATATCGGCAACCCTCAAGCCGTTTCTTGCCATCCCCATTTTGATCATCATGGTCTGCTTCGAATTCAACATCATTCGGAGCCTCCCCCGACACGCCTGATGCAATCATCACGGCTATCCCCCAGCCAATGGCCAATCTCGTTCTTCCGACCGCTAGCCTGGAGTCTACGATGTTCCAAAGAACCTGGATCCTTTCTAAACCCGATCCCCGAACGAATATCGATGAGCTAGAACAGTGCCACCATCCAGTGGCCTGCTATTCCCACGAAATCTGGAATCCTGTATCAGATTTACCATGCTCGTTATGACCTAACCAAACCACTCTGTGTTAATCAACAGGAACCAATCCGGAACTTTTGCTATTCGTGCTCCAGCTTATCGCTGAAACGAAACTCAACGCCTTCACAAATCGGACAAGCCATGTTCCCAACAGCAATACTCGCAAACAGAGAGACGGCTCGCCCTACATCGGTCCGCGGTGTATTGGCCAACACAGTGCCCCCGAGCCGACATTTCCAGCACACGGCATCGCCTGGGCCCCCGTGGCCATCATGGGCATCCACGTAACGCGGGACAATTCCAGGACTGTGGAACTGCAAGCGCCAACGCCTCGCTATCGCTCGGCGGGTCACGCCGTGCGTTACCCGAAGGTCGTCCGGGGACTCCGGCCCAGGTCCCCGGCAGGGCTTTGCCCTGCACCCACCAGGGAGCTCGCTCCCTGGACCCACATTCAT
>JAJRTK010000227.1 GCA_024278345.1 bacterium | reverse complement strand
GGGTCACGTTTGCGTGACTCGAAGGTGGTCCGGGGATTCCATCCCCCGTCCCCTGGCAGGGCTTCGCCCTGCACCCACCAGGGAGCACGCTCCCTGGACCCACATTTTTTGTACGGTGGGCCTCGCTTATGCTCGGCGTCTCGCTTCGCTCGGCACCACATTTTCCTTTTTTTCCCTGTTCTGTCCCGCCTTGCGTGGATGCCCCAATCCAGTGACCGGCGTGATGAATGGCTACGTGCCGTTTTCGTTGGGTTCCGCTGGCGAAGCAGGTTCCGCCCCGGGCGGCCGTGAAGGTCCTTTTTGGGGGAAACGAAGGAGGGGACTCACCTGTTTCCCATCTTGGGAAAGATTTGACAGCAAATGGACATCGCAGGAGGTGACCCGGCCCACGAACTGGAGCAGTGCCGCGGTGAGAACCTGACCTCCACTGACGAGAATCTCAACACGGCGCCCGTCTCGACGGAGCTCCCGGACGAAGCGACTTGCCGGAACCAGGACCTCCTTGAATAGCTGGCCATCCCGCGAAGAGAAGCCAGGCTTTTCCAGCGAAAGCTCGGGAAATCGTGTGGAATGATGGTGGAGTGTCAGACCGCAACAATCTTCCAGGAGCATCTCCAAGACGTGGAGGCAAAGGCGCCCCTCGTGGGAGTCCGTGCCCAGGAGAAGAAGCTCGGGATAAGCTCGCTTTCCGTCCGCCGCGCCGGGCTCGGGGGAAAGCCGGCAATCCCGGAGTCCGGGATAATCTCGTTCTCGAAGCCATGCCTCAAGGGTCGTGAGCTCGGCGGAAAGCTCCCAGATCCCGGGTGAAAGAGATGGAGAATCATCCGGAGAGCTCTGAGCTCCGTGGAGCGCCCAATGTGCCAGCTTCGCTCCCGTAGGCGTGGGGATCTCTTGCAGCCGTTGACCCGTCCGCCGGGCAACGTCTTTCTTGTAGTTGAACAGCAGGCTGGTGCCGACACTCACCAAAAGAGCCACCGGAAGGGTGGATGCTACGGGCTCGGACCCGCCGCTGGTTTCGGTATACTCGGATCCGGCAGCCTGAGGCGCGGAAGCCGGAACCGGAAGATAACGCCAATTCTCCCCCTCAATCCGTTCCTGGAGCTGGCGCCCCACGAGATCCCAGCGCAGAACCAGCGGGACCTCGCCTAACCTGGGCTTGTAGACACAGGGCACGCACCGCTCAAACCCCACCGCCACCAGAGGAATCGTCTGTGTCTTCAAGCCGCCTGGAATGACGAGGACCGGATCAGCGGCTTCGTGGCGCAAGAGCCGCTCCAGCAGATCCTCCGTCAGCTTCGTCATCATTTCCAGGGGTTCTGGCTCCTCTCCATGGGGTCTATTGAAGCCGTTTTCCGGGCTGCGAAGCTCTTCTTTTTGCCGCAGGACTCCCGCCACCTGGATGCGGAGCCTTACCCCCGCCAAGTCTCTTGTCAGCCAGCGGCCAATGAGCAATGCCGACAGGATGGCCGTAGCGGTATCCGTGGGGATCAACACAAAGAGATCGCCGCCCTTGGGCCGGAGCCGAGGGTCAGCGCCCTGACCCAGGGCCGCCAGGGTATCAATCTCGGCGCCCAGCTCGGGAAAGAGGGAAGGATCTCCGAAGCTCCCGCGCTGGATGAGCTGGCTCCACCGCTCCCCAAGGGTGGTTGTGCCGTCCTGGCCGCCGATGACCGGCAAAGAAGCGATCCAAGGCGCCGGCCAGTTGTAGGGGTCGGTCCAGCTTCGGGGAAGCTCGGGAAAGAGGTCCCCCTCCTTCTGGATTTTGGTTCCCAGCAGCAGGGTCTTGAGCTCACCATAGGTCTGGATTCCCGCCTCCCGGGCGGCCCGGTTCAGACGCTCCGCGCAGTCTCCGCCGAACCCCCATCCCAGCACTCCCCGCAGCAAGCTCTCCCCCACGGTAACGACGTAAGCCCTGGGCGAGTAGGCTCGATCCAGCTCACCGAGAGCCGGCCGAAGGGGACCTGGCCGGAAACGGGTCTTTTCTCCGGCTCCTCCGTTCTCCGTAAGGCGAAGCAGGGCGAGTTGGGCTCGGTCTCCACTGGCTTCTCCCAGGAGGCCCTGTTCGCGGCAGCGCTCCGTTGCGGAGCCGTCCAACGGCTTCATCTCGCACCAGAGACCCTTCTCATCGCCGAATGCCCGAAGACGAGCCCTGGCCAATGGCAAGTTTTTGGAAACCAGGGCAATGGCCTCCAAGGGAGTGCCATCCTCCAGGATCTCGATCCCCTGGTCGCACCGGGCCAGCCCCTTGTCCAGAGAGTCCGGCAGGGCCTCGCCAGGATCGTCCCGCGCCTCCCGGTCATCGGGGCTCTCCCCTCTTTCGGCGTCGCCATCCCCGGGCCGGGCCACATCACTGCCTTGGGGCAGCGCCAGGGCCTTGGCCTCCGGCAAGATCCGGACGCTGCGAAGCTCCTCTTCCGCGTCCTGGAAGGAGGGCGGCGCCGTCCACTCCCCCTCCACTCCCGGCACAAGATAGACCGGCGTGGTGAAGCCATCCCGGTAGAGGGCCTGGCGATGGGCCACGGCCCAGAACCCGGGCTGGCCCCGGGCTGCGCGGCGGATCAGCTCGAAGTCTTTCTCGGGCAGCATCCCTTCCGCCGCCAGGCGCATGCTCGCCGGCGCCAGTTTCCGGGGTGGGATGGAGACCTCCGGCGGGCGGTTCGGGGGGAAACCGCCGGCAATCCGGGGCACGGCAACGGGCAGCCGCAAAACCTCCAGACCGCCCACCGGCCTCCCCGAGGCCCCATGGGCTTCCGGCCCGGCCTCCGGGAGAAGGCTGTCCTCAGCGGGGGGTTGCGTCGAGCTCGGGGCTTCCGGCCCGGCATCTTGGAGAAGGCTGTCCCCAGCGGGGGGTTGCGTCGGGCTCGGGGCTTCCGGCCCGGCATCTTGGAGAAGGCTGTCCCCAGCGGGGGGTTGCGTCGAGCTCGGGGCTTCCGGCCCGGCATCTTGGAGAAGGCCCTTTCTGACGGCATCCTTGAGTTCTACCCGGTGCGCGTGGAGCAATTCCCACAGGGCGAGGATCCAGCTCAGCCCCAAAGCACGCGCCTCGTCGGCCAGTGGCCAAAGGTGCTCCGCAATCTCCCGTGGCGCCAGCGCTTCACCTGCTTCCTTCCAAGCCTGGCGAAGAGATTCCACCAGGACCTGGAGCCACTGCCGTCGAAGCCTGGCCGCCGCCGATTCCAACCAGGGCATCACGCCATCCAGGAGCGCCAATTCCTTCAAATAATCGCGGGCCACCTGGAGAGAATCCAGCGGGAGAGGTTCCAGGGACTCCAGGGCGTAGCAATCTTGTATCAATCCCACGGCGGCATGGCGGAAACCCGCCAGATCGCTCCGGATCTCCACGGCCAGCTCCCGGGCACAGGCATCGAAGAGAGGGTAAGCCGGCTCCAGCGCAAGGAGAACCTCCTCCCCATGGATATCAACTCCGGAAAGCGAGGCAATCCTGATGGCCGTCGCCAACAGCTCGGCCAACTCGAAGGCTCCGGGAGCTTCGGACTCGCTAGCGGCTCCCAGGGCCAGGCCGCCAAGGAGCTCAAGGGCAGGTCGAATAGAGGCCGGTACCCGCTGAGCAGGCTCGGCATCCCCGGTCTCCAGATCGTCCAAACACTCCCATAGGTCCACCCGGGCCTCTTCATCTTTCCAATCGATGCTGTTCCTTGTCACTTTTTCCACCCGCTGGAATCCGGTATGCGAAAGCAGGCTCTTCCGCGAAGAAAAGAGCTTTCGGAATCATCGTTCGATGCCAAAGGAGGCCTTCTCAAAAGATCCGTTTCCCAAAATGTCGATCTAACCCGGAACTCCCAGATCTCCCGATGAGCCCCGGCAACCGGCGGCCACCAGCTTCCCCAGCAAAACACGGAGCTCGCCGGGAAAACCCTCCGGCCACTCTCTCAACAAAACCTGAAGTCTCTCCAGCAAACGCCTCACGTGCCTGCCTACCAACGCACTCTTCCTTTTCGCAACTCCACTCCCGCCGCCAGGGGGAACATGATAAGGCGACCCCTCCGGCGCCTTCCGCACGATTTCCCTCGGCTTCAATCCCAAGATGCACCTCTGTTCCAGCGCCCAGAGCCTGTGCCGGATCTCCGCCACCCTCGTTTCCTCAACCAAAATCTTTTCCAGGCCCCGAAGCTGAACCTGAATGGCCCGGTGATCGCTCCGGGAAAACTCTTCGGGCTGTCGAGCTCCCCGCTCCCTCAACCCAAGAGCCGGAATCCTTCGCAACAAGGCCGATTCTCCCGCCGCCACCAACGACCGAAGCTCCCGCGCATACCGGCAAGCACCTCGGCAAACCCGGGCCTCCGCTTTCCTCATGGACGAAGGACCTTCCCCCTGGGCAACATAAGGACTGGGCTCCATGGCTTGACCCACGATCTCTGCCGCCGACTCCCTTTCCAGGCGCAGCTTTAAGAAGGCTCGACAATCCCATTCCAAGGCCCGCAACTTCCGTGAAGACTTGGCGTACTTGAGACGCAAGGTCTGGTGGTCCTCCTGTAACGCCTCCAGTATTTCCTTCCAGGTCAGCGCGGCGCCCGCCTCCATCCCATGGTCGGGATCTCCCAGCTCCGCCCAATAGTCGCAGTCCCGCAATTCCTCCCTCTGGCGGCCTCGGCCAAACAGATCGATCACCCGGTGCTTGCAGACCACCTTGAGCCACCGCGCCGCATGCCCGGCATCCTCTCGAAGCCCGCCATTCCTGTCAATTTCCAGCAAAAACTCCTCCATGGCCTTGCTGGCGGCATCACGAGAATCGTAGCCCCGCTGGCCGATCTCCCGGTGGTAGGACAGCTTCCACAAGGAGTGGCAACTTTGCTGAATCAATCGAAGCAAATCCGCCTCCGCACGGCGGCGGGAGCAGACAAGCCTCCCGGCCTCCCGCCGAGAACCGTCCCAACCCTTCTCTTTCGCCAGAGCCAAAAGATAACGCTCCACTGCCCGATCCAGGCTCATTCTCCCTCCTTCTTCTCCGCCTTTGTTTCCGGCATCCCGTTTTTTTCTCCACCCTTGCCATCCACACCGGGCCATCCCAACTCGTAGAGAAGCGGATGAAGAGACCGAATCACCCGGAGCTTCACGGACCCGTCGCTTGCAGAACTCTTCCGCCTCGCCGCCGCCAGGGCCTCGCCAACGCCTCCGCGGCCCTGGTCCTCATAGAACCTTTCACCGGGAGCCCTCCCCGAAACAGCCCGGCCAATCCCCGGCCACCTCGTGGACAGCCACTGGAGCGTCTCCGGCTCCCGGACAAGGCCCAGGCATCCGCGCAAGGGGAAATCCTCTCGGTTGACTTCCACCTGCCCCAACCAGATCCTCTTTCCTTGCCTCATATCCAGGTGGCCCGCGGCAGCCCCCTTCACCAGTGAAACCTCCTCGCCGGGCAAAAGCAGGCTCGGCACCCAACCCAGCGCATTCCCGCACCTCCTGGCCAAATAGAGCGCCCCACCAGGAACGACGAACCAGCGCATCCCCCCCCGTTTCGAGCTCCCCGGGGATTCGAGGCTCCTGACATAGCAGGAGAGGATCCGCCGGGCCTCCGCCCCTAAAACACCTTTCCCCCCCAATGCCTTCCCCAGTACTCGCCCCAGCAGGGGAATCTTCCCCAACCACGACGAGTGGGCCCAGGAATCGAGGCGCTTGGTTTCCACGGAGATCTCCAATCCGTGGTCAACAAAGACTTTCAGCCGGCACCCAAAAGGAACCCTCGTCAAGGCGGGCGCACTCTCCCAACCCTTCACCTGGGTCGGTCGCAGAAGCGCATTCTCCATCTCCTCCACGGGCAAGCTGGCCTTTCCAAAGCAACCCATGAGCCGCGCAAAGCCGGCGCCACAGTGATGGAGAAGAGGAATCCAGGCATACCGCTCCTCGGCCCCCTCCAACCGCACCTGAAGCAGGCCATCGACGGCGGCCACGGGAGTGCCGCGACCCGTGGGTGCCCCATCCTGCCGCAACGGCAAAAGATGCCCTTTGGGCGCTTCGCCGGGGCAGATCCCCCTCTCGAAGACCTTTTTCCGCCACTTCACGGCCCGGCGGCCCCGGCGACTGAGATAGGTTCCCATGGGAAGAACGAGCCGGGCAGAGGGAACCGCTTTGAGGACTGCGGCATGCTTCGCCCAGTGGGGCCAGTCATCCGGACAGGCGACATACGCCTCCGCCGCCCTCACCCCCACCACCTGGCGCAACCACTCCTCGATTCCGCAGCCCACGGGAAGCCGAGCAGTGCGGACGCCGAAACATTCCCCGTTCAATAGCCTCCGGCGGTGGCCCGGCGGAAAGAGCTCTTTTTTCCAGGCCACCTTCAAGAGCTCATCCTGCGTCAAGGGCGGCCGATGTCCGAGCTTACCCTTGGCCTTTTTCCAGAGCAGGATCTCCAGGTCGGCAGCCTCCGGACGTTCGTGGCAGAGCACCACCTCCATGAGGCCCCGCTCCGACAACGCCTCGATCTTCTGGATATTCCGGACCACGGTGGCTTCATCCAGGCGAAGAAACACCACGCCCAGGTCCCAACTCAGCCGACCCTCAAGCTCCCGCAACCCCGCCGTTCCATCGACAACAAGAATCTCCACCCAGTCCCCCATTTCTGGAAGTCTCAAGCAACAAGCCAAGGAGCAACTTACACCACGGGGCTCCCCCTGACAAAGCCCATGGCCTCCGCGGGTATCCACGCAAAGCGGGACAATGGGTCGGCGGGAAAAAACTCGGCCTCGGACGACGCCGCGCTCTGCCCGGCGGGTCACGTTCGCGTGACTCGAAGGTGGTCCGGAAATTGTGGCGGGCTGGCCTTCCGTGGTGCTTCGACCTTAGGGCAGTGGAGAGTGAGAGCGGCGATGATGGCGAACAGCGGCGGACGGAGGGGAACTCACGCCGAAGGCGTGGGTCATGCCGATGGGAGCGGAACGCAACACGAAGAAAACAAAGGGTTTGCCGACAACTCCGCCCTG
>JAJRTK010000226.1 GCA_024278345.1 bacterium | reverse complement strand
CCCTCCGTCCGGGAAAGCCGCCGGAGCTTCTTCAGGGCCACGGAGATGCCACGGGTGTCCAGCACCCGGTCCTTCCGCAGATCCCGGAACCGCCGCTTCGTGGCGATCTGGATGGCCGACCGCCCACCCCCAACGCCGCCCACCCGCACCCCCGCCGGGTTGACACCGCCGTGGCCAAATGGCGAACGTCCCCCCGTGCCGATCCACTTGCTGCCCCCGTCGTGGCGCTCCGCCTGTTCCCGGAGCCGCTCCTCGAACTGCCGACGCAGCTCGTCCAGCGACAGCGCCTCCAGGGCCGCCAACTCCTCCGGCGTCAGCTCCGGCAGGGGCAGCGGATTCGAAAGCCACTCCAGGAGCTCCTCCGCCGCCTTCGCCGGCAGCTCCCCGTCACCAAAGATCCCGGCGAACACCTGGTCCCACGTGTCGAAAAGAGCCTCCGACTTCACCAACAGCGATCGCGCCACCGTATAAAAATCCGCCAGGTCCGGTTCGATGGCCCCCGCCGCCAGCGCCCCCATCAGCCCCAACCACTCCTGGATGCCCACCTCGATCCCAGCGTTCCGAAGAGCATAGAAGAGATCCCCGAACAGAAAGGCCCTGTTCTCTGCCACAGCCGATTCCGGGTCAACACCCTTTCGATCTCCTCCATCGCCCGGCTTTCGCATCAGCTTTCTTCCCGGTTCGCGAGCAACCACACGGCTCCGCCACCAGCGGCCTCTCCATGCCATGCCTCTGCATCCCTTCGCATCACTCCCGCTCCCCGCGCCATGCCCGCGAACGCCCCCCCGCCACCCGCACCCCGATTCATGACCAACGGCCCGTGGCCCGAGTCGCCACCTGCATGTCCTGCTCCCGCTTGAGGAGCGCCCCCAGGAACGGCAAACCCCGCTCTAGCTCCTTGGGATCGATCCCATGTGCCAGAAGCGCCCCGATCCAGTCGATGAGCTCACTCGTGGAAGGCGGCTTCCGAAGCCCGTCCACGGAGCGGAGACGATAAAAAGCTGTAATCCCACGTTTCAGAAGTTTTGCCGAAAGCCCGGGAAAGTGGACCTCCACGATCTCCCCCATCAGCTCCGGCCCGGGAAACTCAATGAAATGAAACACGACCCGCCGCAGAAACGCGTCCGGAAGCTCCTTCTCGTTGTTCGACGTGATCACCACCACTGGCCGGTGCCGCGCCGAAACACGGTCCCCTGTCTCCGGGATCTCGAAGCTCATGGCATCCAACTCGTGGAGCAGGTCGTTGGGAAACTCCACGTCCGCCTTGTCGATCTCGTCGATGAGCAGCACCACCTGCTCTTCAGCCGCAAACGACCGGCCCAGAGGCCCCAGGCGAATATACTGCCGGATGTCTGACACGTCCCGATCCTGGAACCGGCTGTCGTACAGCCTCTGCACCGTATCGTAAACATAAAGCCCATCCCGGGCCTTCGTCGTCGACTTGATGTGCCACTCCAAAAGCCGCATCCCGAGACCCCGGGCCAACGACTGCGCCAGCAGAGTCTTTCCCGTCCCCGGCTCCCCCTTGATGAGCAACGGCCGGCCCAACAGCCGCGCCACCTGCACGATCCGCTGAAGCTCCGCCGATGCGATGTACTCCGACGTTCCCGTCCACTCGCGAACCTTCTCCACGCTACCGACTCCTGACTCCCCCGAATTCCGAACCTGCTCCACGCTACCGACTCCTGACTCCCCCGAAATCTACCACTCGCTCTCCCGAACCACGCCTTCCCGGGGCGTCGTGAAAAACCACGAACGATACGGCTGGTTCTTGTCCACGAAGAGCGAACACTCCGTCATGAAACGACCCATGATGCTCGACTCCCGAAGGAAATCGCACATCTCCCAGCTATCGAAGCTGAACCAGATCTCGGCCTCATACGGAGCCGTATCTCCCCAGCTCAAATAGCAGTCCACGAACTGCATGCCCGGAGGCAAGTCAGAAAAATCAAACGTTTCCAGCCAAGTTAGAAATTTTTGCGTCTGCCCTTGGCGCAGCCCGAATCCCTTGACGTAATAGACCATGACACTCCACCTCCAGTGCAACAAGGAAAGGGAAGTTCAACCCGAAATGTCGAAAACTGTCAACTCAACGTATGGATTGGCCTGGTGGAGGAGTTCTTCGGCGGACGCCATTGAGAGCTCTTGGCCTTCTTGGCACCGGCACTGGAAAAAAGGGATTGGCCGGAGAGTCAGCGTTCCGGACGTTTTGCTTTTGGTTGCGTTCCCTCCGGTCGCTCGCAGCCGCTCACGTCCGTCGTTCGGACATGTGGCCCGCGATTGTTCTGGCCGAAGGGATGACCAAGGCCTGATAGGCTGGACGTCGAGCAGATGTGCTTGACCCCGGTGATTCGAGCATCCTCGCGCTTGCGGTGGGTGGGTTGAGAGCACTATCCTTGGCGGCGGTGGTCATCGTTGGTGCCTCGGCAGCTCTAGCTGGCGCCGCGAAGAGCGCTGGGGGACCGCGCCGTGGACAAGGGGACGAGCGGGTGCTGATGTCGCCGCTGAATTTGCCGGGGCGGAGTGAGAAAAAGGCGTGACACACAAAAAAAGACGAAGGATGCCCACGTGGGCCAAATTCCGGTGAAGGTGCGTGTGGAGTACGAGCATTTCTTGCCGGTGTCCAAGTCCCGCCTTGTCCAGGCTCTACTTCACCGGTTGGGAGGCGAAGCAGAGCGGAATCGCTTCATGGAGGTTAGCCGCCGGTTGGAGCTTCTTTACCACTTGGATTATCATGAGACGCTGCAGGCCATGAAGAGGGATTACCGGTTCTTTGATGATCGATCTTTTTTGGGGAATTGCGAAGGTTTCGCAGCCGAGGAAATCCAGGCTGCCGAAACGCGTTTTCTTGAGAGTTTCCTTTTGGTGATGGAGAAAGCGAATTTCCGGCTCCTTTCCCAGCAGGAGCTTGATGTGGCCAACGAAGAGGATTTTTTGTTTCGGCTTCCAGTCCAGATCGACTGGGGTTCCCTCGACGCAGGGTTGCTGGTGCGCTTCTTTGAAGGACGCACCTATCGCGGGGGAAAGAGGGTGCCGGAATTCGCCAAGCGCATTCTGATCTTTCACCGTGGCGTAGGGATGGAGGTTTTCGAGGGAAGGCTTCTTCTTGAGAAACTCGACTACCTCGTGGGGAAGCTCCTGAAAAAAGTGCTGCACCTGGTCTATCCCGGGAGTCGGGAGCGGATCAGTGCGTCGCCGCGGCCCGAGGCTTCTTATGATGCCCAGTGCGGGTTGGAGGAGACCACGGTTCCTGATGGGGGTGCCTCCCGGGGCGTCGGGAGCGGACAAGCGGGAAAGGCCTCGGCGACAATTCACGGCGTGCGGTATCTGCAGAGGGTTTGCCTTCGACACACCGGTGTTCGGCTGGGGAACCTCTTTTCCAGGGTTCGCTTGCAGGAGCCTACCTTTCAGGAACTGGTTCTTTTGTTTCGCCCTTCCAAGGAGAAGTTGCCGGAGCCGGCAAAGGGGGGCGTACGCCCCATCGTCATCAAGACATTCCGGGATATTCCCATGGCGGATCTGGAGGTGGTTTTCCCCGACAAGAAGCTCTCCATGCAGCCTGTGGATCTCATCAAACTATCGGTTACGGGGTTGACGGGGTTCTTCATCGTGGCCTTCAAGATAGCCCGGGCCGCGGTCTTGAGCCCGGTCATGGCCTTCATTGTTTTGTTCAGCGCCATGGGGTACGGAGCGAAGGTTCTCTTCGGGTACAAGAGTGCCAAGGATCGATACGAATCCCTGGTCACCCATTCACTCTACGATAAAAGCCTGGACAACGGACGAGGCGTCTTGTGTTACCTGGTGGACGCGTTGGAAGAAGAGGAGTTCAAAGAGGCGATCCTCGCGCTCTTTTTTTTGTGGGAAGCCGGTCCTCAAACCAAGGAAGATCTCGACGTGCTCTGCGAGCGCTTTCTCCATGATGAGTTCGGAATCCAAGTCGATTTCGAAATCGATGACGCGCTACAAAAGCTGATGGACAGCGGTCTGGTATCCACAGCCCACCGGTTGGTCGTTGCCAAGAGTCCGAAGGATATCCTTGGAATCCTCGCCCGGCATTGGGAAAAACGCCCACAAGGGACCGAGATTTGACGGCGAGGCGCAATTGGCCGTAGGTTCGGGACAAGAGCGGCGGAGCGAAGCGACTTGGGGAGGGGGCAAACTGGCTGTGGAGAATCGTAGTGAGTGAGAACGACATCGGGACTGTCTGGCCGGGGGGCAAACCCGTTCTACAAGCTCTCGATGGTCCATTGCCGCGGGGAGCTTTCCTCGAAGGCCGTGGGCATCACTGGAAGCTGGCGTGGTTGGTGTTGATGCCCACGGTGTTGGCTCCGCTTCTCGTGTTGGCGCAAGAAGCTCGCTCGCCGATCTTGAAAAGGGTGATTTCGCTGGAGGGAGAGTGGCGATGTCATCCAGGGGACAACCTGTCGTGGGCGAGTCCCAGTTACGATGATTCGTCCTGGTCCCGGATTCAGGCGCCGCTGGCTTGGGGGCGGCAGGGTTATTCCAGCCTGACAAAAGGGTGGTACCGCAAGACGCTCTTTTTTGACGAGAGCAAGCAGCATTCCAAGCGGGAGCTTGGAATCTGGATCGGCGACGTGAGGAGTGCCTATGAGCTTTACACCGGAGGTGAGCTCGTGGGCGCGGTGGGGAGATTACCTCCCGACGGTGTGATGGAGTTTGATCGGTATCGCCTGTTTTCCGTGCCTCGCAGCGCCGCCAGCGAGGACGGGAAGCTAGTACTGGCGCTCCGTGTGTGGTGTTCCCCAGCCGAGGGCCGAAACTCCGGCGGCCTTGTGGCGGGTCCCCTTCAATTCGGGGAAATTGAGCTCTTGAGCCGCCGGGCCGCTCTTTCTGACCTGCCTCGCATAGGCCTGGTCATCTTTCTTGTGCTCATGGCGGCGCAACACCTTCTCCTTTATCGGAGGCGCCCTTACGAGCAAGCTCATCCATGGCTTTCAATCTTCCTGTTTACGGCGGCGGTGTACCTTTTCTTGACCACCAGTGGCGGTTCGTCTTGGGCTACGAGTTCGTGACTCTCAAGAAGGCGGAGCATCTGTTTGCCCTTGCCATACCCGCGGCGCTCATCCAGTCGATTTGGGTTCTCCTGAACGAGCCGGTTTCCCCGCTTCTTCGGTCCTATCAAATCTCCCACCCGCTCTTGGGGGTTGCGGTCGCTTTCATGACAGGGTTAGACCTGGACTTGGCGCTGCTCCAGTGGTGGCCTCTTTGGTTGCTTCCAGGTCTTCTCTTCGTCGGGTGGGAGCTGAAAAAACGGGTTTTACAGGGGGATGAAGAGGCTAAAAAACTCGTTTTCGGGGGGGCTTTCCTGGCGATCTGTGTCATCCACGATACCTTTTGGGGTCAGATCTTTGCCCCATTCTCCAACTGGAGCGCTTTGGGCCTGGCTCTTTTCGGCCTTTCCATGGCGGGAGCTCTGGCCAACCGGTTCGAGCGTTGCCACCGGGAACTTGGTGCTGCCGTGGGCGACTTGCAGCTCCAAATAGAGCAGGGCATCCGGGAGACTGCACGCGAACGCCAGAGGGCGGCAACGGCCATTGGAACCAAAAAGTTGCTTCTTTCCCAGGTGAGCCAACAACTCCGGGCTCCTGCCGACGATATTTTGGCCCTGACCTCCAGGCTTCTCAAGTCCAAAGATGGTCTCGAGATGCGTCAGCCGCTGCAGTTGCTCGAAAACGTGGCGCACCGTTTGCTCCGCTTGTTGGACGACATTCTGGATCTTGCCAGGCTCGATGCTGGCACGCTCAAATTGGAGCGACGGGTCTTCCGGCTTGACAAGCTGCTCCGGGGGGCGCTTCTGCTCTTGGAGCAACGCCTGAATTCGGGGCCGCAAACGGTGCGCTTCCAGTTTTCCAAGGTTCTTCCCAAGTGGGTCAGAGGCGATCCCTCTCGGCTCAGGCAGGTTTTTCAAAATCTCTTGAGCCATGCCATGAAGCAAGGACACAAGGGGATGACGGTCATTAGGGTGGAGGCTGCCGATCACGGTCTGATCCGCTTCCGATTTCTTGGGGTCCCTCCCGGCCTCTGGATACAGTCCTTTCCCAGCTTGAGTTCTGCCACTGCAAAACCCAACTCAACACGAACAAGGCAAGGAAATAGCGTCTTGGCAATGACGATTTCCATGAGACTCATCCATCTCATGGATGGCCAAATCGGGTTGGATACTGAATCCGAGGTCGGTTCCAATTTCTGGTTTGTCGTGTCGTTGCCAAGGGCGATATCAGGAGAAATACGCCGTGAAAACGGCGGATCTGAAGATCTCCCCGTGGCCTCCCCCCTGTAGAGCGTCCATCGCATCATGAAAGCGAATCGCACTCCCTGGATTCATGGTTGGTGAATAGCTTGCCCTGCATGGGCTCAGGGCGAGCGCGGTCTCCAGGGTTCCCGGTAGCCCCCAGGCTGTTTTGAGTTTTACAGAGCATGGCTAGCATTCGCTGGGCTTGAAAGGCTTCCGGCACGAGGACGTGGGCCTTTCCTGTCCGCAAGAGGAGGTCGGTGCCGGGAGAGCCGGGTACGGCGAAGACCGGCGTTTCCATTCGTTGGCCTCTTTTGGCCGTATTCATCGTTCCTCCCGTTAACCCCGCTTCCACGACCACCAAGGCGGATGAGAGGGCCGCGATGATCCGATTCCGGGCCATCAAAGTTGCCGCTCTTGGCCAAACTCCCATGGGGAGCTCGCTGAGGAGAGCCCCCCTGGCGGCGATCCGGAGGGCCAACGGAAGGTTGGATTTTGGGGAGAGCCGCTCAAGACCGCTACCCAACACGGCGATTGTCTGGCCATTGGGCGGAGCAAGAGCGCCTTGATGTGCCGCCGTATCGATTCCCAGGGCCATGCCGCTGAGGATGGGGACACCGGCTCGGGACAGTTCCTCTGAGAGCATTCGGGCATGCCGCAGGCCTCTTTCCCCAGGGTCCCGGCGCCCCACGACGGCGATGACTAGGCCTAGACCGGGCAGTCTTCCCCGGACGAAGATGACCGGCGGTGGATCCGGAAGGCGGAAAAGGCGTTTGGGATATCCTGGATTGCCCCAGTGGAGGATTCTAATTCCTTGGGCCTGAAGCGCCTCGAGCTCTGCTTGCCCGCCACTTTCCGAAAGGTGCGTCAGTCCTTCGAGAGTTCCCTTCCGAAGGTGACCCGTTGCCGCGAGCTGGGTCGGGTTGGCACCAAGGATGCCGGCCATGGAGCCGAACCTGCGGAGGAGTTTCCTCAGGGTGGCCCCGCCGAGGTAGGGAACGCTTGCGAGCTTGAGCCAGAGGTGAGTGGGGAGCTCAAGTTCGTGGGCGCAATGGGTGATACAGGTTGGGTCATCCATGGGGTTTCTTGTGTCGGTGACGAACTAGACTTCGCGGGACTGTAACAAATGGCTCACACGGAGAAAATGAAAGAGCCTGGCACATGCTCTGTAAGTAGCTGTTGTTGATTGAGTTTTCTCTGTCGGTCGTCAGTTTTTTTTCAGGGCCACGGGGCCTCGGACGTTGGCATGAATCGTGCTTCATTCTTGCTTAGTTTATTCTATGTATCATGAGCAAAGCTCGCCACGAAAAGAACAGGAATCCCCATTATGCATACTGAAGTCAACTTTCGAAAGCGGAAATCCTCCATGACTCCCTCCCCACGAGGCCGCTGGTCGAGCTTGTTTGCCGCTGTTGCGGCATTGCTCCTTGGAACTTCTTCCTTGGCGGAGGCCCAGGTGATCAACGAGTTCGTGGCCAATCACACGGGCACGGATAGCTACGAGTACATCGAGGTTTTTGGTACGGCGAATACGAACTACTCAAATCTTTGGGTCGTCCAGATTGAAGGCGACAGCGAGGACGGACCGGGCAACCTGGACACGGCTTATCAGGTGGGAACCACGGATGGCAGCGGTTTGTGGGTCACGGATTTCCGGACGAATGAGCTTCACAACGGCTCGGCGACATTGCTTTTGGTGTCAGACTTCACCGGTGCGATCAACACGGATCTCGACACGAATGATGACGGTGTCCTGGACTCGGCCCCCTGGGGCCAAATTTACGATGGCGTGGCAGTTTCCGACGCCGGGGCCAGTGACTTCAACTACGGCTCTTCGACGGTGCTGACGCGCGGTTATGACGGCATCCAGTACACGCCTGGCGGCGCCTCCAGAATTCCCGACGGCACCGATACCGACAGCGTATCGGACTGGGTCCGGAATGATTACAGCGGCGATGGGCTCCCGGGGATGAATGGCTCATTGGGCCAGAATGAGGCGAGCAACACGCCGGGAACTCCCAACGTGGCATGGGAACCACCGGCCTCGGCGGCGGGTTTCCCCATCATCAGCGAATTTGTAGCGAATCACACGGGCAACGATACTTACGAATTCATTGAGATATTTGGCCAGAAGCAGACGAGTTATGGGAACGCTTCCATCGTCGTATTGGAGGGTGACGGCGGGGAAAACCCGGGCCAGGTCGATGGGGTGTACAGCGTGGGCAGCACGGATATCGCGGGTTTTTGGTCCACGGGATTCATGACAAACGCCCTGGAAGATGGATCGCTCACAATCCTATTGGCGGATGGCTTCACCGGTGCCGTCGGCGATGACCTCGACCCGGACGACAATGGAACCTTTAACAGTAGCCCTTGGTCAGGCCTCCTTGACTCGGTGGCGATTCTCGACGGCGGCTCTGGTGATCGCGCCTATTCTTCGGCAGTCCTTTCCGCGGGTTACGACGGCCTTCCCGACGCCCCGGGAGGCGCTTCGCGCATTCCCTACTACCGCGATACCGATGCCCGGTCCGACTGGTTCCGGAACGATTTTGCCGGCGAAGGGCTTGGCGGTAGTGGAGCCGGTGTCGATCCCGGGGAAGCGATCAACACTCCAGCCATGGTCAACCGCGTGAGCCAGGTCGATTACTATGCGGCGGTGGACGCATCCAATGCGTCGGCGCTTCGGACAACTCTCCATGAAGCCATCAAGGACCACATCCACTATCCCTACAGCTCCAGCGCCACGGACACTTGGAACCTTCTGGAAAAGGCTGACGAAGACCCCTCCGATCCGGGGCGCGTCCTCAGTGTCTACAGCAACGATACCTTTGGCAAGACTGGCGGCGGTTCCGGCCCATACAACAGGGAGCACAGTTGGCCGCGTTCCTATGGCTTCAAGTCTCAGGGTGACAGCAACCTTCCCCACGACGATGCTCACCACCTCTTCATTTCGGACACGGGCTACAATTCCGCCCGTGGAAGTCGGCCCTTTGGTCTCTGTTCCTCCGGCTGCTCCGAAGAACCCACGGTTTACAACAATGGTCAGGGTGGCCAGGGTGGCGGTTATCCAGGTGACTCCAGCTGGCGGACCAACACGGACGGGCCCAGTGGCATTTACGAGGTTTGGATGGGCCGCCGTGGAGATATCGCCCGTGCGATGTTCTACATGGACGTTCGATACGAGGGTGATACGCACGCGGTGACCGGGGTTTCCGAGCACCAGCTCGAGCTGACGGACGACATGTCGCTGCTGCACAATTCTACGTCTAATTACAGCCCGGCCTACATGGGCCGGTTATCAGTGCTCCTTGATTGGCACGAGCAGGATCCCGTGGATGCCTACGAGCAAAATCGAAACGACGCGGTTTACACCTACCAGGGCAACCGGAATCCGTTTGTGGATCACCCCGAGTGGGTAGGAGTACTCTACGGGGTTTCCACGCAGACGGTGCGCACCAACTGATCAAGGGCGCCCGAAATCTAGAAATAATAGACAGACGGGAGGTGGTCGGCGAAACCGACTCTCCCTTCGGTCGGCACCGGCTACGCTTCTTGTGGGAGGGTGGCCGGTTTTGATCGATGCCGTACGGAGGCAATGGCCAGTGTGGTTTCGCGGCGGTGGTGGGTCTCTCACCGTTTTGTACATAGCCGGCGAGAACCTCACTGGAGGTCCCATGAGCCGTTTTGCCAAAAAATTCGTTGGACTTGGGGGCTATTTTTTCTTGGCTGTGGGCTTGTCAGTCATCGTCGGGACCATGACCCTTGATGGGGGATTTGTTTACGATGATGCTCGGGCCATCCTGCAGAATCCCCTTCTGCAAGATCTTCCCTGGACCGAAGTTTTCGTTCGGGACTTTTGGGGACAAACAGGCGAAAAGTTTTTGACCTATCGGCCGCTTACGCCCATAGTTTGGCGCTCGGTGGTCGGGCTCTTCGGGATGCGGCCGTTCCCATTTCGTCTGTTGACTTTGCTTCTACACCTTCTGAATACGGCGCTCTTGTTTCTGTTGTCCAAGGCTTTGTTTTGCAGCCTGCTGAAAGCCGAGCCGCCAGGAACAGGTGCCGGGGCTAGAGAAGCCTCGGGGCGCGCCCCTTCGCCGCAAAGCCTTGCCGGTTGGACTGCGATCATTTTTTCGGTTCACGCCGTTCACTCCGAAGCCGTGGGAGCGATTGTCGGTCAAGCCGATCTCTTGGCGAACCTTTTGGGCATGACGGCGGCCTTGTTGGCTTTGCGCAAGGAACATCCTGCGTGGGTGGCCCTTCTCTTGTTCTTGGCCTGTTCCGCGAAGGAGTCGGCCCTTTTTTACGGCATAGGCATTTTGTTTCTTTATGGCGCCGAGTCAGGGTGGTGGGCCTGGCGGAAAACCGTGCCGGTGCTCGTGGTACTGCTCTTGGTCGTCACTGTTCAGCTCTCTCTTCACCGTGGTTGGGCACAGCTTGGAACCGTCAACCTCATCTACGCGGCTCAGGGGTGGGAACGGCCTCTTTACGCTTTGTACCTGGTGGGCCGTTCGGTTGCCATGCTCTTCGTGCCCACGGGATTGGCTCCTGCCCATGGCTACGCCACGGTGGATCTAGATCCATGGACGTTGGCCACCTATGCGGTTCCCGGTATTCTGTTGCTCCTTGTGGGGGTTGTGGGCGGGTTTTGGGCTTTGTGGAACCGGAGCGGTCCCATGGCCTTTCTACTGGTTCTCCTTTTTGGTTCCATCATCCTTTTGTCCAACCTCCTTTTGGAGATGCCCACGGATCTTCCGGAGCGCTTGCTCTACACTCCGTCAGTGGCAAGCTCCATCTTTTTGGTCTTGGGAGTTGTCCGTGTCAACTCCTCCCGGCGGTGGATCACAGGTGTCGTCTTGGTCTTGGCGGCGTTACTCCTGGCGCAGACCTGGCGAAGCCAGAGACCGTGGAGGAGCCGGGTGGCGCTCTGGAGCCGTGGGGCGGAAGTGGAGCCTTTGTCCATGCGTGGGAGGCACCATTTCTATCTGGCTTTGCGAGACGCTGGGAGGGGCCGGGAATCGGCGTGGCAGCTCATGGTGCTCGGTTACGGCATGGAGCGGTTTCCACGCCCACTCGACCCCTATCCCGTTGCCCGCGCTCGGGCTTGGCCACTCAACAAGCGTTTGGCCGAGGGACCCGTCCTTTTCGCCCCCGGCGCCCCATGCCGGTTTGCCCGGGACCTTTTGCGCAATCTGGCGACCCAAGGGCAGGCCGGTGTAGCCGCCGACCTGGTCCCCCTTTTCCGTGAGCGGTACGGCGGCTGCTCGGGTATCGAGGGTTTCGCCCGCCCGCCCGGCGAAAGGGAGGCGACCCGCTTTCCATCGGAGCCCTAGATCGAGGTCGGCCTTGGTCATCGTACCGGCCAGGAACCCTACAAAGGAGGGAGCAGTTGATCTCGACTGCGGTGAAAGGGCCTTTTGCGCTTTCTATGGGAACCCCAGCTCGATGGCCATCGTCCGGGCTTTTTCGGCGTATTTTCCTTCACCCTCGGCAGTCGCGGCTTGGAGCTTGCCTTGAGCAGCATCGTAGTGGAGCGGTTTTCCCTCGAACCCATCCAAGGCTTCGCCTGTAGAGCACTCAGGATCGATCTCTGTCACCGAGGGTGCCATAGTT
>JAJRTK010000225.1 GCA_024278345.1 bacterium | reverse complement strand
TCCGGTCGGGTCGGCGGCAATCCGTCCGCCGCCCCTCCCCCATCATCGCCCTCCAACCGGGCAGCCGGCCCCCAAGGCGCCTTGCAACCGAAATCTATCCGTTCGCCCGCTCGTCATGTTCCGCCGAAAGTAACAGCCTGAATGTCCTGAAGCCCAGCTTTTCAAACATCTTCACCGACGGACTGTTCTGAGCCAGGATGCCGGCTTCAATTCTCTGGATCCCCTGTTGCCGCACCCAGCCCATGGCTGCGGCGACCAGGGCCTGGCCCACGCCCTGCCGACGGACATTTTCCACGACCCAGCAATCCTCAATCACACCCCACGTCACCGGCTTAAGGGGCGGAAAAGGTGGCCCTGGTTTTCGGCCTCGCCGCAGGATTCGCCTCAGCAGGGCAACACCGGCCACCAGCGGGCGTTTCCAAGACACCGCGGCGCGACGGGGGGCAGGGCGGCCGCCAAGGCGAACAAACACGAAGCCGATGAGCCGATCTCCCTGCTTGGCAACGAAAATGCGGCGGTTCTTCCGCACCAGGGTTGCCGCAAGAAATGCTTCCCAATCATACTCGGCCTCAATCTCGTAGTATCCCGCCAGAGCCTCATGAAACTCCGCCTCTCGCTGGAAGAGCTTAGCTACATCTTTGAGATCGCCAGCCTCCGCCTCTCCAATACATACAGGTACTGTTTGCATGGCTTTCCTTGGAGGTGGTCATCGTTTCGGCCACCAGAAGAAAAAATACAAAAATGGGTCCAGAGAGCTGGCTCCCTGGCGTGGGTCTGAAGCCGAACGCAAGCGATACCCGGCCCAAGGGGCCGCAGCGCAAGCTCCCAGCGGAGGTCCGAAGGCCGCCTCCGCCAGGTTCCAGGGCTGGAAGCCCTGGGGCTGGGCCCGAAGTTCACTGGGTGGCCGGGGCCGAGCGACAGCGAGAGCTGCCGAAGACACCACCGATGACCAAGGCCGCTTTCCTTTGGCCGACCGCTGATGGACTCAAGCCTCGGCAAGTCCCTCTTTTGTCAGCTCATCCAGGAATTCACCAAGGACGACTCTAGCTTCATTCCGCTCCACCTCGAAATTCCTTTCCAGCGCCTCGACAATCTCTTCCAGAGCGTTCCCTTCCTCCAAGCAACTCCAGATGAAAGTGCCCGTCTCGTTAAGCGAATAGTAGCGCTTCGTCTGCAAATGGAGCAGCGCCGTTTCGGTGGGGTTGAGCCTGGCCGAGACGACGCTTGAGTGAAGGCGCGGACTTGGCTTTGGTTCCATTGTACTCTCTCTTCTAGCAGATATTTGCCGGATCGTGGCCCGCCACAGGTATTGGTTTTTCGTTGGTTTCCGAGAGTTTTCCGTAATGCTGGAGACAGTGGTGGCAAATAAAATGGTCGCACTCCGAAGCCCCGCCCTTGCTCACTCGATCAAGCTTCTCTCCATTGATGATGGCGATTTTCGCCAGCAGCCTCCTGTGGGCCTCGTAAAAACTAACCTCGTTGAGGTCGGCAATGACTTCCGTATCCGGATGGCCTCCACGGAAACTTGAAAGCATGCAACAAGCCGTGAGATAGCCCCGGTAGTCGATATTGAATTCCTGCATCCTAAGCTGCGAACACTGATGGAACAGTGAGGGCTGGAAGTGATCCCCCGCCAGTCGAATCTCAAGACGAAGCGTCTTTTGGAGGCTGGCGATTTCTGCTTCGACACGGCGGCGAGCAGGAGGGTCGAGCACAAGGTCCGCCGCGAGAGAATCTGGCGTCGGCTGGCAGTGGCCAAAAGCCAGGGCAGAGCAGCCAAGGCGGCTGGCAAGCAGCGCCATCTCTTGGAGCTGCTTACGATTTCCGCGAGTCACCACCATGTTGATTTGGCTGGGGATTCCGCGAAACTTGCACAGAGTGATCCCCTGGAGGACGCGGCGGAAAGAGCCTTGGCGCTGGCGAAGTAGGTCGTGAATCGACTCCGTAGCGCCGTCGAGGCTGAAGGTCACATGAAGGATGGCACTCCAGTCCGGAGCTAACCGCTCCAGCGTCTCTTGGAAATTCCACCCGTTGGTCACAAACGCGAACTGGAGACCGCGATTGGCAATCCTCCCGGCAATCGACGCAAGCCTTGGGTGCAACGTCGGTTCGCCCCCAGTCAAGGCGATCCAGAGAGGGACGTGGTAAGATTCGACCTCAGCGAGCACCTTCTCAACAATTACCTCGGAAAGGTATCGCTTTGAACTCTCTTCATTGCGAAGGCAGTGCAGGCAGTGGAAGTTGCACTGGTTCGTGAGTTCAAAGATGATCTTGAAGCCCTCTGGACGACTTTTCCCTGCGCTGAGAACCCTGTCTGGACCACCTGCCACTCCCTCAGTCCTTGATGCCAAGACTTCCGCCCAAGGTGAACCCCAAGTTTTCACCTCGAATTCGCAGCATCCACGCCTTCCGCGACCCCACATCGATCTTGTGAGGATGAATCATGACGGGCATCAAGGAACAAAGCTCCCGACGAAACCCGTGGTCACTTCCGGAAGCGACTCATGGCGAATCAGCATGGGCTTCACGAATGGCTTTCGATGTGCCGAGTCGCGCTCTTCAACAAACTCATCGAGCTCACAATTCCGTTCTTCTACTTTTTCAACTTTGTCCATCATTTTTCGGGTCTGCCTCTGATGTAGGCGAAGGATAAACGTAGATTGCCTCAAACGCTGTTCTCGGATCATCGGTCTCGCCAATTGGCGCACCTTTGAACTCCAACCAACAGTGACTTGCCAGTCTCCCCCCGTCCTTCGATACGCCGAAGAGAATGGTGACTCGCCACCCGGAACTTCGAAGAAAATAGAAAAGAATCAAGGACTGCTTCAAACAGTTTGGACGAAACATCCCAACGTTTTGTTTCAAGAGCCCCTGTGTCAAGCGGACGAGCCGCTCTGGTTCGTAGTTTCCGATTCGCCAACGCACAGGCCGGCGATCAAGGAGCTTGAGCAAAGAGGGAAGCGACAAAAGCCGCTGCGCAAGAGGCAGAACCATCACCAGCGCCGCCATACGCGACAACACTCCCAGATCCCCCCTTTTGAGGGCTACGATTTTTCTCAAGAGTGATGGGCAATTCGACAAAACACCCCCAGCTCCGGAGCTTTGTCCCAAGCTCCTTTGCCGCTCCACGCTAGCTGCATCCCCCAAAACCCAGAACTCCACAGGCCGAATCAGCACCATTGTAGCCATGCAAATGGTAACAGACAACCCCCAACCGGTTTTGCGGATGGTGTGACTCCGCCATGACTCACATTCATCAGGTTGTGGGGAGAGTGGTCATCGGTGGTGGACGCTCCCTCCGGCAGCAGCTCACGTCCGTCGTCGGGGCATAGGTCACTTCACTCTTCCGACCGAAGGGATGGCCATGGCCGGTGGTGGTCCGCCTTCGCCTACACAGAGATCCCGGATCGTGGGAGGCGCGATAGCACATAAATCGAAATAGACCGAGAAAAAGTCGCAGGAAAGACTCACATCGCCGCTCAAGGTAATGATTGCGGGTTCGCCAACGCCCCATCC
>JAJRTK010000224.1 GCA_024278345.1 bacterium | reverse complement strand
CTGGGAGCGGCGCTCCCAGCGGAGGTCCGGAGGCAGAGCCTCCGCCGGGTTCCAGGGCTGGAAGCCCTGGGGCGGCGTCTGAAATCTGCACCGTGGCCGGTACCATGACCGAGGCCCAAAATCCCTCCCCCCAATCTTTTCGCATGGAGGCCTTCCGGTCTCCATGCTGGCGGGTACTTTCACGGCAAGACAGATGTCTGCTTTGCGTGTACTTTCACGGTAAGATTTAAAGGTGGCCTCGATGGTCGGGAAGGGACTCAAACCGGGCACGGTGGGGAAAACTCCTGGGTTGTGCTGCTTTCAGGGTCAGGAAGCCTGTCCAGGGATGGTGAAAAGGCGAGTGACGGGGGAAAACTTGCGCCGCAGGCGTGGGTCGTGCCGGCGCGAGCGGAAGGCAACTCAAAAAGAAAGCGCATGGCTCGGATTGCGCTTTGAAGGAGTGCCACAACCGGAGACTGGAGGAATCGGATGCTGGGAAGACGCCTGCTGTTCGTTGGGCTTCTTTGTTGGTGTAGCTCTGCTTGGGCCTTGGAGGGAACCGGGTACGGGCAATGGCAGCTCATCGGCTCGCCAGGGGTTTGGAAGAATGTTCACCTCATTGCCGGATTTGATGGTGCGCTCTATAGCATCAGCCAGCGGGGCACTTTGTACCGTGTGGAGACAAGCGGCCGGGCCAGCCAGCTTGGGCGCTCTGGAGCCTGGCTGGGCAGCGCCCACTTGGTTGCCGCGAAGAGCCGGCTTTATTGCATCAGCTCCGTAGGAAGCCTCTTCCAGATTTCGAACCTTGGAGTCGCGGGCCAGCTTGGAGACCCCGGGGCGTGGCGTGGAACCCTTCGGGCAGTCTATCTTGAAGGCGCTCTGTACACCATCGATGCCAGGGGTAATCTTTTCGAGACGGACGCCACCGGCATTGGCAAGCAGGTGGGCCAGCCAGGCGAATGGTTTGGAACACGGCTCTTGTTCGCCCTGGATGGTGCTCTGTACACCATTGACGGCGTGGGGACCCTTTTTCGGACTGAGAAGAACGGGCTGGGAAAGCAAATCGGCTTGGCCGGGACATGGAAAGAGGCCGTTTCGGCGATAGTCGTGGGTGAGCGCGCACTGATCGTGCAGCGAGACGGCTCTCTCTTCGCCGTGGAACCATCAGGGAAGTACCAGCAGGTGGGCCTTTCGGGAGAATGGAAAGGAATCCGCCTGGCCACCGGTCTTGGCGGAAACCTCTACACGATTTCAGACACGGGAAACCTCTTCGTCACGCACCTCAAGCGGGGCAAGGCAAACTGATCGCCAGCGGCGAAGGTGGGCATCCTATGGGATGGAGGCCGCTAGCGGCTTACTGATTTCCTCCGCGCCACCAACCGCCGTTCCGCCTTTCGGCGGTGGGTGGTGGCGTGCTCTTTCCTTCCGCCGTGGGGGAAGCTTGAGGTCGCGGACTCGGGGTCGGCTCCTGCCGTCGGTACCAGGAGCCTCTAGAGTTACCTGGTGCTGAAGTCCCGCTGGCCAAGGCTCTTTTGGCTGCGGATCGACGTTGGATCTCCCGCAATTTCGATTCCCGGGCTTGGCGACGCAGCTCCTGGAGCATCTTTCTTGCACGCTTGAGCAGGAGAGCCGTTTCCCCGCCGGAGTCATGGGCTCCGGCAACCGGTTTCAGGACTTCCATAGCTTTCTCGGGCTGGCGCAGGGCCAAGAGCTGGCGGGCTTGTTCCACTCGTGCCTTGGTTTCACCGGTCTGGCTCACGATTTGTTCGAGGGCCATATCGAAAATCTTCCTTGCCAGCTCATCGGCGGGAGCGTGCTTCATGGCTTCCTGGCTCCATCGAAGCGCCTCGTGGGCGTTCCCCTGTTCGAGGGCACTGGCGGCCTGAGTGCGGTAACCTTGGACAATGGTGGCCAACAGGGATCGAGCCACCGGGTTTCCCGGATCGAGGAGCTCGATCTTCTGGTAGAGTGCCGCCGCACCGCCTTCAGGGCCAGCCTCAATCTGTCCCGCCTCAGAAAGTTGGGCCGCTGTCTCCAGCATCTGGGCCACCAACCCCTGGACGATCTCCTTTTCGGAGACCTCAGGGCGAGGCCTGAAGAAGGAGGCCAGAGAGCTGAACCCCTCGCCCTCCTGAAGATAGAGCCCAGCCAGGCCCCCCCCTAGCAGAATCACAACCAGGCCCGCGACCCACCGGAGCCGGGCAGGACGGGGCGGCGGCTGGATCGAGATATCTGCCGGGCTGGGGAGTCTCTCCGGGCGGTGTGACTCGGTGGGGGATGGGGCGGGGTTTTGCGCCGGCTTTCCGGCTTCTTCCCCGGAGTCTGGATCGCCATTCGTGACATTCTCCGGCCGGCAAGGTTCAGATGCCGGGGTTTCCCGCGCCCCACGCTTCAGAAAGGAAAGTTCCGGGGTCGAGCTCCGGGAGACGCGGGAAAGGGTTTTTCGCCGAGTTCTCTGCTCCCGGGAAACGGAAGAGACGGGCAAAGTGTCATCCTCTGGTCCGGCATCGGTGGGGCCGCCAGAGCTGGTTGGAACGCGGGCCTTGATCATGGCAGCCAAACTGCGATCGAGCGTCTCTTCCCGCGCTTCGGAGGCACGGTGGCCTCCGTGGGCCCCGGAGGCGGAAGCCGGCTTCGCGGCCATGCTGGCGGTTCCGCCCGCGGAGCCTTGTGGGATCGATTCTGATTTCAAGATCCGTTCGAGCTCCGCGCCGATCTCCGCGGCGGACAGGTAGCGGTCCTCGGGATTTTTTTTCAGGCACCGGAGGATGACGGCATTGAGGGCGAGTGGAAGATCCGGGGCCAGCTCCACCGGTGGTCTCGGAAGCTTTTCCACGTGCATGTAGAGCACACCCATGGGGGTGTTGGCCTTGAAGGGATAGGCATCGGTGAAGAGGAAGTACATCAACACACCCAGCGAATAGAGATCGCTCCGGTGGTCACTTTCTTCTCCTTTGCACTGTTCGGGCGACATGAAGTTCGGTGTTCCGAGCAGAGTCCCTGTAGTCGTAAGGCCGCCCATATCCGCGGCTCGCGAGACGCCAAAATCCATGAGCTTCACTGTCCCCTTGACATCGATCATGACGTTTTGGGGCTTGAGATCACGATGGACGACGCGCTCCTGGTGGGCCGCCTCCAGGCCCTGGCAAATCTGGTAACAGATCTTGAGGCCCAATCGCGGTTTGAGCGCCCCTAAGCGCTTCACGATGTCCGACAGGTCTTCTCCGTCGATGTATTCCATGGACAGATAGGTCATCTTGCCCACCAGTCCCAGATCGAAGATCTTACAGACATTGCGGTGGGAAATCCTTCGGGCGATGAGCACTTCGCGCTTGAAGCGGGCAAGCTGCTCGGGGTCCCGCGCCATTCTTGGATCGAGGATCTTGAGGGCAACCTTTGTTTCCAAGACGCGGTCCCAGGCTCGAAAAACCTTGCCGAACCCGCCAAAGCCCAGCATTTTTTGGAGATCGTACCGCTCACCAAAACGCATTCCGGAGCTCAGATCCCCAAACCTCACGTTGCCCTCGAAAGTGTTTCTCATCTTTTCCGACCCATCGTTTGACTCCCGATTTTTCTATACCACCAAGAATCACCTTCACTCGCAAACGAAGGAGCTGGCCGTTTTTCAAAGGAGGCCTGATTGAGGTTTGATTCTGCGGCAAACCTGGGAGCGATGGGAGCGGCCGCGACTAGCGCGACCGGAACTCAACTCAAAAACCTCCGTTGTGAAGTGGAAAATCCGGGGAGGAGGTTTGCCCGCGGCTACAAGTTGGGGTAATCAAGTTTCTTGTGGCTTTATCTGATCCAGCGTTGGGAAGCGGCTGCATTTTCCCCGTCTGACCCCCTCCGCCAACCTCTATCCGAGGCACACTCCGTGGTCTACCCACTTCTTTCCAAACGCCTGCTCTTTGTCTCTGGCAAGGGTGGAGTCGGAAAATCGACGATTGCCCTGTCCCTTGCCTTGTTGGCCGCGGATCAGGGGAGGCGCACCTTGCTTGTGGAAATCGATACTACGGGCGTTGTGGCGGAAAAATTCGGCAAGGAGGCGGCCCCGTTGGGACAAGAGCTAGAACTCAAGGCGGGACTCTGGTCCATGGTGGTGGAAGGCCGCTCCGCGTTGGATGAGTATCTTCGGATGATCCTGCCTCGCATCGTCGTCAAAGCGGTTCTTCGCTCCAAGGTTTATAACTATTTCGTGGCGGGAGCTCCAGGGCTCAAAGAACTGATGTGCATGGGCAAGATTTTCTACGAGGTGGTGGATCGGAAAAAGGGGGGCCGCCCGGTATGGGATCTTGTCATCGTAGACGCTCCGGCGACTGGACATGGAATCCAGTATTTCCGGATGCCCCGGGCGGCGAACGAGACGTTCACCATGGGCCTGGTCCACAGAGAGACTCAACGGGTCATGGATCTCCTGCGCGACCCGGAGCGGACAGCCCACGTCCTGGTCACGCTGGCCGAAGATCTCCCGGTATCGGAAACGCTGGAGCTTTTCCGGGTGATCCATGACGAAATGGAGTTTCCAACTGGCCCCATCGTCATCAACTGTTTCCATTCGGACGTCCTGGCTCCTGCTACGCCGGACGAGCTGAAGACATTCGCCAAGTCCATAGGGGAACACGACGAGTTGCTCCTGGATCTACTGGAAAAGACGCGGAACTTCCAGGAGCGCCACACGCGTAACATCAGGAACGCCCGGCGGCTGAAGAAGCATACGCGTCAGCATTCGCTCTTGGTTTTGCCGGCGCTGTTTCAGGAGCGTCTCGGCCCGGAAGAGATAAAACCGCTTATCCGCACGATAGACGAGCAATTATCGGGGAACCGGGAATTGCCGCCGGTTCAGCCTGTACCGGTTCCAACGGAGGCACTGGCATGAGCTCGGCGATGACACGGCTTCTTGAAGAGAAGAAAATCGTGATCTGTGGAGGCAGCGGAGGCGTCGGAAAAACGACGGCAGCAGCATCCATCGCTCTTTTGTGGGCGACGATGGGGCGTAAAGTCATGGTCATCACCATCGACCCAGCCCGGCGACTGGCCGACGCGTTGGGACTGGAGGCGATCCAAACCAAACCGACACTGGTAGAACCGGAGATCCTGGAGGATGCGGGGCTCGAACCCAAGGGGCGGTTCAGCGCCATGATGCTGGAAGCCAAGAGCGCCTGGGACGAGCTGATCACTAGCTACTCGCCCTCGGAAGAGGTGGCGGCCAAAATACTGGCTAATTCTTTTTACCAATCGCTTTCCGATACCTTCGCCGGAAGCCATGAATACCTTGCCCTGGAAAAGCTCCATGAACTTTATCACAGCGGCGACTACGACGCGCTGGTGGTAGACACTCCGCCGACGAAGCATGCCCTGGACTTCCTGGAAGCGCCTCACCGGATGAACGAGTTCTTGGACCGACGGGTCACTCGCTGGCTCGTCATGCCCTACCTCTCCGCGGGAAGAAAAGGACTCAAGCTCTTCAACCGGACCGGCGGTTACCTTTTCAGGAAACTGGAAGAAGCAACGGGAATCCGCGTCATTAAGGATGTTTCAGAGTTTTTTTTCCACTTCAGCCAACTCACGGAGGGCAGCCGCCAGCGAATGACCAAGGTTTTCGAGCTGCTCAAGGGTCCCGAGACCGCGTTTCTTCTCATCACGACTCCGGAGCTGGCAGTCCTGTCCGAAGCCGCCTACTTTATGAAAAAGGTGGGCGACTATGGTGTTCCTTTCGCGGGAGTGCTGGCCAACCGCGTCCACCAGATCCGGTTTCCCGAAGCGTCGGATGAAGAGATTCAGATCCACTTAAAGGAGGCCGGATGTCCGCCTCCCTTGGACAAGGTATTGTTGGAAAACTACCGCCGTTCGCAGCACCTAGCCCTGGGGGACGAATCGCGGCTCACCCGTTTCGGTGAGCTCTTACCCAGCGATGTCTTCCTGACGAAGGTGCCTCTTTTCCCTCAAGGCCTTGAGGACATCAAGGGACTTGCCTGGGTGGTGAACGAGCTTCGGCGTCATTGACCCCCCGTTGATCTGTTTCCGCTCATGGGGGCAAGCTCGTGCGGTATTGCTCTTGTTGCCGATGCCATTCCCCCACGTGGGAATTGATCTCGATGGCTTTTCCGACAGCTTCCAGGGCCTGTTCATCCTTGCCAAGAAGGTGCAGTGCCCGAGCCAGGAGCGCCCAGGCCTCGGCATGGCGGGGAGAATCGGCCACGAGCTGGCGCAGGACGACGACGGCATCTTCTGGCTGGTTCACGTCGTCGAGGTTAATCCTGGCCTGTCTGAGCAGGAGGTCGGGCTCATCGGGAGTCTTCTCTAGTGCGCGCCAAAGTGAGCGCGCAACCCACCGTAGCTCCCTTTTGGCACCTGCCTCGTCCCCTGCCTGCCGAAGAGCATAAGCCAAGCGTCTCCGCGCCATGGCAAGGGGCCCCAGCTCCTGCAATCGATAGAGTCGTTCCAGATCGGGAAGCGGTTTGGAGGAGAGATCGACTCTAAGGTCCAACATGGTGTTGCCAAGCCCTTCCAGGCCACCTTTTTCTCGTTTGACTACGAGGACGGCTGAGAGATAGTGCGATTCCTCCGCCACGATCTCCATGCCCGCCCGCAGAGCAGCGAGCATCCGTTCGGCCAGAGGCCCAGAGGCCGTCTGAAACACGATGGCCGCGGTTTCGACGACGGCTGCATTGCGCACGTGGCTTCCGATGACCGCCACATTCTCCGCCAAGGAAGAGCCCGACCAGTCAAGACATCCCGAACCAGTATGAGCCGCAGCCACACCTTTGGAATCGACCACGGCAAGCTGGGTGTTTTCCGAACCGGTGTCGGCGGAAGTCAGATAGGCAGCCACCTCAGAGGCTTCAGCTCCCGCTCGGATGAGTCCAAGGGCCCTTCGGGCCCAATCCGGGTTGGCCTGGCACTGTGTTGCCACCGCTCCCACCCCGGCAGACACTCTGGGCAGAAGGCTTCCCACAGCCAGTTGCTCGGAAACCGCGGCAACGCCGAATTCACCGCTCTGGGGATCGACAGCGACGATGGAAAGCCCTTTGATTTCCGGAACAGGCGCTCCAGTCACCACCGCCCCGCCGAGAGCCCAGAAAAGCAGGCTGACGATCGGAAGCGAAATCCAACGCTGAAGAAACTGAATTAACTGATGATTTCCCTGATCCATCGAATGATGTCATACACCGTAACGTAGAGGATAAAAGGCAACAAAATTGCTAAACCAATATACTGGAGTACCCCTTGAAGCCTGTCGTTCACGGGCTTGCGCTGAATTCCCTCCACAACACAAAGAATGATGTGGGAACCGTCCAAGATAGGAATCGGTAGCAGATTGACAATGGCAAGGTTGACCGAAAGTATCGCCGCCAGGAGCAGCAGCTCGCTGAGCCCCTTTTCCGCCTGCTTCCCCGTCACCTGCATGATCCCCACGGGCCCCGCGAGCTTGCTCGGGGATAGTTCGCCCATCACCAGCTTCTTAAGGACGCTGAAAACCAGGGTGGAGGACCAGACAAAACGCTCTGTCGCCGCCTGCAGCGATTCACTCAGGAGGAACCGGTGAATGATGATCTCCCCCTGCTGCTTCCCTACGCCGAGCAAGCCCACGTCAGTTTGAACAGGGTTCCGAATGGGAGTAATCGCCAGCGTGAACGGCTCGGGCCGCCGGACTTCGACGACGAGTGTTTCCTGAACATCCTCGCCCATCACACTTCGGAAGAGCTTCTTCAGGAACGGGATCGACACAATCCGTTGGCCTAGGATCTCATCGCCCGCCAAGAGGCCAGCCTCTTCCGCCCTGGACCCTGGCGCCACTTTGGCTACGCGCTTTTCGTCGGAGAGCTCGACACCATAACGGCCGAGATCGTCTCCGAGTTCCGAGCTTGTGAGGATTTCCACCTGGAACGGTTTTTTTCGTTCGATCTCGAGCTTGAGCTCCTTCTCTGGACTTTGGGCAATCAGGGTTCGGAACTCAGTCCAGGACTGAATCGGCTGACTGTCGATGGCAAGAATTCGATCTCCGGATCGAAGATAGCGATTCGCGGCAGGAAGCTCGGGATTTTGTTGGATTTCCCCAAGGACAGGGCGTTCCCTTGTGGCAATCCCAATGAGGCGTCGCTCCTTTTCGATACGGAGGTCGAGTTTGGCCTTGTGCTTCTCGCCTCCGCGCTCAAACTCGATCTCCACGGAGCCAGATTCGCTATTTTGGATGAGTGGCACCATGTCGCGCCACAACTTTACGGGAACGCCGTTGACAGCGGTGATTCTATCGCCAGATCGAAGGACTCCCTCCGCCGGGTAGCCCTGGGAGACCTCCTTCACCGTCGTGTCGTTATTCGTGAGGACCTGTGGGATTCCCAAGAAGAAAAAGACCCCAAAAAAGAGAACGAATGCGGCGACAAAATTCGCCCATGGACCGGCAGCGGCGATCAAGAGCCGTTGCCACCATGGCTTGGAAGGAAATTCATGGTCTGCTCCAGTCAATCCAGTCCCTTCCCCGGGAAGATCTTCCTGGCCGGTCATCTTGACATAACCACCAAGAGGGACCGCACAGACACAATACTCCGTTTCACCCCTTACGACACTAAGAAGGCGCGGCCCAAAACCCAGAGCAAAGACCTCGACCCGCACACCAGCCCATTTCGCAACAAGGAAATGGCCCAACTCGTGGACGAAAACGAGCATCCCGAGCACAAATACGAACGCCAAAAGCGTAACCATCGAGAAAACCTCACTAAGAACCAAGACGAATCTCATGGTCTCCCAAATAGTCCGGTAAATGGGAGATCTACACAAGCCGGGCTGACATTAGCACGGTATGATCAACGCCGCCATCGGATCGTCAACCCGCGTTTTGGGTCACCGCGGCATTTAGCCCACCCCGTGAGACATTGACAAATACAAATAGAAGAGAGGCCCCGTCAAGACAAGGCTGTCCGCCCGATCCAACATCCCTCCGTGGCCGGGTAACAAGGCCCCGGAGTCCTTCACTCCTGCCGACCGTTTCAGGGCCGACTCCACGAGATCCCCTGCCTGGCCCAAGAGTCCCAAGGTCAATCCAGCAACCAGCAGCTCGACAGAACTCATCATCGACAAATCCAACACCCATGGGGCCAAAAAAGAGACAGCGACGGCGAACAGGAGCCCACCGACCGCACCTTCGAGGCTCTTTTTGGGGCTCAGGCTCGGTGCCAAAGGATGCCGCCCAATCCAACTGCCGATGATAAAAGCCCCACTATCGCTTGCCCAGACAACCGCGAGCAAGTAGAAGACAAAGTTCACTCCGACGCTGGGATCTTCGAGGTTGAACCCGCGCAGCAGAACGAAATGGGCCATCAAAAAGGGTATGTAGAAAACCCCGGCCATTGTCGAGCAAAACCGCCCCAGGGCAATTTCCAACCTGCCTGGCGAGGATAGGAGCACCGCAAGGGCTGCCACGCTGCAAATGACAACGACTGCTAACCAAACATAGGGCGCTCTCCTGTCCAGAGGCAAACATGCCACCCAGGTCGATCCGACAAAGAGCAGGCCCCCCAAGGCCAGGCCAAGTCCCCTTGAAGCACGCAATCCCCGCGCATCAAGGAGCTCATAGACTTCCCACAACGCCAGGAGGCTAAAGGCCGCAACCAGAAGTGAGAATGCCCAGAGCGGAGCATAAATAAAAAAAACAATGAGGAGGGGAACGGCGACGAAAGCCGTCAGATACTTGTGCAACATGTCGTTCGATTCCCTCGGTGGCCCTCGCGCATGTCCAAACGTCGGTTTATTCCTGGGGCTGCGCTCCGTCATGATCAGTTGGAATCACCGCGGGTACTCGTGTGGTCTCCTCATCTAGCTGGCATGCAAGTCGATCCCCTGCAACTTCCGGAGTTCTTTTCTGATAGTGGAGAAGTGCCTTGAGAAGCGCCTTCTTCCGAAAGTCGGGCCAAAGAGTCTCCGTAAAGTAGATTTCAGCATTGGGAATTTGCCACAAGAGGAAATTCGAAATCCGTTTCTCTCCGCTGGTTCTGATCAAAAGCTCTGGAGCGGGTTGTCCCGCGGTATAAAGGTGGAAGCTGAGTAATTCTTCATCCACTTCGCCTGCAGCAAGGGATCCCGCCGCCACCTTAGCAGCAATTTTCTGAAAGGCTTGTTCCAGCTCGGAGCGACCGCTATAGCTCACCGCCACATTGAAATGGAGTCCGGAATTTTCGTGCGTTTTTTCCGCCGCATTCTCCAGGCCCCGAAGAACCGATCTTGGCAGGGCTTCTTTTTGGCCGATCATCTGAAATCTCACGCCATTGGCGTGCAACTCATCGATCTCACGGACGATGTATTCCTCGATGAGACTCATCAGAGCATTGACTTCGTCGGTTGGCCGCGCCCAGTTTTCCGTTGAAAAAGCAAAAAGGGTCAGATGGGAAACACCAAGAACGCTGCAATTGCGGACGGTATCTCTCACTGAATCAATGCCAATTCGATGGCCGGCGACCCGGGGCAACATCCGCTTCTTGGCCCACCGGCCATTGCCATCCATGATGACCGCCACATGTCTTGGAATTCTATTCCGATCCAAGAGGGACTCAAGAGTAGCTTCTCCCGCTTGGTCCACGGGCCGGAGAAAGGGTCTCGCAATCACCTTCCAGATGGACATCGCGTACTCCCGGATCACAGAGTAGTGATCTCTTTTTCCTTTTCAGCAGCGGCTTCATCAACTTTCGCGATGAACTGGTTGGTGATCTTTTGGACCTCGCCCTGGCCCGCGTGGGCATCGTCCTCGGAAAGCTCTTTCGCTTTGAGGGCTTTCCTGATGGCGTCATTCGCCTCACGGCGGTTGTTCCGCATAGCGATTTTCGCTTCTTCGGCCATTTTTCTTACCTGCTTGGCAAGTGTCTGGCGTCGTTCTTCAGTGAGCGGCGGCAATTTGAGGCGAATGACTTTCCCGTCATTGGCCGGGTTGATTCCCAGATCGGACTTTTGGATTGCCTTGACGATATCTCCGGCCGCGGTAATGTCCCAAGGCTGGATGACAATAAGGTCGCTCTCAGGTACGGACAAAGAGGCGATCTGGTTGATGGGCGTGGGAGCATTATAGTACATGACGCGGATGGGGTCGAGCAAAGAAACGCTTGCTCGGCCCGTCCGAACCCGCTTCATATTATTCAGTAACGAGCGAAAACATGAGTCCATCTTCTCTCGCGTCGATTGATAAGTCTCTTGCAGCATGATTCCCCTTCTCCTTCCAACGGGTGACTGGCAAAAGCGCGTAGCCGTGTGCCTCACAGCAAGGTGCGGCGAGAACATCGGGTAACCCCGATCTTCTGGTCGTGCTCTTCTTTTAGGGCAGAGTTCTCGGCAAACCCTTTGTCTTCTTCGTGTTGCGTTCCGCTCCCATCGGTCGCCATCCGACGCCCGCTGCTCGCCATTACCGCCGCCTTCGCTCCATTGCCCTAGGGCTGAAGCACCACCGATCTTCTGGACAGGAGCATATTTTTGCAGGCTCAAATACCCGTGTCTCAGTGAATGATCGTCCCGATCTTTTCGCCACGGATCACACGAAGCAGATTGCCATGCTCCATAATGTCAAAGACCACGATGGGCAAGCTATTGCTCATGCAAAGCGTCAGGGCCGTCGTGTCCATGACCTTCACCCCCTTATTGATAGCATCGAGGTAGCTGAGCTCCGGAAAACGCACGGCCGACGCATCTTTTTTAGGATCGGCGCTATAGACTCCGTCCACCTTCGTCCCCTTGACCAGGACTTGCGCTCCGACCTCGGCAGCCCTCAGGGCTGCTGCCGTATCCGTTGTGAAATACGGGCTCCCCGTACCTGCAGCGAAGATGACGAGCCGCCCTTTCTCCAGGTGACGAATCGCACGGCGACGAATGTAGGGTTCCGCCAATTGGTGCATTTCAACAGCCGTTTGCACCCTGGTGGGGACATCGATCTTTTCCATGGCATCCTGCAACGCCAGGGCATTGATCACCGTCGCCAACATTCCCATATGATCGGCCGTCACCCGATCCATCCCCATGCTCTGCGCAGCCAAGCCACGGAAGATATTGCCGCCACCTAAGACGATGCCCGTCTCGATACCCAAGAGAGCAATAGAGCGAATTTCCCGTGCGATCCTTCGGGTGGTCTCGGGATCGATTCCCATCCGGCCCTGCCCAGAAAGCGATTCCCCTCCGAGCTTGAGCATAATTCGCCGATAAGGAAGTTGGTCCTCGCTCATCATCCCGTTTCCAATGCTCCTATTGCACGCGATGCCGGTGTACTGCGACCGCCCCCCGGAGATAAACGCGAACTAGCCCCCAACCTCGAATCGGGCAAACCGCCGGACAGAGATGTTCTCACCAAGCTGAGCGATGGCATCCTGAATACGCTCCGAGACCTTCCTGCTGGGGTCCTTCACATAATCCTGCTCCAGCAGGCAGAGACGGGAAAGGAACTTCTTGATCCGCCCGTCGAGAATCTTCTCGATGACTTGCTCCGGCTTTCCCTTCATATCGTCCTGACCTGCTAGGATTCCCCGCTCCTTTTTGATGATTTCCTCGGGAACCTCGTCTGGAGTCACCCAGCCGGGAGCACTTGCCGCAACCTGCATGGCCAAGTCCTTGACCAATTGCTTGAACTGATCGGTATTTGCGACGAAATCAGTCTCGCAATTGACTTCGATCAAGACTCCAATTCTCGATCCCGCATGCACGTAGGAGCCCACAAGGCCCTCTTCGGTCGCCCGCCCGGCCCGCTTCTCCGCGGAAGCGGCACCTTTTTGCCGTAACAACTCGAAAGCCTTGTCAAAATTGCCCTCACACTCCTTGAGTGCTTTCTTACAGTCCATGATGCCAGAGCCGCTTCGCTCCCTCAGCTCCTTGACCATTGCCGCAGTGATCTGCATCCGTATCATTCCTCATGAAAAAGGGACTCCCACGAGCCCCACCACCGCCCGGCGACTGCTACTGGCACCAGAGCAGCCACCGAACGGTGCGCATTAGTTTCCACTCTCATCCATCGACTAGGCCGGCTGTGGTGCTTCCGCTTGCGGAGCTTCCGTGTTCGATGGTTCTTCTTCCTTCGGGGGCTCCTCTACTACCGGCGCCGCTTCTTCCTTCGGGGGCTCCTGGGTTGGATTTGCTTCAGGGGCGACTTTCTCTGCCTGAGAAACTGCTTCCAGCTGGGCGGAAGCTGCCTTGGCAACTGGCACCGCACTTGACAAGGCCTCTGGCGGAGCTTTTGGAGACGGTGCTCTGCTCACCGCGGGGACAGCGACTCTAGAAACCGGTTTGACGTCTTCCTGCAAAGCCTCCTTCCGCATCATGGAGCCTTCCTGCACGGCATCGGCGATCCGCGAGGTCAATAGGCGTATTGCGCGAATGGCATCGTCATTGCCGGGAATGACGTAATCGATCATGTCGGGATCGCAGTTGGTGTCTACGATGGCGACAACGGGTATCCCAAGCTTGTTCGCTTCATGAACCGCGATCGCTTCCTTCTTCGGGTCCACAACGAACAATGCGGACGGGAGACGCGTCATCGTCCGGATCCCCAAGAGATTCCGTTCGAGTTTCTTCCGGGCCTTGTCCAAGCGTATCGCTTCCTTCTTGGGAAGAGTCTGCCACTCTCCCGAAGCCTTGGCATCCTCGAAGCCTTCCCACTTTTCAATGCTCTTCCGGATCGTCCGAAAATTCGTCAGCATCCCACCCAACCAGCGATGCGTGACGAAAGGCATTCCAACTCGATTCGATTCTTTCTCAATGGTGGCTTGAGCTTGTCGCTTGGTGCTGACGAACAAGACCCTCCCACCGTGGCTCACTGTTTCCACTATAAAGCGGTAGGCTTCCTCGAACTTCCGAACAGTCTTCTGGAGATCGACGATATAGATGTTGTTGCGTTCGCCGAAGATATAGGGTTTCATCTTCGGATTCCAACGCTTGGCTTGGTGCCCAAAATGGACGCCAGCTTCGAGGAGCTCTCGCATTTTGATCGCTGCCAAGACAGACTCCTTTTCTTTGCACCTCCGACTTGGAGGTGCAGTTCAATCCACATGGGTAGGGAGGAGCTATTCGCTCACCGGCCAAGCCGATCAAGGAGTCCCCACCACCGATTTTTCCTTCGCTAGAAGCTCCGCCAAAAGGTGACAAGCGAGACAATCGTAGCGCCGCCACCTGGGTTTGCCCGAGCCCGATTCCTAGCGCTTGGAGAATTGGAACCTTGCACGCGCCCCTTTCTGGCCGTACTTCTTCCTTTCCTTTATCCGAGGATCGCGGCGAATGAAGCCCGCCTTTTTGAGGACCGGCCTCAGATCGCTGCTGTAATCCAAGAGAGCTCGAGTCACCCCGTGCCGAAGCGCTCCGGCTTGCCCCGACATTCCGCCGCCTTTGACCGTGACATAGAAGTCAAACTTTCCAAGAAGCCCCGTCAACTCCAACGGTTGGCCGATGATCATCTTGAGCGTTTCACGATGAAAATACTCATCGAGGGGACGTTTGTTCACGACGAACTGCCCGGTTCCATACCTCATGAACACACGAGCAACCGCGGATTTTCTCCTGCCTGTACCATAGAAGTAGGTATCGTTCTTCTTCGCCAATTGACGATTCCTCCGGAATCCCGCGCACCTTAGAGCCGGTGACGCGCCATCCAATCACTTGTTTTCACGGCCAAACGGCCGGAGAACCTCAACCACGACTCTGCCTGCCCAACCCGAAGACTGCGTTTCTCACTTACGCTTGGCTACGAACAACTTCCGCGCGGGAGTATAAAGCTTCAAAAGCGGAGAGTCCCCGTGCGGCGAATATCCTAAACTGCCTGTAGCCAATCCTGTCGAGCGTTTCAGCAAACGAGAAGCGGTCAATTACGGACCCACGCAAGCTCCGAGAACGGCTTCGGCTGTTGAGCCTGGTGACGATGCTCGGGACCTTTAAAGATTTTTAGCTTTTGGAGCATTTGCCGACCCAATGCCCCCTTGGGCAACATCCCCTTGACCGCTCTGCGAATCACCCTGTCGGGATACTTGTCCAACATCTCGGAGATGGGGATTTCCCTGAGCCCACCGGGATAGCCCGAGTGCCGGTAGTAGACCTTCTGCTCCGGTTTCCGACCGGTGAGCCGAACTTTTTCACAATTGACAACGATGACGAAATCGCCATTGTCAAGGTTCGGGCTAAACAATGTCTTGTGTTTTCCGCGAAGCACCGCGGCAATATTCGACGCAAGACGCCCCAGAACCCAGTCAGAGGCATCGGCAACGTACCATTGCCGGTCAATGTCTTTCGCCTTCAAGGCGTAGGTGGTCATTCTTTCCTCCACTCAAATTCGCTACCGGGTTCCTCTTGGCTCTGCAAAATCACACGACCGCCGCCGGCCCAAAAAAGGAACGGCATCCGCAAGACAGTGGGGGCCGGGGCGTTTAGGCGGTTCTTGCGGTCGTGCCGCACCGCTGCGGAATCGTTTGAGGGTTCGCCGGAATCTGGAGTGCGTTTTGTACTCCCTTCGGCATTCTATGTCAACTCCAGCCCGGAAGCAGGGTGTCTGTGGCGAATCATGGGCCGTTGAAAGCGTAGGTGATCATACCGGCCCCTATATAGGTGCGAACTTGAGATTCTCCGGTTCTGACAATGTGCAACAGACTCTTCGATGCGGGGGTCGGAAAGATCAGGAAGAACCGGGATCGTACGCCAGGTTGGGCGCCAGCCATTTTTCGGATTCCTGGAAGCTCATGCCGGCGCGCCGAGCATAGTCCTCCACCTGCTCGCGGCCCAAGGGGCCCACGCTGAAGTAGCGGGCCGTGGGATGGGCGAAATAGAGGCCACTGACACTGGCCGCCGGGTGCATGGCGCAATTTTCCGTGAGGCTCAACCCCAAAGCCCGAGCATCCAGAATCTGGAAAAGTCGGCGCTTCTGGCTGTGATCCGGGCAAGCGGGATAACCGAAAGCCGGGCGGATGCCCTGGTATTTCTCCGCAATGAGGTCTTCAAAACGCATCTCATTGCCCTCCCCGATGCCCCAATCACGGCGCGCCTGCCGGTGAAGATACTCCGCGAAGGCCTCTACCAGACGATCCGCCAGAGACTTGACCATGATGGCGTGGTAGTCATCGTGCTGAGTCTCGTAGTGCGCCACAATCTCCCTGACTCCAAGGCCCGCCGTGACAGCGAAAGCTCCGATCCAGTCCTGCACGCCCGAGGTCGCGGGCGCCACGTAGTCCGCAAGAGACCGATTCGGCTTCCCTCCAGCCATCCGCCGTTGCTGGCGAAGCATGGGAAAACGCACGAGCTCTTCCGTGCGGGAGTCATCCCGGAAGAGAACGATATCCTCTCCGTCCGCCATCGCCGGCCAGAAGCCGTAGACACCTTTCGCCTCCAGAAGTCCTTCCTCTACAATCCGCTCCAGGAGCTGCCGGCCGTGGCGATAGAGCTCCCGCGCCGCCACGCCGCGCTCCGGGTGCTCCAGAATCTGGGGAAACCTGCCTTGAAGTTCCCAAGCAGAAAAGAAATAGGTCCAGTCGATGAGCTTCGCAATCTCCCGGAGATTCGGTTTTTCCAGGAGCCGGCGCCCCGAAAAGGCTGGCTTCGGCGTAGAAGCCCGGGTCCAGTCGAGGATCAGCCGGTTGCTCCGCGCCTCGTCCAAGGTCAGAAGGGGCCGCTCCAGGCGATCCTCGTAAAGGCGCCTGAGGCGATCCTGTTCCTGGCGGTTCCCGGAATCGAGAATTTTCCGCTGGTCCGGGTCCAAAAGCTTCGCCACGACTCCAACGGCTCTTGAGGCATCGCGAACATAGACTGTCTCCCCCGAGTAATGGGGTGCGATCTTGACCGCCGTGTGCTGCCGACTAGTGGTGGCGCCGCCGATGAGCAGGGGCAGTCGCATTCCTCGGCGCTCCATCTCCTGGGCGACGATGGCCATTTCATCCAAACTGGGAGTGATCAACCCCGAAAGCCCCACGATGTGGGCTTCCTCTTCCGCGGCCCTTCGCACGATCTTGTCGGCGGGCACCATGACCCCCAGATCCACGACTTCGTAGTTGTTGCAGCCCAGCACGACCCCAACGATGTTCTTTCCGATGTCGTGAACGTCTCCCTTGACCGTAGCCAGGACAATTTTGGCCCGTTTTCGCCCACCGTCGCCTGCTTCCTGGTCCTTCTGACGCTCCTCTTCAATGAAGGGCTGGAGGTAGGCGACGGCCTTTTTCATCGCCCGGGCACTCTTGACCACCTGCGGCAAGAACATCTTCCCCTTCCCGAAAAGATCGCCAACGGTGGCCATGGCAGCCATGAGCGGGCCCTCGATGACTTCTAGCGCACGCCCCCGCGACCGCCGGGCCTCTTCGGTGTCTTCCACAATAAAATCGATGACCCCGTGGACCAGGGCGTATTCGAGGCGCGCCGTCACCGGCGCATCTCTCCACGAAAGGTCTTCCTTGCGCTTTTTGCCGGTGCCTTTGACGCTTTCGGCCAGCTCCAGGAGCCGTTCCGTGGCGTCAGGCCGGCGGTTGAAAAGGAGGTCCTCGATCCGTTCCAGCAAGACAGGATCAATGTCCTCGTAGATCTCTAGCTGCCCGGCGTTGACGATGCCCATATCGAGGCCGGCACGGATGGCATGGTACAAAAAAGCCGCGTGCATCGCCTCCCGAACTGCATTGTTTCCCCGGAAAGAGAAACTCAGATTCGAAATCCCACCGCTGAAATGGACCCCGGGACACTGTTTTTTGAGGATGCGGACCGCCTCGATGAAATTGACGGCGAACTTGGCATGCTCCTCCATCCCCGTGGCAATCGCCAAGATATTGACGTCGAAGATGATATCCTCGGCGGGGAATCCGGCATGCTCCGTCAGTAGCTCGTACGCCCGCTGGCAGATGGAGACCTTCCGCTCCACCGTCTCGGCCTGCCCCTCTTCGTCGAACGCCATGACGATGACCCCGGCGCCATAACGGCGCACCAGCCGCGCCCGGCGCAAGAACTCTTCTTCCCCCTCCTTGAGGGACAACGAGTTCACCACGCCCTTGCCCTGCAAACACTGGAGTCCCGCCTCCAACACGGACCATTTCGAGCTATCGATAACAATGGGAATTCGCGCGATCTCAGGCTCGGAGGCAACAAGATTCAAGAAACGGCGCATGCAATTTTCCGATTCCAATAGCCCCGCATCCATGTTCACATCCAGCAGGTTCGCCCCGCTCCGCACCTGCCGGAGGGCAACCTTGAGTGCCTCCTCATAATTCCCCGCCTCGATGAGTCTTCGGAACCTGGCCGATCCGGCGACGTTCGTCCTCTCGCCAATCATCAAGAAGTTCGAGTCCGGGCGAATCTCCAAAGTTTCCAGGCCGGAGAAACGAGTCGCGCGCTCACCAGCGGGCAGAGCTTCTGCCGGCAACTGTCGAGGCGGAAACCGCTGGACGGCCTCCGCGATCTCCCGAATGTGCGCCGGTGTCGTGCCACAACAGCCTCCCACGAGATTCACTAGGCCGCCCTTGGCGAATTCCCCTAGCAAAGAGCCTGTCATCCGCGGCCTCTCGTCGTACTCTCCAAATGCATTGGGAAGGCCAGCGTTGGGGTAGCAGAGCACATGGGTGGGACAGATCCTGGCAAGCTCCGCCAGATGGGGCCGCACCTCCGTGGCTCCCAAGGAACAGTTGATCCCCACGGCCAGGGGATTCGCATGCCAGATCGAGGTAAAAAAGGCATCGATGGTCTGCCCTGACAAGGTGCGCCCGCTCCCATCGGTGATGGCCACCGAGATCATGAGAGGCAGCCGGATCCCTGTCTCGTCGGCAACTTCTTCCACGGCAAACAGAGCAGCTTTGGCACTGAGAGTGTCGAAAATCGTTTCCACTAAAAGGAGATCGACACCGCCCTCCACAAGCCCGCGGATCTGAACCTTATAGGCGTCTGAGAGCTCCAGGAAGGTCAGGCTGCGATAACCGGGGTCCTCGACTTTCGGCGACAGGGACAAGGTCTTCGATGTAGGCCCGATGGCACCAGCAACAAACCTCGGTTTGCCAGGCGTTCTCGCCGTCCATTCATCGGCGACGCCACGGGCGATCCGAGCAGCGGCCAGATTCAGCTCATAAACGTAGGCTTCCATTCCATAGTCGGCCTGTGAAACGGAAGTCGCATTGAAGGTGTTCGTCTCGATCATGTCGGCGCCCGCCTTCAGGAACGCCCCGTGAATCTCCGCGATGACCGCCGGCCTAGAAAGGGACAAGGCATCGTTATTGCCCTTCAGATTCCGCGGGTGCGCGGCAAAGGGTTCACCACGAAAATCGACCTCGGAAAACCCAAAGCCCTGGATCATCGTGCCCATCGCGCCATCTAGAACCAGAATTCTCTCCGACAACAGGTCTCGAATTTCTTGCCATCTGTTCATCGCTGTCATGGAAAACCCCTTCATCACGACCCTTCCCGGCGCCGACAAAGCGGAAAGAAGGCTGCCCACGGATCCCGGACCCTTTACTGGGGAAAATCCCGGACCGGGCAACGCCTCTCGGCCTTGGTCATCGTCTCGGCCACCTAGTGAATTTCGGACCCAGCGTCAGGGCTTCCCGCCCTGGAACCAGGCGGAGGCGGCCTCCGGACCTCCGCCAGGAGCGCTGGTGATGGCCTGCGGATCTTCTCCGGTTATGACCTGCGGCCCTTGTCTCCGCTGCGCTCCGGCTCGCTCCGATTCAGGGCCTCGCCTATGCTCGGCATCTCGCTGCGCTCGGCACCGCGGTTTTTGGTGGGCGGCCGGAACGATGACCACTGCCCTCTCAGGCCATCAGCCGTCCGACTCCGGCACGGCACTCTCCAGCCGCCTCGCCTCGGCCAGGATCTCCGACCTTGAGGCCCTCCTGGCAATGAGCTCGAAAAAAACCGGATCCGCAAGGGCCCTTGCCAGACGGGAAATAAGAGAAAGATGCACCAAGGGGCTGGGCGCCATGGGAGCGAACAAAACGTGGACCGGCTGGCCGTCCGGCGCGCCGAAATCCACCGGTTCCTCTAGAAAACCGATGCTCAACGACACTCCCGGAATCTTTGAACTCTTCAAATCTGACGAGTGATGCACGTGAGGAATGGCGATGCCTTGCCCGATATTGGTAACGCCTAGTGCGGTTTCATTCCCAAGTAAGCGCCGCAAGCTCTCCCTGCCACCTTCAATGGGGAGATCCAGTCTTTCAAAGAGCCAGACTAAAACTTCTTCGCGCTCGTGACCGGGAATGTGGTGAAAAACCTCTCCCGCGACCAGCGCCTCGCAAAGCCCCGCGAGCTCGGAAGCCCGAGCCTCCCAGGAGCAGCTCTTCGATGGGCTGCCAGCTCCGGCGACCTCGGTCCCGGCCTTGGATCGTCTCTCCACCGATGTCCAGGTACGGACGACGAAAGCCGCGACACCGCGCCAAGCCGTGTGCCCCGCAGCTTGAACCACTCTCGCGCTGCCTCGCCCTATCTGAAAAGGGAGCTTCACGGCTCACCCACCTGTGTTGCGGTAATCAGAACCAGCCCAATCAGGGTTCTGCGGTATAAGATACCTAACTTTTACGGGACGGATAGAAATTGCCCCATCCATGACATCCTGTCAACTCTAGCTCTTCATTTTCTTTGACGAAACAAGAGAAAAAGGACTTACACTCCCCTTCTCTTTGCGACGTCGAAGAGGGTACCTGACTGAGTGAAAAAACTGGCCTCGTCCATGGTTTTCGGGCTAGAAGCGAGCATCAGCTCAATCGTATCGGAAGGTGCGGACCGCGATGAGGCCTAGGATGAGGGCCGCCAGCGCCAGAGCGGCAAAATGGGGCAGGACCGTTTCGACCCCGGTTTGAAAGCTTACCAGGCGGTGCATGGCCTCCATGGTCCAGCCCGAGGGCAGGAACTTGGCCACAAGCTGCATCCCGCCGCTGGTGACTTCCACAGGCCACCAGCATCCGCCCAGGGCGGCCAGAGACATGGTGACCATGAGTCCGATGCCGGTTGCCTGCGCCTCGGTGGCGGCCCAATTGGCCAAGACCATGGCCAGCGAGGCATTGAAGGCAGCCCAAAGGACAAGCAAAGCCACAAGAGCCGGTATGGAGGGTCCCCAGTCCATTCCAAAGACGAGTGTGCCAAGAAAAGCGGCAAACAAGAGTTGCACGATGGCCAAGGCCATCTTCCCAAGCCATTTCCCCAAAACAACGGCATTGCGGGGAATCGGTGTGGATGCCAGGCGCCTCAGTAGACCCAACTTCCTCTCCGACACTAAGGGGATCACGCCGCCGGTGAGCAAGATCAGCATGGTGAACATCACCATGGTCCCCGGAACCGTTTGTTCAAACCCCTGGGGGATCTTTTTCCGCCGGCCGGCGGAGCGGACCTCGAGGCGCAAGGCGCGTGGGGCTTCTTTCAGGCGTCGGAAGGCTTCCGGGCTGGCACCGCCTTCCCTGATCTGGCAAATGATAAAGTCCGCCAACACCGTGTAAACGGCGCGATAGACGCGAAATTTTTCATAATCCGTGGCAAGCCCGGCGCCACGGCGCTTGAAAAGAACTTCTACCACTTCTCCGGCCAGGGCTTTTTCCGTGAACCGCTCCGGCAGCCGCAGAGAGCGTTTGGGATTCTGAAGCTCCTTGGAATCGTTGGGAGCGGAAAGCAGGAACCCCTGTTCCTCGAGGCGGCCACTGATTTCCTTGGCCAAAAAACCTGCGCTGGCCGGAGCCTCCATGGCCAGTGGCACAGGCTCTATCCCCGGCCCTCCACCGCCACCGCCAGTGACGGTGCCGAAGAAGTAGATGAACAGCCCCGGCATGATGAAGGTCCAAAGCCGCGTTTCGCGCTGCCGAAGAGAATACTGCACATCTTTTCGCGCAAGAAACCAGATGGAATGAAGCCAATCCTTCATGTTGACAAAAACCCCCGTCGCATCCGCCAAGATCCCACCATCACGGCAACCGTTGCGACCCCGCTCAAGATCAAGAAGCTGCTCCCGAGCCCCATCATCTCCCACCGCCCGTCGAGGATCGCCTTGAGCTCCGACACCGCCAGGCCATTGGGGGTCCATCGCCCGGCGGCCACCATCCAATCTGGCATCGCCTCGAACGGAAAGAAGGAGCCCCCCAGCATGAGGAGAGGGAAGACCACGGCCGTCCCAAGCAGGCTCGCCCCTTTTCTGCTACTGGCAAAGAGAAACAGCGCCTGAAAAAGAAGGAGCAGAACGGCTCCGGAAAACGAAGCCCAAAGAGCGGCAAGCGGCAACCGAGCCACCTCTATCTCAAAAGCGGCGGCTCCAAGGAGAAGAGCCACCACTGAAACGCCTGCCATGAGGACAAAACCTGCCAGCGTCTTTCCCAGGACCAAGTTCCCCACCCTCCGTGGCGTGGTGAGGAACCGCCAGAGCGTTCCCTCTTCCCTCTCCGTCCAGAGGTCAGCGGCCAGGCCTTGCGCCATGAAGAGCAGGCTCATAAACAAGATCCCCGGTGCCATGAGGTAACCCGCCCCTTTGGCCAACGGATTCTCCACGGTTTCTACTTCGGTTTGAACACTCATCATGGGAGGATCAAGGTAAGGCTTCAGGCCCTCCGTGAATCGCTTCACCTCCACCGCCAGGGCAGCCACGGCGGCGTCGTCGGCCATGCCACCTTCCCCGGACATCCAGCCCGCCACCTTGGAAAGAGTATCCCCCGCCAAACGCCGGAGATAGAAGACCATCTCGCAGAGGATCTCGAGGCTCTCCTGGATCATGGCCGGCAGAATCCGCTGCGCGGGATTTGTCGTCAGGTGGAGCGTCGCCGGGCTTCCCTCCAAGACCGCCAGCCCCAGCCCTTTGGGCAAGATGAGCAAAGCGGATCCGTCCCCCTCCGCAATCCGGCGATTCCCTTCCTCAAAGGAAACTTTGTCCACCAGAGCGAAGCCCTCCGGGCCTCCGGATCCCAGGAAACCCACCAGCGCCTGGCTCACGAAACTCTGGTCCTGGTCCACGATCAAGAGGTGGGGCTTGGGGCGAACGCCGGCACCGTTCCCGAAGGCCAGAGAAAAGAGAGTCCCGATAAGAAGGGGGATCCCCATCCAAATGGCCAAAGCCCTGAGATCCCGCCCCAAACGCCGAAGATCCTTTTGCGCCGTGACAAGGACAAATCTGATGCTCATTCCCGAAGCTCCTCACCGGTGAGCTTGATGAAGAGGCTCTCCAAGCTGGGCCGTTTCAGAGTCGTCTCCCGAATTTTTGCGCCCACGGCATCGAGCGAGGCAAAGATGAGGGGCAGCCTCTGAGATCCGTCCTTCAGGGCTATGGTCAGGAGCTCGTCAGAACACTGAACGAGTTCGGTATCCTCCAATCCACGGATGGCCTCCGCGGCGGTCTCCGCCTGAAACCGACCGCTCAACCGAAGGAGATCCCGCTCCCCCAACATCGCTCGGAGCTCGTCCAATGTGCCGGCGGCAATGATTTTACCTCGGTCGATAATGCCCAGCTCGTGGCATACGCGCTCGGCTTCCTCCATGTAATGAGTGGTGTAAAGAACGCCAACGCCCTGCCGTGCTTGTTCCTGAACCAATTCGAGGAGGCGGAACCGACTCTGGGGATCAACGCCCACCGTGGGCTCGTCCAAAAGCAATAATTTCGGTCGATGTACGATTCCGCAGGCAAAATTGAGGCGCCGCTTCATTCCGCCGCTGAATCGACCGATGGGCTCGTCACCCCGATCCAACAGGCCCACGAGACCCAGGACCTCACCCACCCGCTCCCGAAGCTTGCTGCCCCGGAGGCCGTAAGCCGCCGCCCAGTAGCCCAGATTTTCCCTGGCCGAAAGATCCTCGTAGAGGGCGATCTCCTGGGGAACGATGCCCAACTCCTTCTTGGCCGACGTCCCCTGGCTCACCACGTCGTGACCCAGGATGGCCACGCTGCCGGAAGTTGGGGGCATCAGACCACTCACACAACCTATCGTCGTGGACTTGCCCGCACCATTTGGCCCCAAAAGGCCATAGATTCGACCGGCCTCCACCTGAAACGAAACCCCAGCCACTGCCACAAGGTCACCATACTTCTTCACCAGCCGCCGAACTTGCAGCATGCACACCTTCCCAAGTGGAGCAAGCAAGATGGAATCGCCAACCGATTCGAATCTTGCTAGAATAGGTTTGTTCAGAATCAAACCGCTAGCCTATCGAAAAAAACGAGATGCCGCAAACAAAATTTCCCCAAGGCCGGGACCGCGGCGTCCACAAACACTGAGAAACACCGTGGAACCAGGATTTCCAGACATCCAAGATCCGGGAGAGATCCCCATCGCCCAAGGTACAGGCTTCACGCCAACCCGGGCCGCCACCGCACTGGCAGGGGGACGGCTGCTGCCTGCCCCGATCCTTTCATCAGCGGAGAAATACCCTCGAATCGCCGGCGTCATCGTGCTCGTCTCCATGTTCCCTCTCTATTTTGCCCTGGCGGAATGGGCCCTGGTCCGGGAAATCTCCAGCCCCGCCCTCGCCATTGATCACTGGCTCCCATTCTGGCCCCAGTGGCTCCTGATCTACGCCTCTCTCTTCGTTTTCCTCTTCCTGCCAGTCTTCGTGATCCGCAGCTCCGCCTTCTTTTTTCGTGGCATTTTGGCGTTTCTGGCGATCATGCTCACCTCTTACGTCATCTTCGCCCTGATGCCCACCGAGGTCATCCGAAACACCAAGCTGGCCAAAACCGGGTTCTGGGCCTGGGCAATGAGGGTTTGCTGGGCCGTCGATCCACCCTTCAACGGCTTCCCCTCCATGCACGTGGCCGAGTCGTTCCTCGCAGCCCTCATCTGCCGGAAAGTCCATCGCGGCCTCGGCTTGGCCGCCCTCTTCTACGCATCGCTCATCGCATTCTCGACCCTTGTGATAAAACAACACTACCTGGTGGACGTCATCGGAGGCCTGACTCTGGCCCTGGCGGCGCACCGGGCCATCATCCACCCCTTCCCGCGAAACAAGCTCAGCGATGAAGAACGGGACCGCGCACCGGGGAGAGCTCTTTGGGCCGCCGGCATCTACGGAGTGATCGTCGCTGGATTCCTACTCTACTACTACACCCGCATCGCCTGAACCCGAAGCTCCCCGTCCTGCTCTTCTTTTAGGGCGGAGTTGTCGGAAAACCCTTTGTTTTCTTCGTGTTGCGTTCCGCTCACACCGGTCGCCATCCGGCGCCCGCTGCTCGCCATTGTCGCCGCCTTCGCTCCATTGCCCTAGGGCTAGAGCACCACCGATTTTCCTCCGTCGGGTCTCCCGCCTTCGGTGGAGCCCCTCCAGGCTACGCTTCGGCGGATCCTTCGGTCCTTGTCTCACTGCCCCGCATCCGACACTCGCCACCGTCCAGTGTCTGAAACTCGCCAATCGCCGTATTTTTCCGAACGTTGGACCATGGGAAGATCCGCCCGTTCATCGTCACGTAGACGCCAGGCTTAAGAAGCTGCACCGCCGCCACCGCCGTTCCCAGATTGAACAGTGCGTCAGATATGCCGAAGGAAAAGGGCACCATCGCTCCCACTAAGACCACCGTTTTTTTCAGGCCGCCCTGGCCGATGACCGCTGCGGTCTCGCACATGGTGTCGGTGCCGTGGGTGACGATGATTCGGTTCTCGGCAGCCTCCCGGCACCGCTCCAAGATATTCTCCCGGTCGGCGGCACCCATTTCAAGACTGTCCAATAACAGAACGGCCTCGATCTCCAGAGGTAGTCGGCAGCGGACCTGCTCGAGCATCTTGGGCAGGTGGCTCTCGGTAAAGGTCAGCCGCCCCTGGATGGCATCGTAGCTTTTGTCAATGGTCCCGCCGGTGACGAGGATTCGAATGCTCAAGCCGGGCCTCCCGGATGAAGAAAAGCTGCCTTTGAGACTCCTTGCCAACGCTCAGGATCTACTCCAGGAATCGGGACGGAATCAAGCCCAACCAAAAGATCGAGCCGGTCTCCATGACCAGCGGTGGCGTTCCCGTTTAGAACTTTCGGGACTATCGATGGAAAGGTTCGCTGGTTCTCGGCGGCGAAGGCGGAACGACTTCGCTCGCAGGGCGCCCCACAAAGGCTCGATTCCTATGGTTGCCAGCGGGACGCGCCGCGCTGCCAGAGAGGCCGCCCCAGATATGCCGAAAAGTTACGACTCACGAGGAAGAACGAACTCCGGCTCGAAAAATCAGAAACTCGATAGTGAGACGCTTCAAGGACATGATGATTGTCGATGGCTTTGTTCTCGCCCTTCAACGCCCCAAGACCATGCTCTGTTCCCTCGGGCCGGGCCACGAGCTGAACTCAGGCCCGGTCCCGACGCAGGATCCGGTCCCACCGGATTCTCTGCTCGGGGTGGGCCAGGGCGCGGAAGGTCAAGAGGCAGAGCCCGATGCAACCGATGGCCGTGGTGCAGGCGATCATGAACAGGATGAGAATCTGATAGGAGATCGCCTGCATGGGATCGGCGCCGGCCAGGATCTGCCCCGTCATCATGCCCGGAAGACTCACAAGCCCCACGATGGTCATGGCGTTGAGGATGGGTATCATCCCTGTCCGGGCCGCGTCACGCAGCCAAGGACGAACGGCATCCCAGAGGCTTGCGCCCAGGGCCAGCCGAGCCTCCACACGGGCTTTGTGGGTCTCCAGATCGGCCAAAAAACGGTCCAGGCTCAAGCTGATCCCCGTCAGACCGTTGCCAAGAAGCATTCCAAGCAGGGGAATCACGTATCTTGCCGTCGCCCAATTCTCCAGATCCAGAACCAGCTCCGTGGCGCTGAAAAGGGCAAGAGAACTAGAGACGAGCAACGAGAAAAAGGCCGCCCCAAAGGCCCCGGGGACGCTCCGCTCGCACCGTTGAACCGCTGCCCGCGCCGCCGACATGAGCATGATCAGTAGAATGGGGACCACGGCATACCAACGGTCCAACTGGAAGAGCCACTTCAGCACCAACCCGATGAGCATGAGCTGGCAAACCGTTCTCAAACCGGCGATGGCCAGCCTTTTCTCCAGCCCAAGACGAAGCCCAAGGCTCACCGAAGCAGGCACCAGAAGCAAGAGCGATGCCACGGTGAGGTCCACGGCGCTCAGTTGGATCGTCGGCGCTGGAAGGCTCATGCGCCGGCCTCGGGCGGCCAGGCACGAAGGTCTGACATCTGGATCTCCCGGGCTTCCACGCGGGAAACCTGCCCCTCCGAGTGGCTGACCCACAAGAAGGCGCGATCACCGCTTCCCTCCCTGATGTACTCGTCCAACAAATCCTCCACCAGTAGCGTACTTTTCGGGTCCAAAGATGCCGTAGGCTCGTCCAGTAGGAGCACTGACGGCGACAAAGTCAGGGATCGGACCAGGCAAAGACGCTGCTGTTCTCCCACCGACAGATGTTCAAAGAGCCTACTCTCCGGAATTTTGCCCAGGCCCAGCAAGTCCAGAAGCCTCCACTGTTCTCGCCGCGTCAAGGCTGCTTTCCGGGGAAACTCCACGTTTTCTCGAAAGGCGGCCATCCTCCGGGCGAATTCCAGCTCTTCCCCGACTCGGGCAAGGACCGGCACGCTTTTCTGGGGCAGGTAAGCCACATCGCGGCGGAACGCCCGCATGCGCTCCGGAAAAACTTCCGATCCGCGCCACCAAAGAGTCCCACCGGTCCTGGCCTCCAACCCGACGATGCAGCGCAAAAAGGTCGATTTCCCACAGCCAGAGGGACCGCTCAAGACAAATCTGTCGCCGCCACGGATCCGAATCGACAGGTTCTCCAGCCGCAGTTGCCCCTCCACCGCTGAATCAGGGCACCAACTCAAATCGGTCGCACGAAGAAGCTCCGGCTGCATCATTCGGCCTCGGTCATGGTACCGGCCACCCGAAAAAAGCGCGCAGCGCACAAAGATGTGGGTCCAGGGAGCTG
>JAJRTK010000223.1 GCA_024278345.1 bacterium | reverse complement strand
TCCACGCACGCAAGGAACCCACCGTTCAATTCCGTGAATCCCGTCCGGCCCGCCACCGGCAAGATGCCGGTGCCACCATGGCGGCGCCGCGGAGTGTAAAGCAACACCGCGGGGATTTGATAGGTCCCGGCTGGAGCACCACCGAAGTCTTGACCGACCCAGCATCCGTTGCTAGGAATGAGTGCTTCAAAAAGAAAACCCGCCAACCCGATCCCGTTGCCGCAGGCAAGTCTTTCTATCCATCGTTTTACCGGGAAGAACTCATGCGCAACCCCAGCCTCCGATCCATCCTGTTTTCACTCTGCCTGATGGCAGCGGGATGCGGCGACGCACCGCAGTCGACGCCACCGATCCCCCTGGACGCGCGGATCGAGATCAACCTGCCGACTGTCTTGACCTCGGACCGCCTCGTTTCCCTGGACTACACGATCCAGGTTGGCCAGGCCTTCGAGGATCCCGGCTGCGAGCTCGCCATTCTTGTCCACTTTGTGAATGATAAGGGCAAGAAACTGTTCCAGGACGACCATCCCCTCCGGCCTGTGAGCAAGAGCTGGAAACCCGGTGACCGTCTTCATTCTTCGCGGCTCCTCATCGTTCCCCTCATCGAAAAGGCGATCCCTTTTAACACCCTTGTGGGCCTCTACTGCCCAAGCCAGCCCCATCAACCCTACGCCCTCCAGGGCAAGCCCTGGAAAGAAGGCGAAACCCGATACCTAGCCAAAACGGGCAAGATCGAAACCTTCATCCGGCCTCTTTCGGAAGAGCTCATCGGCTACGAAGACTGGTACGGCGAAGAATACGATATCCCCCAGCGCCTTTCCTGGAGATGGATGGGCAAGAGGGTTAAGCTCATTCTGGCCAACCGGAAACAGGATCAGCTCCTTTACCTCAAAGGCAAGGTCTTGCCAGGAATCTTCGAGAAACCCACGACCCTTCGCCTCTGGCTCCAAGGAAAGCCTCTGGGCCAGGCCAGAACCGACCGGGAAGGGCGGTTCGAAGCTCTCTTCCACCTTTCGGCCAAAGATTTGGGGGAAGAGACGCTGGCCATCGTGGATCTCGCCGTCGATCAGACTTTCGTCCCCAAAGAGCGGGGCCAAGGCTCCGACAACCGGACCCTGGGCCTGATGGTGACGACGGTTCACTACGGCCCAGAGACCGAGTTGACCAAGAATCTTGGCCCGCGGCCCCAGCAGATGCCCTTCGAACCGGTGGTGGGGAAGCCCGTGGATGGGGTGGGGAAGTCCGTCCAGCCCACGGAGAAGCCCGTGCCGCCCGCGTGAGTTGTTCCGCGCTGTTTGCCGGGCTGTCATCACCCGACAAAACCGTGGTGCCGAGCGGAGCGCGATGCCGAGCATAGGCGAGGCCCACCGTACAAAGAGGGGTGGGGGAACGGCGGAATCGTCCACTGGGCGCTTCCTCTTCTCCGTTTCCTCCCATTGCCTTTCATTGCAACGGGTTCTTGCGATCTCCCCGGCGAGGTCCAGAATCGGAGCGGATCGTGAGCGCAGTGGAGAACTTTGCCGCGGGCCATAACCGGTGCCCAGCGATGGCGAGAGCCGCCAAAGTGGCCTCGATGACCAAGGTCTCTCATGGTAAGGTCTCTCATGGTTATGATTGCCGGCCTGCGTGGCGCTCCGAAATGGCGCTTGGGGGATGAATCCGCGGTCGCGTAGAAAAGTCCGTCGGCCCCGAGAGGTTCAGAGGATTCGATGGGCGCGGTAGGGAACTTTTTCCCTTGCTTCACCTTTCATGGAATGAGGTTCAGGTGCTAGGTTGATCCAAGAGAGAGGCGAGCCATGGATCAGGATGGTTCTCAGGGCGCCGACGCCGACGTGACCAGGACATCAGTGGAGGGGTTTTCAGAAGACCCGGGGATCGAATCTCCGCTTCCCGAGCTTGAGGGGTATCGTTTTTTGAGGCTCCTTGGCGCCGGGGGCATGGGTTCGGTCTATTTGGCCGAGGACACGCGGCTTGGGCGGCGCGTGGCCATCAAGCTGGTGTTGGATCGAGCCTCCAGAGACAGTAATGCGTCGGAGCGCTTCCTTCGGGAAGCCCGAACCATGGCCACGGTGGAACACCCGAATATCGTTCGGATCTACGCGTTTGGTGAGGCTGGAGGCCGTCCCTACTTGGTCATGGAGTATGTGGAGGGGGAGAGCCTTGCCGAGAAACTGCGCCGTGATGGCCGGCTGGCTGTCTCAGAAGCTCTGAAGATCCTCCACCAGGCCGTGGAAGCCTTGAAAGCTGCCTGGGCGAAGCGGATCGTCCATCGGGACATCAAGCCCTCGAATATCCTGATGACGCCTGGAGGCCGGGTGCGGGTGGCCGACTTCGGCCTGGCCAAGACCCTGGAGTGGGGGGACAAAACGACGTTGACCCAGCCGGGGTCGGTCCTGGGAACGCCTCACTATTGCTCGCCAGAGCAGGCTCGGGGGAGAACATTGGACTTCCGGTCCGACATCTACTCCCTGGGCATCGTCTTCTACGAAATGTTGACGGGGCGTCGTCCCTTCGAGGGCTCCACGCCTTTCGAGGTGTTGGAGCAGCACATGCGTGAGCCGCTTCCCTCCTTGAGTGATTGTCGCCCTGAGATTCCGGCCCGGCTAGAGCGGTTGCTCTTGTGGATGACAGCCAAGGAGCCGCTGGATCGCCCCCCCAGCTACGAATCTCTCGAGGATGCGCTCAAGACTCTCTGGGACCCATCCCCCTCCCCTCATTTGCCCACGACGGCAACCTCGGCAGTCTCCACGGCCTCAGGAAGAAAGCTGCCCAGGAAAAGGCTCTCCAGGGTGTTGGGGATTGCCGCGGCCATTGTCGCGGTATTCTTGATCTTTGAGGGGTTCTATCGGGAGCGGCAAGGGTTGCCCGTGGTACCGAAGAACGCCGTCGTGGTGCTGCCCTTCTCGGGCCTTGGCGACGGCGAGGAAAAAGGGGCCGAATCCACTTTTGCGCGGGGAATGACCGAAGATCTCATCATGGAGCTCTCCAAGATCAACGAACTGAATGTCGTCTCTGGTGAGGGCCTGGAAGCGCAGTCCAAGGGGAAGAGCTTTAGGGAGTTGGGAGTTGCCATGACTCTCCACGGCAGCGTGCGGCGGGTGGAGGATCGGACGCGGATTGTCGCTCGCCTCATCGAGGTTAGGAGCCAGCGCGTACTTTGGGGCGAAAGCTATGTCCGGGAGCTCTCGAAAGGCTCGAGATTAGGCGGTGCCGACTTGAGTCTTCAGGGAGAGTTGGCCCGGCGTATTGCCCGGGCCGTGGGAGAAAAGGTACGGGCATGGAAAATGGAGAGAAAGGCCGTGCGAAGAGACGGCAAGTGGGTTGCTGCTAAGAAAGCTGCCTCCGCCGCCGGAGCCGAAGAACATTTGAAAATGGCCCAGTACCAGGCTTCCATCGATAGGACGCGAGAAGCCATGGCCCACCTGAGGAAAGCGGTGGAGCTCGATCCAAGCTCCCTGGATCTCCTGAAGCGGCTGGGAGCTGCCTACGCTGACGAGGATTCAGGCGGCGAGAAAAATAGTCCCGTGGCAGGCCTGAAGGATCTGGCTTCTCCCACGGACGTCGGAAAACTTGCCGACCTCGCTCCCGGCGCCCGAAGAGAGCTCTTGCGCATCGTACTCCCCGCATTGATCGTACTGCGGCAGACCGGAAAGTCCATGGTCCCGGAAGGATGGAGAACCGTGGGAGAAGATACGCTCCGGGAGATGGGGGAAAATGTCGCCGGCCTGGGCCGACCCTTTGGATTGGACAGGGAAGAGGAAGACTCGAGCTTCTTGCTATCCCGTGGTTTGGCCGCGGTGCCGGCCCCACGGCGAGAGCTTCCAAAGCCGCAGGCTCCGGCGCCTCTCGGCGCCAAGGGAAAGAGGGACAAGCATTGGGTTGGGGCTGGCGGAGATTGGTACCGGAAGACTGACAAGCTCCAGCGCCAGTTCATCGGAAGGCAGCTTCGGGGGATTTTGGGTTACCTGGAAAAACGCCAGCCAGAGGCGGCGTTGGATCATGGCCTCAAGATTCTTGAGGTGGAGCCGGTTCATCTTGGGTTATTGAACTTGTTGGCAAGAGCTTACATTCAAATGGAGCAGCCGGAAAAAGCGGAGCAGCTCTACGCCAATGCCGCCAAGAAGCTTCCTTCCGGCTCGTTGAAGCGTGCTGAAATCGAGCTCCGAAGGGCAAAGCTCCTGCAATTGGCCAACCGGGATCAGCAAGCCGCCGCCGTAGTAGAGGATGCGGAGGCGGTTTGCAGGCAGAAACTAAGAACAGATGAGAGCCGCCTCGATGCGGTGGTTGGCCTTGCTCGGGCCGCGGCGGTCCAGGGGAATAAGGCCAAGGCGCTAGAGCTTTTGGAAGAAGCCGCGGACGGAGGGTTCGAGGATTACCGGAATCTGCGGAGAGATCCGCTCTTCGAGGCCATCCATGGCGATCCGAAGTTTCAACGGATTCTCCAAAGCATCGAGGCCACCTGGAAGGAGAACTCCCACTAGACCTCTTGCCGGAACGGGAGTTTCCATTGGACTCCATGAATCCGGGGCGCCTTGGGAGTGCCAAACCCGAAGACCACTCTCTTTTCTTCTGGTTGAGTTCCGGTCGGGTGCGGCCCCGGCTATCCCTGAGCCATCCCCTCATTTTTTGCTTGTGGGACGCATCCAGGTCAAAGAGTCCGACGCCTGCTTTTTTCCGCTGGTTGGGGGCCGGTCGGGTCGGCATGACCCACACCTTCGGCGCGGGTTCCCCTCCGTCCGCCGCCCCTCCCCTCTCATCGCCCTTCAACCGGTCAACGAGCCCCCACACCCTCTTTCCGCCTGGAAATGAGGGGATGTTTCAGCGGGTATCCACGTACCATGAAAGTAGACGCAAAGCAGACATCCGTCTTGCCGTGAAAGTACACGCCGGCATGGAGACCGGAAGGCCTCCATGCGAAAAGATTGGGGGGCTAAAACACCCGAGGCTTCGGCGTCCTGCCTTTCATCTTCCGGCGTGTGGTCGCCGGGATCAAGCTCGTTAAGGCGGGACAGAGCCCATGATATCAGGCAAGAAGCTTGGAAGCCTGAAACCTCTTCCGAGGCGGAAGCAAATGCTGGCCTTGTTCATCGTTTGATCCACCTATCTGTATGGGAGCTGTGCGGCCCTGCCCCGGTTGACCGTCACCGGCGGGTGATTTTTACGTCGCCCCTACGGCATTGTGGATCGTA
>JAJRTK010000222.1 GCA_024278345.1 bacterium | reverse complement strand
GCGAGCAACGGGTCGAGCAACGGGTCGTCGTGGGCCACCGCTTTCTCCTTTCCCAAGGTAACGTAGCAGAAAGAAGAGCAGATGCCCAGGGGAAAAGTGCCGGTGGCGCATGATTTTCTGCCGACCCCGTGAACGCTTACGATTAGGGCGGTCGTCGCAGACCTGAGCGGTGAGCTTTCGACGTACCGTGGGGCCTCGGAAGAAGAACAAGTCGTGGCACTTCGAGAACGCGCAATGAGATTGGAGAAGTACTTCGAAGTGCTGCTTGAGACAGCCAAGAACCGGGTGGACACGTGGGACGACGTACATGAGAGGATGGCGCGCATTGCCGGACTTGTTCGGGAATTTGACGGGGATCTCTCCCCAATTCATCGAGCTGCAGCTGCCGTTGCCGAAGAGCAGATCCGAGATATGGTCGCCCAGAAGGAAGAGCAGGCAAGAGCCTGGCTGAGGGAGCGGCGGATTATGTTCTCAGAGCGGAGGGATCTGGATGTGCTCGAACAGTCCTTGCGGACGCCCCCCGTGTTCCTGAGCGAGCAGGACCTGCCCGATCTTGTGACACTGCGGCGCGAGGTCTCGCAGGAACTCGACAAAGACATCGTCAAGCGGGTGGAGGTGTTGTTTCGAAAGATCAAGGATTCCTTGAAGCGTAAAGAGTGTCTGCAGCGCTTGGCGAGCCTGCTGGGGGAGGATCTCCCGTGAACGTCCCGATCTACCTCGATCCGGTGGGAGATGCGCGGGTGCCGCCCGGTGTGGAAGTGGTGACCACCGAGGTCGGATTTCTTCGAGCTGCGCTCGCCCGGCGCCCATTGCTTATCCGAGGGAGGGTGTGCCGCTGGGCGGAGACGTTTTACGAAGGGCGCGGCGTGAGTGTCCGGGAGCTCCGCTCCCCTAAGCGACAACTGCTGGACATTTGCCCGGGGCTGGACGATGAGAGCGCCGAAAAGTTGGCAGTTGCGTTGAGCGGGAAGCTGGGGGGCGAAACCACACCGAGTATTGCGGAACTCCTCAATGCTCTCTGGCCGGAAGGGTGGTGGCACGATCCCCCGGAGCCGGAGTTCGCAGCGCGGTGGCTGCTCTGGTGGTTGGAGCACGATCCCACCAAGGCGGAACGTGCCCTTCTGAGAGCTTTCGCACAGCATCGGAGGCAAGATTTTGGTTCCGCCGCCGGAGTCGCCTTGGAGGCGGACGATAGAGCCAGCGCGCTGGAGATCCTGTGGCGGTGGCTCGGATTGGGTAAGAAGCTCAATGCCGGACAGTTTCCCCTGGATCTTTCGACCGAGGCCAAGAAAGCCCTGAAGGGGGAACTTCGGTCGATGGCCACGGAACGCCGCGGGAATCTCTGTAAGGAAATGCTGGCATCGGGTGTCGACCCGCAATTGCTGCGTTTAGCCGCCGAGGCGGACGCGGTCTACCTCAGGGCCCATCCGGAAAACCTCACGGCGGAGACCATGGAGATTCTGGACCGTTTTCTGTCGGAGTCTACTCGAAAGGCTCTGCGGGCGCGACTGCCGGTCCTGCCACCGGGACCGGTCCCGTCCGATGGACGGCTTCTCGAAGGATGGTTCCTCCGGGAGTACTTGCCCTACCGCGAGTGGGACGGCGCCGATTCTTCTCTTATTCATCAGCGTGGACGTGAGTTCGCCGAGGCCTTCCTCAGAATGTATTCGGAAGCCCTCGTTGGGGGGGCCGAGCATGCGTCTTTGATCTGGGTTCGCGCAGCAAGGCTTAAGTCCCCCGACGTAGCGACCTTGCTCATCGTGCTTGATGGACTTGCGTATCCCGATATGAGGCATCTGTGGAAAGAACTCCAACATCACGATGTTTCTGGTCGCTTGACTCTAGAGTCTCAAAGCGTCGCGTTTGCTCCGCTACCTACTATCACTGAAGTGGCCAAGCCCGCACTACTTAAAGGCGTGAAGCCAGGGCTCGCCCCTAAACACCCCGCGCTCGGGCCCGTCTGCAAGCGCAAAACAGAGGTAAGGGCAGCACTGGAGACGTTGCAGACTGGGCAGTTGGTGATTTGGAGCATTCTTGAGCCTGATAAGTCATACCACCAGGCGGTCGAGCACGAAGACGCGCGACCCGACGCAGAGGGGATCCTGGGCAACGTGGCACGGAAGATCATTGAAGTAGTTATGGAAGCATCGCCGCGCCTACCTTTACGGATTGTAATCACCACCGATCACGGTCGGCTGCTGGGGGAGTCCCGTCGGACTCTGCCCGTACCCCGAGGAATGATGTCGCGGGGCCGAAGTGCCGTAGGCGGCGCTCAACTCATGGCGAGCCTTGCAATGGAGGAGGAGATAGCTTACCTGCACCGGGATTCGTACGGCCTCGCCGAGGATGCGGCGATCGTCCTGAGTGGGAAGTCGTTTCTGACGGAGGCGGGCCAGAGCGGGACCGATGCTTGTCCCCATGGTGGCGCCTTCCCCGAGGAAGTGCTGATCCCATGGTGGACCATCGCTCGCGACCGGGAACTCCTCCCGCTGAGTGTCGTCGTCTCGGGAAGGGCGATGGTTGGACGCTCGGGTACTCTCCGAGTGATCATTAGCAATCCCAATTCTGTCCCCTTAGACGTGGAGCGTTTGCATCTGAACCTAGGGACTGAAAAGGTTCACTGTTTGGATGGGCGAGTTGAAGAAATGGCGGAGCGGCTGCTTGAAGTCCAGTTGGCACCATGGCCTAGTGTTCGCCAGATCGAGGCGGGTGAAGTCAAGCTACTGTATCGAACACCTGATGGAGCGCTGGCCGAAGCAAAGGCGAGGATGGAGTTGACTGCTGATGATATGTATGCCCAGGAGGACAACCCTCTGGAGGATCTGTTTTGACCCTTGAACCTGCTGCCCCTGGGCGACTCGGCGCGAAAGTCTGTGAGGTCTTTGGCAGGCTCGCGATGGACAAACGACGTGCGCTGATGAGCCAACTCCACAAACGAGGGCTCCCGGCTTACGTAGTCGAGTGGGTCCTAGAGGCTGTAGCCCCTGGTATGGGCTCCCTGAGCCCGGAGGAAGCCCGAAGGGTCCACGACTGGGCGGCTCGCGTGATTCCTGGACCAGGGGATCAGAATGTGGTCAAGCACCGAATCGCCCAGGGCGAGACGGTGAAAGGTAAGCGTTCACGGGGTGGGCAAATGGAAAGCCCGGGCACGGGGCCCGGGCGAGGGGTACCGGAGAGTGTGGGCAGATCAGGTGGAGGCCAGCCAGGTCAGCTCGGGGGTGCGCCCCTCGAAGAGGCT
>JAJRTK010000221.1 GCA_024278345.1 bacterium | reverse complement strand
AGTCCCTGGGAATGTTTGCTCAAGGCCGCCTCGACCTCGTGGAAGGGAACAGGGTCGAGGTCGATACGACGCAAATGAAAATCGTGGGCGGCCTGAGACTAAACTTTTGATGGATCTTCTGGGGCCGGTCATCATTCCGGCCACCCGCCACCCCGCGCTGCGTACATAGAGGATTCCAGTGGAGCGTGCTCCCAGGTGAGTGCAGGGCAAAACCCGATGCGTGCGGGCCAGAAGGCCCGCACGCTACAATTCCCGGCCGACCTTCGACTCACGCAAACGTGACCCGCCGAGCGGAGCGCGGCGTTGCCCGATGCCAAGTTTTTCCCCGGCGACCCATTGTCCCGCTTTGCGTGGATACCCTGATTCCCGCTTCAGGGCAGGGAAGCCACGAGTCCACCCGCTTGCTGTATTGCCCAAGAGACTCCTTGTGGTGGGTTGCCCTGGAATTCTTCTTCCACGCCAGTGATCCGGATATGCCCTGTTTCCAGGTCGGCCGTGATCTCACAGCCTTCGGTGACCGCGTCGTAGAGTCTATTGCCATCCACTTGCAGGAATGGGATGGATTCGTTCACCAGGTTTCGGACGTGGATGAAGGCGAAGGAGCGAGCGATCACCAGGCGGATGCCTGCGCCTTTGAGGGCCCAAGCCGCATGCTCCCGGGATGATCCGGTGCCCCAACCCTTGCCGGCGACGATGATGTTCGCGCCCTCCTGGACGCGCTGGATAAACTCGGGGCGCGCATGATGGAAGGCCTTTTGGCCGATAGTTTCCAGATTCGACAGATGGCAGAATTAGCCCGGAATGATGGCATCCGTATCGACATTGTTTCCGAAAACCTGAACGCGTCCGCGAATGGTGGTGTTGGTTTTCTTTCGCTCCGTGGACTTCGGCTTTTCAGCGGTGCTTGCGCCTGACAGTGGCGTCGGAATGGAAACCTCAATCGGTCCGGTGCATGCCCCAGTAGGGTTCCCGACTAACCGAGCCAAGCGGTCTTTGTCGAGCTTTTCCAAGAGTGGCCGTGGATCGGCGATTCGCATTTCCACAGTGGATGCCGCAACGGTGGCAGCCGAGGCGAGCCAGGCAAGCGATCCCTTGCCCATGCGGTTTTCGAAGTTTCGGTTTTGGCTCGAAAGCCATACTTCCCCGGGTCGGGCCTTGTCCGATGCAATGCCAAGGCACATGGAGCATCCTGGAACTCCCACGCGGAATCCGGCTTTTTCATAGATTTCCATGATTCCGGCCTCCCGGAGGTTGCCTACGATTTCCAGAGAACCGGGAACGACAAGCCTGGTGCCCTTTTTCGTGGGAGTTTTCTCTTTGAGCGCTGCTTCCAGGAGCAGCCCCGCAAGGAGCAGCTCCTCCTGGGTGGTGGTGCAAGCTCCGATGAAGGCCCCGTCCAGTGGGTGGCCCAGGACTTCACTTACGGGGAAGACATTGTCCGGCGAGAAAGGCTTGGCCACTTGCGGCGGGAGGCCGTCCAGGTCGATATGGAACGTCGCCTTGTAGTCCGCCCCTTCATCGGCGCGAAAAAAACGGCCACCGCGGAATTCCCTTTCGCTCCGGGCATCACAGTAGGCACGGGCGATAGCGTCGGCGGGGAAGATACCATTGAGACCGCCGAATTCGGCGGTCATGTTGGCGACTGTGAACCGGAAGTCGGCGGAAAACTGCGCTAGATTGTCGCCTGTGTACTCCACGGTACGTTCCATGGCCACGGTATTTCTGCCTAACTCTCCCAGAGTCTTGAGGATGGCATCTTTTCCCGTCAAACCGAAGGGAAGTTTTCCGGCGAAGTGGACGCGAATCGCTTCAGGAACCTTGATCCAGGAGGCTCCCGTGACCATGGCAACGGTGATATCCGCGCCGCCGAGTCCCATGGCAAATGCCCCCAACCCGCCGTGGGACGATGTGTGAGAATCGGCGCCGAGGACGATTTCGCCGGGCCGAATCAGATCGCGGTAGAATTTGGTGTGGAGGATCGTCTGGTTAGAATCGTAAAAGTGGCGCAGTCCCGCTTCTTTGGCGAAGCTTTGTGAAAGACCTACGAGCCGTTGGGTTCTGGCATCGTTGGCCAGAGTGATGGGATCGACGGTGTGATCGATGGCCAGGTAGAATTTTCCCCTATCGTGAAGCTGAGGCCGCCCGAGCGCCTCGTAGGTCAGGTTCATACCGTTCCAGGCCAGCTCCGAGGCAATTGTCCAATCAACGGCGATCCGTATTTCGTCGCCAGGCCGGAGATCTGGCCGATCCCAGCCTATGGCGTGGGCAAGAAGGATCTTTTCGGTGAGGGTCATGGGGCGCGGCGCCACATTGCTCTTTTGGGACATGGTCTCCTCGGCGACTCTGGGGTGGGAAAGGTTGTTGGAGAAGGGCTGAGGCTAACGTCGAGGTCGCCCATTGCCCACAAGCCTAGAGAATGCGTGGTTCATCGAGAGCGTAGCGAACCGCCATGGCCAGATCCGCGAGCTCGAAGGGCTTGGCCAGGAGGGAGGAGACCAAATCGACCGGGATCCCGTGGGCCTGGGTGTCGAGCTGGACCCCTGAAGAGACGATCACTGGCAGGGAAGTGTTGATCTTTCGGATCTCGGTCAGGGTCTCCCGGCCGCTGAGGCCCGGCATGATAAGGTCGAGCAACACGAGGTCGATGGGCTGCCTGCTCGTCTGGATGAATTCGAGGCCGCTCTCACCATCGCTGACGACGAAAACAGTGTATCCCAAGACCTTGAGCATCCCCTGAACCAGTTGCTGGACGACCCTTTCATCATCGATGACCAGAATGGTCTCCGTGCCTTTTGGAAGGGCGGAGACGGGGATCGATGTCACGCGGAGGTCCTCGGTGGCCGCAGGCATGTGGATCCGGAAGGTCGTTCCCTGATTCGCCTGGCTATCGACCTTGATGAAGCCATTGTGTTGCGTGACGATCCCATAGACCATGGCGAGCCCGAGGCCGGTCCCTTTCCCCACCGGTTTCGTCGTAAAGAAGGGATCGAAAATCCTCGAAATATTCTCCGGAGCGATACCGGTTCCAGTATCCTTGATGTCGATGCGAATGTAATCGCTTTTCGCCGCCGCCATATCCACTTCTTGGCAGCGCGACGCCTCGATCTTCTCCAACACGAAGCTCAGGCGACCGCCATCGGGCATGGCATCCCTGGCATTGACGGCAAGGTTCAGAAGAATGCGCTTGATCTGCATGGGATCAGCCGTCACCAGGATATCTCGCTCTTCGGAAACTGTTTCGATCTCCACATTTGGCGGAAAAGATGAAGAACATATTTTGATGACGTCGCCCAACAGTTTCTGCAGATCGACGGTGGTGAGGTGGAGATCTGTTTTCCTGGAAAGGCTCAGGAGCTGCCGAACAATCTCCGTCGCCCGGAGAGCACAATCTCGGACGACATCGATCTGAGACTTGAATTCCGTGCTCTTGATCTCCATGCCCGACTGCATCTGCCAGTCAAGGATCGAGAGGGTGCCCAGCATTCCTGCTAACAAATTATTGAAATCATGGGCGATCCCGCCAGCGAGGGTTCCCACGGTTTCCATCTTTTGCGATTGCTGGAGTTGTTCCTTGAGTTTGTGAGTGGTGGTGACATCATCAATCCGGATGACCATGCCACCCGATCTACTGGCGCTCAGGGGAAAAAAGCTCAAGGACCAGAATTCATCCGGCTTGTCGCCGGACAGGCGCTCGGGGATCTCAAGGCTGGAGCGCGTTCTCTCAAGCTCGGTGAAGGTCTCACGGTAGGCAGCCAACGAGGGGCAGGCTTCCCAAAAGGAAGCCCCCAAGGCGCTTTCGGAATCCAGGGAAAACTGCTTGCACGCCGCGGGATTCAGGGAGCGGATCTGGCCTGCCGAATCGACGGCGATCAGCATCGAAGGCATCGATTCCAGAATGTCCTGGAGGTAGTTCTTGAGCTCCGCGACTGCCGCCTCAGCCTCGCGGCGGGCCCGGAGCTCCCGGGCGTTGGCGATAGCCGCCGCCGCAAGCCCGGCCAGGGAAGTGAGAAGGTGCCCTTCTTCGATGGAGAAATGAGAACCCAGGACTGAAGTGGACGAGTCTAAATAGAGGGCGCCGATGACTTCTTCACCGCGCAGAAACGGCACGCAGAGGACTGCCAAAAGCTGGTCGGCCAAGATGCTGGGGGAAGAGTTTTCATCATCCTGCACGTTGACAAGATACTGGGGAGCCCCCGTCCGCAGCACCTTTTCCACCACGGAATGGCTGTAAGAGATCTGCCCGCCGCGGGCAACACGCATTTCCACGCCTTCGGTGGGGTCCAAAAGGAAGATCATGCCCCGTTGTGCGTCCATCATGTGAAGGATCCTGTCCAGGAGACGCTCCAGCAACTCGTCCAAGTCAGGGCTGAGCAGCGCGTCGATGAGCTCGTAGAGTATCGAGAGCCGCTGGCGGAGGTCCGAAGCACTGGCCGTGGACATTAAAGAGGTGGTCCAAAGCTCTTCATTCCCCACGGGCGCTCGCTCCAGCGGCTGTTCGATAGCGGCTGGCGAGGAATCGAAGTCGGTCTTCGGATTTGCACGGATTTCTTCCAGAACGGCCTTGAAGGCAGAGGCCGTTGAATACCGTGCCGTCGCCGTTGGCGACAGCGCTGCGCTCAGGGCCGCGTCAAACTGTTTCGGAGCATCAGGAAGATGCTCCCTCAGCGACGGAGGTTCACCGCTCATCATATCCTGGAGGACCGCGAGATCATGCTTCCCCGCGAATGCCCGCTGCCCGGAAGCCAGCTCGAAGAGAATCGCGCCCACCGAAAAAAGATCGGCTCGGGGATCGAGCGATCGGCCTAGCGCCTGCTCCGGAGACATGTAGTAAAGCGTTCCTCCAAACGCTGGAGGCGCGGTTCCTTCCCGTTCGGACATGATCTCCGCCAATCCGAAATCCATGAGGCGGATCTTCTCGTTCCAAGTGGTGCCGCTCTTGAGAACCATGACATTGCCCGGCTTGAGATCGAGGTGGAGGATCCGGTGCTCGTGGAGGCACTCCAAGGCGTCGAGAAGGATGATGCCAATTTCCAAAACATCGCCTGCCGGGAGATGGCCGCCCCTTCGCCGAAGTTCTTCGCTCAACGTCCAGCCATCCAGGAATTCCATGCTCAGATAGGCGCGGCCCTGGTGCTCACCTCTGTTGTGGATCTGAATGATGTTCGGGTGCTCCACCTGAATCGCGGGGCCGGCTTCTCGTCGAAACCGCTGGCGCATTTCTTCCGAGGCTGTCAGATCAGGCCGCAGAACCTTGAGGGCTACAACTTCCCCCGTCGTGATGTCCCGGGCCTTCCACACTTGCCCCAGCCCACCTTCGCCAAGGGGTTTGAGGAGCAGGTAAGGGCCAACGTAAGAGGCTTTTCTTCTGCGGATGACCCGGAGTAGGAGGCTTGCTGCCACGACTAGAAGAAGGGCCAGAAGATAATAGACTTCCCGAGGCGTTGGGAGATTGACCTTGAACCTGACGATACCCGGCATCTTGGATGGGCGGAGAAGAGGATCCTTGGCGCGGACCTGGAGCACGTGCGCTCCCTCGCCAAGGTCTGTCAGCTTGAGCTTATTTCCTGCGATGTAGGGGCTCCACGGACCTTCGTCCAGCTTCCACGAAAACCGGAAGAGCCGGGCGGGATGACTCCACCAGCGGGTCTGAGCGTGGAGTTTTATTTCGGCCGTCGCCGTTGTGATGACACCAGGCTCATCCCCTTCACCGGAAACGAGGCTTGCGGTCAATTCCAATTCCGGCATTGCGGATGGTTGTAGCGCGCTGATTCCTGCCGAGCCCGTCATCCAAATCTCACCCTTGGGCGTCTCGACGATTCCCGTGACGAGATGTCCGGGGGCGCCATCTTCCGCCCGAAGAGGAAGAAACGTCTCCCCATCATAAATCGTCACACCGTTCCCTGTGCCGAACCAAAGCTTACCAGTGCTGTCTTGCATGATGGCCCGGACATCATCGTCACTCAGACCATCCTTCGTCGTGAAAACGTCGATCTCCTCCCCGGCCATTCGCGCGACGCCCCGGTTCGTGGCAATCCAGAGCGTCCCCATGGAGGTTTCCAGCATCGCCTGAAGTCGCGTGCTCGGCAACTGGTATGCTCGGAGCCAGGGCATCAGTTCAGAGGATCCTGATGGCAGCGTCCAGAGATCACCGTCCAGCGTCGAGACGAAAAGCGTCCCGGACCGGTCCAGGTAAAGAAGCCGAACGAAGGCATGTCCCAGCTTATCCGGCCCCCAGTGCTGGAATTTGCCGTCCCGGTACAGGAAAAGTCCGTTCCAGTTGGTTCCAAGCCACAGTTCCCCCGAGTTGGAGCCCGGAATCATAAAGTTTGCTCCCCGCGCCTCCGTCCCGGGGATCTCGTTCCAGACACCATCTTCCAAATACGTGGGGTTCTTGTGCCACCGGGTCACCCAGAGTCTGCCAGCATGGTCTCGGGTAATGGCGCGGCCCAGATCCTCAACCTGGATGGCCTGGTGGGTCCCGTCCGGAGCCACCCGGATCAGGCCGCCCGTGTCAGCTTCGAACCAAAGAGTCCCATCGGGGTCCATGGCGTGGCCGAAGACAATGTGGCCAGGGGGGATTCCCAATTCCTCCAACCACTGTCTCCACAGCCGACCGTTCAAGACGCTCAAGCCACCGCCACGGGTGCCAATCCACACCAGCCCCCGGCTATCCACGAGGATCGAACGTACCGCGTTGGCCGACAATCCATCCTTCTTGGTGAAGCAGTTGATCGCCTGCCCTTCGATGGCGCAAATCCCGCTCTGAGTTCCCACCCAAATCCCTTGCGCCGTGGGGCAGAGCCCCGAACAATACGAACGCGGCAGGCCGGTGGTCTCGTCGAGTTTTTCCCATTTCCCTTCCTCCCGCTAGAACAAGCCATCCACGGTGGCAACCCACAACCGGCCAGTGGGATCTTCCGCCAGCGCCAAGACCTGGACCGTGGGAGCCCCGGGAAAGGGGGCGAATCCATCCGCGGCCGTGCCCACTAGCAGGCCCTCTTCCGTGCCCAGCAACAGCTCGCCTCGCGCCGATTCCAATAGGGGGGTGGCGTAGGCCAGGTTTTCAACCGAGCGCACCGGCACTTGACGCCAATCGTCCCCGCCTGCACGAAGGAATATCCCCTTCTCCGAAATAACCCACAGCCGGTTCTTTCCGTCAAAGCTCAGCGCCGCCCGGGGGATGGCCGCTTCCGCGATCCGAGTGTAAGGCTTCAGAGAGTCGCTTCCTTCCCGAAGTTGGTACACTTGGTCGTCGAAACCGGCCCACAGGGTCTTCGTCGATTTTTCGTAAGCCAAGCTGTAACAAAAGGTGCCAGCACCGGGTACCGGAGTCCAGCGGAATCCGTCGAACCTGTGGAGACCCTGGTTTCCCCCGGCCCAAAGGGTTCCGTCCGGCGTTTCCAGGAGCACGTAGATCTCAGTTGAAGAAAGTCCCGTTTCCGGTCCCCAGGTCCGCCATTGCGCTGGCCGTGTCGCCCGCCTTGCCTGGATGAGCTGGGCCTCCAGCAGCTTGACCTTGTGGGTCGGGCTCCGGGAAAGGTCGCCTCCCTGTACAGGCACTGCGCCAACGCCTTCACACCACCCCGCTTCCGGCAAGGAGACCATCCCGGCCAGAAAGAAGCACAAGGGGATCGAGCCCCGGAAGAACGCACGGCGACGTTTCGGCATCCTCACCTCGGAAGCGGTTGCAGACCTTCGAATCCACCCTCATTCTTATCGATGAGCCCCGCCAATTTCAACCGGATCGTTTTAGCCTCTCTACCGGGCAGACGCATTACGGAGGTTTTCCCATGCCCTTGAACCTTGCTCGTATCAGTGTTCTCCTGCCGCTACGAAATGAGGGCCACTATCTGGAAGAGTGCCTCGACTCCCTGCGCATGCAGACTTTCCGAGACTTCGAAGTCATTGCCATTGACGATGGATCGAGCGATGACACAGCCCCGATCTTCGGGTCCACTGCCCGGCGCGACGCACGATTCCACCTTTACCCCGCTCGGGGAAAAGGCATCGTGAGCGCGCTCAATCAAGCCGCCGAGATCGCCTCTACGCCACTCCTCGCCAGAATGGATGGCGATGATGTCTGCTGCCCCGAACGGCTGGAGAAACAGTTTCATTTCTTGGCCGAGCATCCGGAAATCGCCGTCGTTGGCTCCTTGGTAGACATCTTTCCAAAACCACTTTCCATGGGCATGGAGCGCTACGAAAATTGGCTCAACTCCCTCGTGACTCACGACCAAATGAGCGATCAGAGATTCGTCGAAAGCCCGCTGGCCCACCCCAGTGTTCTCATTCGCCGCGAAGCTTTCAACGCCATCGGAGGCTACCAGGCACTGCGATGGCCCGAAGACTACGACCTCTGGCTCCGCCTCCTAGAGTCCGGTTACCGCCTGGCGAAAGTCCCGGAATCTCTTCTAAAATGGCGGGACACCGCACATCGAACTTCCAGGACCTCACGGCAGTATTCCCCCGAGGCCTTCAGAAACTGCAAGCTCGAATACCTGGAACGCTTTGCGCCTCTCCACAAAGGGTGTGCCATCCTTGGGGCAGGACCCACGGCCAAACCCTGGGCAAGGCTCCTTGCGCAACGTGGAATCGCCGTTCGTTGCTTCGTCGATCTCCACCCAAGACGGATCGGCAAGTCGATCCAGGGCCTGCCGGTGGTGGCCTATGATGACCTGCCGAAACTCGATGTCACCGTCTTCCTCGCGGCCGTAGGCAAGAAGGGAGGCCGCGGGCGGATCGTGGAATGGTTCCGATGTCATCCCCTGAAAACCGGCCAAATGCTGGTCCTCGTAGCTTGACACAGCCTCACCCATCGGCAGCCAAAACAAGGTTGAACGGTTGTCTTCTCTTTGAGTTGGCTTCCGCTCCCATCACTCACCTCCGTTCGCGCTGCTCGCCCAAGATCACCGCAAGATTCCTCAGGGTCTCCCGAAGATGCGGTAGCCCGACCAGTAGTAGGGGTGGCGAAACTTGCGGAGTGCCCGTTTTTTCTTGTCCTGGAGCCGGATTTCCAGGAGGTCGAGCTGCGCCCGCCGAAGCGAGTCTATTGGCCCCAGCTCCGGTAAATATCCATGGAACCGCCCAAGCAGGAAGACCGCCGAGCGGTCGGCGTGGGGCCAAAGTCCCGTCAGCACAACGCTGCTTCCCGAAAGTTGGAAGCTCGCCACGACGTCGTGAGCCCGAGAACCGCTATGCGTCCGGTTGCCGCTAAGGACGATGACATCGGCAGTTAGCCCCAACCCCAAGATTTCCCGCTGGCTCAGGAAACCGTCAGTTTCATCATCTTCCCCACGGCTTAACAAAATCCCGCTCAAAAACGAGTTCTCTAGGCCCGAGAAGGCAGGAGCCGCAAAGTGGAGGATTGACGCGCTCCGGGCCGCCAACCCCGACACCTCGCTTTCCAAGGCGCTCCCCTCCAGGTAGAGCGTCGCCCCTTCGCCAAATCTCTGCGCGACCGTTTCCACCTCAAGGGCCGAATAGGGCAGCCGCTTTGCCGCAGCCGTCTCTGGAGGGAGGACCAAGGTGAAGGTGCCATCCGGGAGACCAGGCATCACCGGCTCAAGACTTTCCGGCCCTCCCGCCCGCGGTAGAAACGGCGCTCCAAAGAAAACAGCCTTCGGGCGGGTCCGTAGATTAGGTGGAGAAACGGAAAGCCAGGCCAGCGATGGGATCGCGCTGACCGTTGTGTCCTGGATCAGGAAGCTGGACTCATCCACCGGCAAGGCCCCAAGCGGCAACTCGGCAAGCTCGCCGTCAAGGATCGCGGTCAACCTCCGCGGCGGCTTGTCCAATCCCAGGGCTCGAAGAGGGTCCGCCAGAAGTTTCTCGTAGACCAGGCGCCCGCTGCTCCGGTCAAGCTCCTCTCCTCGCCCCGGAGGACGGCGCAGGGCCTCCACGTAATCTCGCAAGGCCGCCACGAGCCCTCTTGAAAGCTGGACCCGCGACAGGGCCGTCCGTTTCTTTGTGGCGCCCAGGATCCAAAGACGATTTCCCCCGACGACCCACGAGAGCAAAACTTCTTTCGAAGCCAAGGCCTTTTGGACCGTGGCCATGGCCGGAGGTGGCGCCAGGGTCCGAGCAACGGCCGGCCTCTCATGGCGCAAATCTGTGGCAGCCCTCGCCAAACGGCTTGACTGCCGCTCCCGGAGCTCCTCCAAAAAAGCCCGAAGCTCTTTCCCGATGATGGAGAGTTGCGCCCTATCCCGAAGGGCCAGCCGCGTCTTCGCCGGCAAAGCGCTGGAACTTATCCACCTCTGGATATGGTAACGCAGGACCGAACCCAGGTGAGGCGCATCCAGGCAGGCTTCCACGCGGGCGACCTCGCGGGCCTGTTCCAGATAGCGATCCAGGGCTTCGGCCGCGGCACCCGGGGTCATGAGCCTGGGAGAGGAAAAAGAACGGCGTACGGCCTCTCCCGCCAAAAGATCCGCCACCCTCCAGCCCAGCTCGTGGACTTCCTGAAGGCCTTTTCTCCCTCGACGGGAGCCGCTGGCCGCCTTCTCTGCCTGTTCGGCCAGGAGGTCCAGATACTCTTCATAGACCGCCGTGCGCACCGCGGAAGGATCGAGGGCGCCCGGGCGCTCTTCAGGGAAGAGTGCCGCCCGGCTTGCCCGCCTCGTTGCCTCTTTGAGGCGATGCCGCGCAGCTTCCAGGTTTCCCATGGTTCGCTGAATCCAGGCCAGGCGCCGGAGGGACTCGGCCTCTAGGAGGGGCATCAGTTCGGCCGATGCCCGTTTCGCCGCTGACTCCAGATCTTCTTCGCCGCCGCGGGAGAGATGCGCCAGGGCCCAGCCCCGCGCCAGCTCCACCTCTGTTTGCCAACGAGCGCCCTCCGCTTTTTGGAGCTTACCTCTTGTCTCGACCCCTTCCAGTTTCGAGAAGGCTTCCCTCCATCGTCCAAGGCGGTTCAGGGCCTGGCCCTCAAGAAGAACGCCTTGTTGCCAGAGCTCCCGATCCCCAACGTCGAGTCCAAGCTCCTGGCAGCCTGCCGCCAGACCAAGAGCCTGCTTGGGGCGGGCTCGGAAGATCTCGATCTCTGCCAAACCGCATCGTAGCTTGGCTTCTTTTCGCTCTGGAAGCTCCAGTTTCAACGCCGCCCGGAGAATCGCCGCCGCCTGTTTGGGAACCGAAAGCCGCAGCCAGACCGTGGCTGTCTCCAAGAGGATCTCGGCCTGTGCGCCAGAGTTTTTGGTTTCACGCGCTACTCCGAAGGCGGCTCCCAGTGAGCCCAGCGCTTCCTTGGTTCTTCCGCTCTTGGCCAAAAGCCTCCCACGGATCTGCTGGAGCTCCATCAGATCCCCAGCCCCGCCGTCCATTTCCACCGCAATCTCCGCTTCTTCCGCCGCGAAAAGGGCCTCTTCCAGCCTGCCTGTCTTCTCCAGGAGTCCTGCTAACTCCACGCTCGCCTTGGTGGAACCTCGATCCAGGGCATCCTTGAGAACCGCGGCGGCGTCAAACATATTTCCGAGTTTTTGAAGGCTAGCCGCCCACTCCAACTGGAGCTCCCGGGCGAGATTTGCCTCACAGGCCCATTTCGAGCTTTCGACCGCGGATCGATAGGCAGTTCGGGCCTTCTTTTCGTTTCCGCGGCAGATTTGAGCCTTGGCGTAAAGGCGTAAGATCTCCGGGTACAACCACCTCCAATCTTGGCGCTTTGCTTCCAAAAGCGCACGCTCCGCTGCGTCTACGGCATCGGCACAGCGGCCTGAGATCAGGAGCAGTTGGGCCTCTTGCATCAGAATGCGCGGATCGTCATGCCACCGCTTGGCTAACGGCAGGAGCCGGTCCAAAGCCAGGTCCAGCCTGCCAGTTCTCCGGGCCAGGCTCACCGAGATTGCGCCCAGGTTCTTCGGTGTACACCCCCGGTCCCGCATCGTCCGGATCCAATGTTGTTCCTCCTCCGGGTTCGACAGGAGCCGGATCCACGCGTCGATGGAAGCCGGTGTGAACTCCTTCGCCCCCGAAATAGCGCCGGCGAGCCAATACCTTGCCGCTTCTGGGTTTCGCGAGGCCAAGAGGCGGCCCATGATGCTCCACCATGCTGGGGCTGCAGGTCCCAGCATCAGGGTGCGCCATGTCTCGGCTGGGGAGAACCGTTGCCAGAGATCAGAGTCCTGCCCGGCGATCTGGTAGAGCTGTTCCGCGGCTTCCATGTCATGGGGAGCCTGCCGAATGGTTCCGATGAGCAAGTCCACGGCCTCGCTCCGCTGCCCCGATTCGCAGAGCGCCGAGACTTCGAAGAGGGTCCCGTCCCGGCGACTTCGGCTTTCACCTGCGTTCTCCGTGGCCAGCGCGAGACAGGGTTTCAGGCAACAGACGAGGATCAAACTGAGAAGAGCTGCCGTGGACACCGTCCGGCCAAAGGGGGGACCAAGCGACAGGGTGGCAGGCATCATGATCTTCCCGGAGCCGACAACAGGTAGCCGGACTCACCGTGAATCACGACTTTCTCGTCCTTGACGAGCTTGATGAGGTGCGATTCCAAGGAGAGAGCGGCCCACTTGTGATAGAGGATGGGAGTGTCATCGTAGACCTCGGGCAGAAGGCTCTGGAGGCTCCTGCCGTGGGGATGCCTCATCAGGGCCTGGAGAACCTTCGCCTCCCGGGCAAGACGATGGGAAATAGTACCATCCACCGCGGATTTCGGGTCCAATAGCGCCGTACCGTGCGCCGGAAGCAACTTTGTGGCGCCCACCTCTTTCAGTCGTGCCAGAGAGGCCAGGTAATCCGCCATGTTTCCCTCCTCTGGAGTGATGAGGATCGTCCCCACCGAAGCGAGCATGTCTCCGACGATCATGGAGCCGCTTTCCGGGTGGTAAAAACACAAATGCCCACGGGCGTGTCCCGGCGTGTGAAAAACTCGGACGCACGCTTCACCCTCGAGATCGATCCAATCGCCATCCTCAAGGAACCGATCCACTGGCCTCATGGGCCGGATCAGCTCGGCGGTCTTCCCATGTGCCATGAGCGGCGCGGAAAGGCGCCTAAGCAGGGGATTCAATCCCCCCACGTGGTCCGGGTGATGGTGCGTTACGGCAATGCCCACGCAACGTCCGCCTCCCGCCAGCCTTTTTGCCACCAGTGCCCACAGCCGCTCCTGCTCCCCCTCGTAGGGCGATGCAGGTTCCACCACCAGAAAATCTCGCCGGCCAACCAGGAAGGCGTTTGTCGTTGTTGCCGGTGGTAGCGTCGGAGTCGTCAGTGGAATGACCGCGATCCCGTCGCCTGAAGACCAGGCCTTCCCACCTATCAAGGATTTGGCGTCTCTCACTCTTCTTCGGTGTGGTAGGTGTGGAATCTTCCGCAGCCCTTGGAGCAAAAGCGCCGGCCACCATCGACGACTCCGCACTTGCGGCAGTAGAGCTTCCTACAGACGGGGCATCGTTTGACCTTGTGGAGCGGAAATTTTTCTTCGCATTTGTAGCAAGTCTTCAGGCGGGACAAATTGGGTGTGGAAGAATCCATGAGGCAGTCCGGGTTGTGGGGAAAATCGCCCCGTGCAGGGAACCGGGAACCGACCCGGCCAACGGCTTCTTGCGGACGAGCGACCCGCCATCGCGCCAATGAAACAGGCGCTCAAGTCGCCACAACTCCACCTGCATCAGTTGACATCTTCGCTCAATATCATTACTAAACGCTGTTCGTATCAATTTGGAGGGAAATGGTCCAGTGGAAACAGAAAAACTTGAGCATTTTCGCCGCATGCTCCGTGAAAAAAAACGATTTCTCATCTCGAAGCTGCAAGATGCCCGCTCCAAAGAAGAGCCTCTGAGCGAAGACGAGATGATGGATTCCATGGATTTGGCGTCGACTGTTGCGGAAAGAAGTTTGTACGCCCGATTCAGAGGTCGGGAGCGATCGCTCATCGCAGAGATCGATGCCGCTCTAAAAAAAATTGCGGCCGGGGAGTTCGGGATCTGTGAAGAATGCGATGAGCCCATTGGCGTCGGACGACTGAAAGCACAACCCATGGCCACTCTTTGCGTCAAGTGCAAGGAAGAGATGGAAACGATTCGCACCTACGGGCGGGATGGCGCCGTGGAGTGGCGGGTCCTCTAGGTGTTGAAAAGGGGGAAGAATCCCGAACGTGCTTTCCAACTCGTCCCCGCGCCACGGCGGGGAGGTCCCACCCGTGAGGCTGGTGGCGATGACCAACGAGTTGGCCTCGTCCATCGGGTCGGCGAGCTCCCGGAAGGGGAAACAAGATGATTTGTGCCTACGAAACTGCCCGTTTTCGCTGCGATCAGCCGGTCGCTGGAGACCGAGGACTTTGTTTCTGGCACGATCCAGCTATCCGAGACCAAGGTTATCCGGCGCCGCCCAAGGAATTCTTGGAAAGCAGAATTGCCCGGCGGCTGCCCATCGAGGGTTTTTTCCTGGAGGAAGCCTCTCTTCGCGGTATCCAACTGGAGGGTGCCTCCGGACCCGAGCTTCGCCTGGCCGGAGCGGATCTTCCGGAGAGCAGCTTTGCCGATGCCATCCTCCTCAGTTCCGATTTCGCCGACGCCAATCTCACCAGGAGCAATCTCAGGGGCGCGCAGCTCAAGTTCTCCAGCATGGTCTGTGCAACTCTTCTGGAGGCCGACCTCTCAGGCGCGACCCTCAAGTTTGCTGAATTGCGCGGGGCCGATCTTCGTCACGCGGCCCTGAAGACGGCCCTGCTCTCCGGCGCCGACCTGCGGGAAGCCGACCTGCGGAATGCCGACCTGAGCCAAGCTGATCTCCGCGGCGCCGATCTCCGCGGAAGCAGGCTTTCCGGCTCCATCTGGACCGAAGCCCTTCTGGATGGCCAAACTCTGCTTGCCGGAGCTGTGGGCCTCAATGAAGCCCTTGATTTGCCCCAGTCCCTCCGTCTGAAGCTCGGTCTTCCCGCGCGGAAGTTCACTCGCCCGATCCCGCGGAGCAGGGCCGATGCACGGCCTCAGAATCAGGCCGGGGCTGCTCTTGCGGAGAAGCTGATTGCCTCCGCGCAAGCCAAATCCCAACCCATCCCCTCTCCGGTGGGCCACAGCGTTCAGCCTCCGGTGGCGCCGGTCCCCACAAGCTCTCCATCAGGAGCCCGCCTCCCGGAAAATCCCCCTAAACCACCGGTGAGCAAACAGAAAATTCCTCCGCCTGGTTCACCAGCCAGCAGGAAGCAGCTCCAGGTCAGGTCGGGGATGGCAAGGCTCTCCAAGCCATCTCCCGCAAGACAAGCCCCGGGGAGATCAACGCCGAAACCCACGGAAGAAGATCTCTGGGTCGATCTGATGAGCGGGGAACCTGATCGGGTAGAGCAGGCGGCAAGGCAGGTCGATCGAGAGGCGCGCCGCCGAATTGCCCGCCGGCTCTGCGACCTGGTGCTTTCCGAGGATCCCGCCGCCGCCCTCGCGGCCGCGGAACCTCTTGCCGCCCTCCCCGAGCCAACCGTTGCGCCAGACCTCCTCAAGGCCCTCGCCCGAGCTGGTCAGACAACCCAATACAACGTCGCCTGGGTTTTGCGCCATTGGAAGATCCCCGTCCTAGAGGCTCACCTTCTCAAAGTGTTGCAGGCGGTGTCGCCGAGCCGCCAGATCAATGTCATCTGGATTCTGGAAGAACTGGGCACGGAGGCAGCCTGGGAGGTGTTGGAATCGCTTT
>JAJRTK010000220.1 GCA_024278345.1 bacterium | reverse complement strand
CCCCTTCCCCTGGCAGGGCTTCGCCCTGCACCCACCAGGGAGTTACCTCCCTGGACCCACGTTTTTGTACGCTCCGCGTCTTTTTTGGGTTTTGTTGCGTGTCCCGGCTTAGGTGGATACCCCCTTTTTCCCAAGGAAAGGAACTCCCATGTCCGATGAACCAGGCCTTCTCCAGCTTTCCGAAGCTCCCGAGATCCAAAAGATGCACGGGGAACATTGGGGTGGCTTTTACAAGATTCTAACGCCATCGATGCGCCCGCGAGACGGAAGCCTGGGCGTCAACTGGTTGCGGCTGCCTCCCGGAAGGACGGCGGTTCCGTTCCACAGTCATCAACGGGAAGACGAGTTCTTCTTCATCCTTTCGGGGAGAGGCGTCTTGCGATACGGAGAAGCGCTCTATTCTCTCCAGGCAGGCTCTTGCGTCTCCTGTCCCGCGAAGACCGGGAAGGCGCATCAGATCGCCAACACATCCCAAACAGAGGATCTTGTCTACCTAGCCGTGGGACTCCACGATCCCGACGAAGTCTGCCGATATCCGGACAGCGGGAAAATCTTGGTGCGGAGCCTGGGGATGATGGGCCGGATGGCCGCGGCCGGCTACATGGATGGCGAGCCCGACTCGCCTCGGATCTTCGACTTGGCCGAGTCTCAGGGGCTAGCCGTCGGAGCCGCGTCTCTCCAGGAGGACGAAGGCGAACATGGCCAGGCGATCCATCCAGGGCGCTAGGAGGCGTTCCAGGCCGCGCCAAGCGCCGTGGCTCCAGCCGGGCATGAGGGAACGCATTCCCACGCCTCCCGACACCAGGTAGCGGAAGGGCATGAAGGGATGGATTCGGGAGATGGTCCAACAGGGGTGCCGTTTCTGGAAGGTCTTTCGGGCGCGCTGGAAGAGGATCCATGGAAGGGCCTGGTTCGCGCCGGAAAGAGGGCCGTCGGGTGAAAGTTCCCAGGAGGCGGCCTCGGGCTCGAAGGGCTCGTGGTGGAGATGGCGGTAGACCAGGCTGGACCACGGGGTGACCCAGGGCTCGATCATTGCGATGCGGCCTCCAAGGCGGACTGCCCGGGCGGCGGCGCGGAAAAAGGCCTCGACGTCGGGAATATGGTGCAGGACATCCAGTAGGAGGATGGCCCGGAGGCTCCCCGGGGCGAACGGCAGGCGGCGGCCGTCCAAAACCAGGTCGATGCCCGGCAGGTGAAAGAGCTCCGACGTGATGGCGGCGGGATGAAACTCCTTCAGGAAGCCCCCGCCCGAGCCGAGTTCCAGGACGGAGCCGGAACCGGCGGGAAGCGCACGAACGAGCATCCGGTACCATTCCCCGTAGATCTTGCGAAGGAAGGGCTTCGACTGGATGATCCGCTGGCGCAGGCGCGTCGTCCCCGGATCGTCCAGGGAAAGTCCCGCCGTGAGGGGATGCTGAAGTATTCTGCGAAGGAGCTTCATGAAGTTTCGGGTCTTCTATCCTGCATGCGTGCCGGAAGGCGTGCATGCGCAGTGAGCGGCAAGAGGAATTCCCCGGAACTGGGTTGCTTGCCGGGATGGTACATGCGCGGCTTTCGGTACCTTGGGCGCACTCCGAAGTGCGGTCGCCCGATGGGGCAAGGGGCGGGGATGGGCGAGCAGCGGGCGACGGACTGCGCCCGATGCGAGCGGAACACAACCCCAGGAAGCATCGGGGAAAACCCCGGATTGTGCCCCGAATGATGAGCCTCCTGCCAGGTGCCGGGCTGGGCTTTGGTGTGTGTCGTGGGGTATGGTTTTTCTCCATGCGCGTTAGGTCGTTGGGGAATTTTGTGGCATCTTTCGTGTATCAATTCCTTGCCGGGACGGCAACGCGGGACTGTTGGACGCTGCCGCATCCTGGACAACGGTGGCCCAAGTGTTGCGGGCACCGGGAACTTACTGTAGCTACGAACAAAATCCATTGTAGGGGAGCGACCTATGCTCGAAGGATTCCATCGACCGACCACACCTCGCGAGGCAGCCCAGATGAAGGAACGGCTTGGCTCCGTGGCGTTCTATTTGGGTGGCGGCACCGAGTTGAACTCCCGGGAACAATGGCCTCCGCCGCGGCATTTGATCGACCTGGCGGGGCTCGGAGCTGGGGCGATGGAATTCCGGGAGGAGGCCTGGTTCCTGGGATCGGGCTGCACTCTCCAAGCGGTGTTGGAGTCTGCGGGTGCGCCGGGATTCTTGCGGGTAGGCTGTGGGCAGCAAGTCAATCGGAATCTTCGGAACGCGTCGACGCTGGGGGGCCGGATTGCGGGACGTCGCGTGGACAGCGGCGTCGTTCCGGCGCTGGTGGCGGCCGATGCTCTGTTGGAGGTGGTTTTTCCCGATGGCCACCGGGAGATGGGCATTCAGCAGTACCGGGAGTCGGACAGGCGGGGGCTCATTCTAAAGATCCGGGTTCCCAAGGATGCGAGTCGGCGCATTGCTCTGCGGAAGGTGGCGCGCTCGTGCAACGATCTTCCCACGGTCGTGGCGGCGGTGGGCCTGACGCGAGAGGGGGACCGGGTTGGCGGAGTCGTGGCGGCGGTGTTGGGCTTCGGGCTAGGCTTGACGCGGCTTGGGGAACTGGAGAGTTGCCTGGAGGGCCGCCGGCTTGCGTCGGATGAGGAGATCCTGCGGCTGGCGGTTTCCGGCGTGGAGCCGGCGTCGGATTTTCGGGGAAGCTCTGACTACAAGCGGTTCCTGGTGGGCGAACTGGTTCGGCAGTGCCTGCATGCAGCCTTTGAGGGGAAAGGTCGGGTGGCGGCATGAAGATTTCCTTGAAACTCAACGGGGTGCCCAGGCGTTTTTTCACCGAGCCCGGAGAACGGGTCCGGGATTTCCTTGAACGGCATGGGATCGTCTCCGTGCGCAACGGTTGCGACGGCGAGGGGAGCTGCGGCGCCTGCGCGGTCCTGGTGGACGGCAGGCTCCAGAATACCTGCCTTTTGGTGACGCCGCAGATCGACGGGAAAGAGATCGAGACCATCGAGAGCCTG
>JAJRTK010000219.1 GCA_024278345.1 bacterium | reverse complement strand
TCCAGCCCTAGGGCAATGGATGACGAAGGCGGCGATAATGGCGAGCAGCGGGCGTCGGATGGCGACCGATGGGAGCGGAACGCAACACGAAGAAGACAAAGGGTTTGCCGAGAACTCCGCCCTAAAAGAAGAGCACGACCCAGCTTCATGGCAACGGTCCTCCAAGAAGGTCGGTGTCGGGTGGAATCGGTGAGGCAATACGGAAAACAAGGGCCAGGATAACGGCTCCAACTCTTCGAGCGCAAATAGGGGCCAAAGGTCGTTGGCATCGGCATCTTGAACTTTTCTCCTACCAATCGAACCAGGAAGCCGGGGCGATCTCAATGGCATTGGCGGGACAGAGATAGTCACAAACCCCGCAACCTGTACAGGCATCGACATCGATCTCTGGCAAGTTCTGATTCCCCCATCGAACAGCACTGGGTTTGAGGGGGCAGCGCATCACGCAGTAGTCGCAAGGTTGCCCCGTGGAAACGTAGCACGCGCCATAGTTGATCCGCGCTTTGCCCATTTTTACCTCCGCCACTTCGACGGGCTGAAGCGCCCCAGTGGTGCAGGCCGCGATACAGGGAAGATCTTTGCAGAGCCAACATGGAGAATCCCGTGGGATCACCGCTGGCGTGCCGGCCAGTTTCCCAAATTCGTGCCCAAGAAAGCGGATCGCTTCCTTAGGGCAGGCCACCAGGCAGTCGGGGCACTGCTGACAAAGCTCCAAGAATTTTTTTCCCGGCAGGGCGCCTGGCGGCCGAAGAAAGGGCTGAGGCTGGCGTTTCTCCCCTGGCACGCTAGATTGCCGAACTTTTTCCAGTCGCGACGATAAAAGCTCGCGCCACCCCGTGAAGAACTCGCGCCTTGATAGGTTCGTCATGAGCTTTCCTGGACAAGAATTTGAGCCGCGCACCATGAGCGGAAGCCAGCCCCAAAACAAGCGTGAAGGAGCTGGTTCTCACGGAGTCTGGTGCCTGGGTTTTTTGGACATTTGCTTCCGTTTTCGGACGTGGGCCGCAAAAACCAGCAGGAGGAACAAGAGAAGTCCCCACCGTTCCCAATGGCTGGCGACTCCAGAGCCAGTACAGCCGTTGGTGTTAACATACCGCCTGGATCCCGTATCGGGGCAGAGATCCCAACAGTCCGGCACTCCGTCGTAGTCCGTGTCCACGCAAATGGCGCAGGACCGGGGCGTTGGAGTGGCTGTGGGAGGTGGCGTGTTTGTCCATGTCGGGGTCGATGTGGCCTGGGACGGCGGCGTCGGAGAAGGTGTCGGTGTTGAAGAGGGGTTCTGGTTGAAAGGGATCGCTCCCATGTCAGCCCGGGTTCCATCAGGATCCAAAGAAGAAATCGGATCTCCCGTGTCAATCGCAGGTGATTTCGTCGTGTCCGTTGTGGGAAAGCTCGCCCAGGTCAGGCGGAGATCACCGTTCCCCGGATCGGCAAAAAGCGGATCGGCGCTCAGACAACCGGTGCCGAACCAGGTCTCCTCAGAACTCCCACTGGCATCACAATAACGCAGACTCACGCTCCCGCTTCCCGTGCCCGAGGAATAGGCAAGCTCATTGGGAGAATCATTCCATAGGATGTCGTTAGCTATGTCAAACTGGGCAGTGGTCTGATCGAAGTAGAGATAGAGACCGCCTCCATCTCCGGAAGCTGAATTCCCGTAATAGGTGTTGTTCGACGCCTGGAGCGAACCGCTGTTCGTGGCGTAGGAAAGACCCCCGCCAACGCCCGTGGCGCTGTTTCCTGATACGAGGTTTCGGGTCCAGGTGACCGTCGCCGTTTCGACGGCGATTCCTGCTCCACCACCGTTGTTCCCGGCCATGTTGCCCCGAAATGTGTTGGACTTGACTTCAGCGAGCCCCTGGAACTGCTCCAGCCACAAACCAGCGCCATCGGTTCCCGCCTGGTTGGAGCTGTAGCTGTTTCCCGTGTGCCGAACCGTGGCATTGTTCACGTAAATCAGAGCACCGCCGCCGGTCCCGAGAGTCGTGGAGTTCCCCTGAAACTGATTGCCATGAAACTCCACTGTCCCACTGACATTCATCCGGATGATGCAACCGCCACCGCCAAGACCGGCCTGGTTCCCAGTGAACAGATTGTTCTCCAATGTCGCCAAGACACCAGAGCCGAGCTGGTAGGTCATCAACCCTCCGCCGTCCGGGTTGTCGCCGCCGGCGGCGGTGTTGTTGCGAAAAGTGCATCCCTGGACCAGGATCTGAGCGCCAGCGCCGTCATTGTAGGCCATGGCGCCACCGCCATCACCAAAATAGATGCTGCCGCCGGAGTTCACCACCGAGTTGTCTTCAAATGTCGAATCCACAAACTGGATTGCGCCGGTGGTCGTCCCTGCGTAGAGACCGCCAACATTCCCCGCCGAACTATTCCGGCGAAAGAAACTTCCCGTGACAAGGATCGTTCCGGTATCTGAAAACAAGTTTGCCGCGCCCCCCACCGAAGCCCCACCGGTTGCCTTGCTGTCGGTGATCTCGCATCTGTCGATGGTCAATGTCCCCGATGTCGTTTCCGCGGCCAATGCCCCGCCAGAGCCAGAGGTCGAACCATTTTGGAAGGTCATGTTCGAAACCGCAATCGAGGCCCCCGCGGCAGTGGCCACCAAACTCATGATCTGCCGCACGCTTCCCCCGTCCAAAACGGTGACGCCCATTCCCGCTCCGTTGAGCGCCAAGGCTCTCGCTTCGCTCGAATTATAGAGCAAAGTCGCGGAAATAGCGTAAGTCCCGGCCGCAAGCACGATGGTATCGTCCTCTACGTTACTTGCCGCACTGGCTAGGGCACTGGAAAGTTCCGCTCCCGTGCCCACGTTGAACGTGGCCCCATTCGCCGTCAAGGGCACCGCCAACAGATTCGCCACAATGCCCAAGACTGAAAGAACACGCACCCTATCACTTTCGATCTTCATGGTTAACCCTCCTGAGTCTGGCCCTGATCACGGCCTCCAGAAACCCAATCTGTGGCAGTAGCCTGAATCACTCTCCTTGGCCGTGAGGCCCGTTTTTTTCAAGGCCCGCTCGTTACCTGCTACATCACCGAAGAACGCATCTCCATGGGCTGTTTCAGGAGCCACAAGCTCAAAACACTGAAGGCGATCATTCCGATGAGCATCGGCCACTGACTCCTGGAAGCCATCACCTTGTCGGGGAACAACCTGCGAGCGATGTTTCGGGCTGCCCATAAACTGTAGACATGGCCAACCCCCACCAAAATGACCTGTAGCACCCATAAGACGTCCAGAGAAACGAGGGGTGGAATTCTCCACGAAGCTGTTCCCAGCAAGTTCCAACCCCAACCGAAGGGATCGCTCAAGAGAGCCACGACTTTCGGGCCCTCCATCAGAAGGTGCTCGAGATTGTGTGCCAAATGGTAGAAGAGGGCGATGGGCAACAGACAATAAGCATACCGAACGAAGTAGTTGTGGTAGCCGATCTTCCCGTTCCTCCGCTTGGCTTGGCACCCCCGCCCCCCGGCGATTCGGTAGGAAATCCAGACGAGGGCTGCATAGAGAAGGATCGGCGCAAGCATGAGCACCGCCATTCCCAAGCTGAAACTCCCCATGGAACCCATGGAAAACCCTGACTCCAAAACCTTTAGAAACTCCTGCCAAACCGGCGTCATGGTGAGACCGTGAAACCCTGTTATGGACAACATCAGCAGGGCCAGGTAGGCCTCATCCGTCCGAGGCCGCCCTTCAACGGCCAGATCCGCGCCCCACGGTCGGAGGTTCACGGCCAGATTATCGTGAGGACAAGCCTGAAGACACTCGGCGCACTGGATGCAGTAAGTGTTCGTCTGGAGCCCGCCCGGGTAAAGGAAGGTCGGGCAGCCATAAGCCGTCTCACTTCCGCGAACGCACTCCTTCGTTCGGCAAGACTGGCAGGTGTCGCTGTGGCGCGGGCGAACCTCGATCCCGGAAAACATCGCATAGAGCCCACTCACGCGGCCCACCAGGCATCCGTACCGGCAAAAGCTCTTTCGGTGGAAAAGAAAAGCCGAAACCACCGCCATCACAAGCATCCCGATCCCAAGCCATGCCGTTACCTCTGGCTTCATCGTCACGCCAAACCCCAGCTCTATCCAGGTCAGACCCACGAACAAAATGGTCGCCAGCGCCACGTTTCGAATCAACCGCGGCCACTTCGTCTCCAGCCCCGTACCCTTGGTTTTCCTCCAAAGGCTCCATTTCTCCAACCACCCGGCCACGGCGTCCCACGGACAGACGTAGCACCAGGCCTTCCCCGCAAACATGATGAGAACCACCAACCCGCCCCACCAAACCGTCCAGGTCAAGAGCGGTGCGACGTTCAGGGCCGGGTTTTGGTTCCCAAACAGCCCGGCTGCCAGGATCAAAAAAAAGAAGGAACCCACCACGAATTGAAGGCTAAAGCGGAAGACTCGCGACAGAAGAAGCCGGCGCACCAACCCCCATCGAAAGATGTCCACCCGTACCGGAGGCGGATCCAAGAGGGCCACCGCCGAAACAATGCCGCCCGGAGATGCGCTCCGCCGGCGCGAAAAGAGCTCTCGACCCTCGAACATCACGAATGATACAAGCAAGACAATGGCGATGGAGAGGTAGTAGAGCCAATCGGGGATTCCCCACATCCGATGCATGAAAAAGCCCGCCGGATCGACCTTGAATCGTGCGCGATGGGCGGCGGAACAAAACTGGAACTTCCGGTCCATGTAGGTTGCGACCCAAGGAACGTCTCCCGAAAGCCCCTTTCGGCAAACCATGCAACGGCGACCCAGAACTTTCCCGGGATCGGCGGCAAAATCCGCCAGGCAACGCTTGGAACAAAAATAACGGCGCCGACCGTCGAGCTCGTGAACGAAACCCCAGGAAGGGTTCACTTCCATCCTGCAAACGGGATCGATCCAGTGGCGCTGCGTCTCTGACCCCTCCGCCCGTTCAGAGGCAACCCGGGCTCCATCGCTCACTGGAGCTGGTCCGACGTTGGACCAGACGACTCCCGCGGCCATGGCAGCGAACAACAAGTAAGGAAAGGCGATGCGCATTTTGCCCATGGCAACCCTCGTTTCTACTGAGGAGCGTGGTTCCTTTTTTTTGCTGAGGTCCGCTCCTGTCGCGTGCAAGCCTGCTCGCGCCAGTCGCCGGGTT
>JAJRTK010000218.1 GCA_024278345.1 bacterium | reverse complement strand
GAGTCACGCAAACGTGACCCTTCGAGTCACGCAAACGTGACCCTTCGAGTCACGCAAACGTGACCCGCCGAGCGGAGCGCGGCGCTGCCCGATGCCAAGTTTTTTTTCCGCGACCCATTGTCCCGCTTTGCGTGGATACCCGTCTTTTGGCGTTGCGTTCCGCTTCTGTCGGCGGCCATCGAGCCGCAGCTACCGGCTTCTCATCACCCCTGGCGACTGCCCTTTGCCCAAAAGGCGTTGGGGCTTTCAGACTAGTTCATGTGCGACTGAAGAACGGTGCGGTACAGCTCAAGGATATGCTGGGCCAAAAGAGCGGCCAGCTCTCGCCGATCCTCTTCCAACTGGATGGCGATGCCGAAGGGTACGGCGTCATTCTTGTCTCGTCTTGTACAGCGCACAACCTTGGCGGGCAAACGAAATCCAGGGAGACCGTTTTGTGACCGGATCTCAAGGGCAATCCGCCTTCCAGGATCGACAGCTACGGGGCTCAAGAGGTAGGCTCCGTTCATGCTGAGATCGACGATGAATGCGTCGTAGGATCCGTGGGAGATGAATCCGCTGGGCTCCTTGTTGTCGAATTCGATTCTGGCTGGTTGGAGGAGTTTCTCACGAAAATACCTTCGCTTTTCACGCATGACACATTTTCTTCGTGGTTTGCTGATGGGGGACCTATCAAATTGTCGTGTTTTTGCTTTACAATTTTCTTCGCCGAAACGGTGGCACCGGCATCTTGCCGGTGTAGCGCCCTCCGGGCTGCACGGAGCCGGGAAGGAGGCTCGCCCCAGCGGTGATGTTGTCAACCGGATCTGATAGGTCCCGCTGATGGTTCCACCAGCGTCCTCGTCGATCGACCCAACAACGTAATGCAGGGGGGAGTTGACAACCCCATCCCTACGTACTACGCCTCCGGTGTCCGGCTTTCCTCGTCCTTGGTGGAAACGCACCCGCCAGCCTCGTCACGATCCGTGATGAGAGTTCCAGGTGGTGGGTGCGGGGGAAAACAAGCTGTTGGCGATAACCATGGCCCTGCTCATACACAATATCAGTCGTTTTTCACAAACATGCAAATTTTTTGCGAGTCGTTTTGCACAATGCTTTTATGCCTGAGGAAGGACGTTGGGTCGCGAAAATGAGAGTTGGTATCGACACAGGGGGGACTTTCACCGATTTGGTGTCTTTGGAAGAGGGGCGGCTATGTCTTGGCAAAGTACCATCAACGCCAGAAGCGCCAGCAGAGGCAGTTAGAGCAGCCCTGGGCCCGAGAGTGGATCATCCGCGTCTCGAATTCTGCCACGGAACCACTGTCGCAACCAATGCACTCCTGGAGCGAAAGGGAGCCAGGACAGCCCTTGTCACGAATCGAGGTTTCGAGGACCTTATCGAAATCGGGCGTCAAGCGCGACTCAATATCTATGCATTGCATCCCTGTCGCCCTCGGCCACTTGCCGATAGAGGCTCCCGGTTCGGAGTCGGCGCTCGGAGAGGGCCAGGCGGGGAGGTTTGGTCCACGTTTGAAGAAGGCGAGCTGTCGCAGCTTCCCGGGAAAATAGGTGCCATCGGTGCCGAGGCGGTGGCTGTCTGCCTCCTTCACTCCTATCGCGGGGGGGAGGATGAGCGGAATGTCCGTGCTGCCCTTAAGAGCTTGGGGATTCCCGTTTCTATCTCCTATGAGGTGCTTCCCAGATTCCGGGAGTACGAAAGGGCTTCCACGACTCTGGTCAACGCCTACCTTCTTCCGCTCATGGAACGTTATTTGGCGGAGATCGGCCGCTTTTCGAAGCGGCCCGTGTTGGTCATGCAATCGACGGGCGGGGTGCTTGAGGCCCAACGGGTTGCCCCGTTTCCTTGCAGGTTACTCTTGTCGGGTCCGGCGGCGGGTCTTTTAGGGGCAAAGTGGATTGCCAGACGGCATGGAGTCGAAAGACTCTTGACCCTCGATATGGGAGGAACCTCCACCGACGTTGCCTTGGTGGACGGATCTATCCGCCTTGGGGATCGGAACGAGATCGGCGGATTGGCAGTCGCTTTGCCAATGGTGGATCTCCACACCATCGGTTCGGGAGGAGGATCCATCGCCCGGATCGACGCCGGAGGGCTACTCAAGGTCGGTCCCGAGAGCGCCGGAGCCAATCCTGGTCCCGCCTGCTATGGCCGTTCGATGGTGCCCACGGTGACCGACGCGAATCTGGTTTTGGGCCGGCTCCCAGAAGGGATCGAGCTAGGCGGATCTCTTCACCTTTCCCGGGAACGGTCGCTTCGTGCCATTCATTCCCTCGCCAGGAAAAACTCCTTGAGCGTTCAACGGATGGCTGAAGGGATTGTCCGCGTCGCCAACGCAAATATGGAGCAGGCACTGCGCGTAGTGTCGGTGAGGCGCGGTGTCGATCCCCGCCCGCTGACACTTGTTGCCTTCGGCGGCGCCGGTCCTCTTCACGCCGCGGCCATCGCTAGCGGTTTGGGGATTCGCCGGATCCTCGTACCCGCGTTGGCGGGAACGCTGTCCGCTTTGGGGATGGTGGTGGCGGAACGGGTGACTCAGGTGACCATGAGTTTGCTCAAGCCGGCCAACGAAAGGAGCCTTGACGAAGCGGCTCGCTGGTTCGATCAGCAGTGCCGGCAAGCGGGGGAGAATCTCGAAACAAGTATCATTCCGGAAATCGATGCACGCTATCAAGGGCAGTCGTTCGAGTTGACGGTTCCGTTTTGCACTGATCTTCGGCAAGTGATCTCCGCGTTCCGCGAAGCTCATCGCCAACGGTTTGGCACGGTTCACGATCTCCCCGTTGAGCTGGTTCACCTTTCGGTGCGATTTGTCGGCCAACAGCCCCTGAAAAACCTCCCCAAGGTGAGCCCGCCCGGTAAGCAGCGGGGAGTTCGGGTTGCCCGGGCCTATTTTCGCGGAGCATGGCAGGAAGTCCCGCAAATCGGGCAGGGTCAGATAAGTCAAGAGACTTCTTTTCCGGGGCCGGCCATCGTGACTTCTTCTCACGCCACCTGCTGGATCCCTCAGGGCTGGAACCTTCGAGGAACGTCAACGGGAGATTTCTGGATCGAGAAATGACCTTGGCTTTCTTTCGCCTCTCGCCGTGGTGCCTGGAGGGACAGGAGCTGGCGATGGAGGCTTGTCGCCAATCCCGTTTCGGGAATGTCTAATTCGAGGCCCGCCGTGGTGGCGATGAAACATTCGAGCTGATGCGCCAAAAAGCCATTATGACAGCCCCGCTGGTCCAAGAAGCTCACCAGCCTGCCATCGACGGATTTCCCAAACAGGATGAGATCTCCCGAGTCCTGGCCGGCGAGGAGTGCGCCGATCCGCTCCACAATGACCTGGCCCTTTTCTCCAAGGTCAAGACGGGATGGAGGCGAGGTCCCACGAGGCAGTTGCACTACATTGGCTTCGCTGGCAAGCACCGTAGATCCATCTTCGCCGCGACATGCCACGATGTGGATTCCAGGATGGCGACTCAAGATCCGGATGAACCCCGGCACTGCTTCTTTGATTTCGTGGAAGAGCATGGGGCGAGAGGAGGGAAAATAGATGTGGGCAAGATTGCCCGAGCCAAACACCCGAAGTGGCAGGTGGGCTTGGACCGCCGTAACCCGCCCAAGGTCACCCACAAACTGCTCCAGCCTCATGCCGTAAATGGAATGGAACGGTTGGCAAGGCGCCTGTCCGTGGTCCGAAAGGAGAAGGACATCGCACTGCTTCGCCTGTTTGTCCACAGCCTCAAAGAGTTTTTCGAGCTGTTTGTCGATGATGCTGAGAAGAGTCTCCACCAGGTGATCCGCCGGGCCGAAATGATGGCTGAATGTGTCATGGCCGAAGAAATTGGCAAAAATGATGGGAATGCCGTTATGGAGGTCCTGTAGGGCTAGATCCGTCGTGACACTGGCGGCCATCGGTCCATAGATGCCGTGACGAAACGGTGCGTTCTTGGGTTTGAAGCAGCCTCGGTGAGCGGTCCCATGGAAGCGGTGGGCGACTTCGCGGCGGCTATGTTCCAAAGCCAGGAGTGCTGCCGAGAAAAGGCCCTTGGCTGGGATTCTTCGGAGTTGGCGAAGAATCTGTGAACGGCTCGTGGCAACACAAAGGTGAGACGCAGATCGGCCAGTAATCTGAGCACCATAGGCGCTACCCTTTTCCAGGAGGGGCGTGCCATTGCCAAATAAGGTTTTTTCGAGCCGCCGTAAAGAAGCTGGGGAAGTTGCGTCGATAACTTGGCTCGTTGTTCGATCCCACCAACGTGTTCCCGGAATCGGAAGGGAGTGGCCGTAGAAAAGTCCAGCATGGAAAGAGAGTGTCCCAGAGGGAAGATCGGGCATGGCCGCTCGCAGGCGAAGCCTGCCCGAGTCCACGCGGTCCTGCAGGCGGGGCATCAGCCCTCGCCGGAAAACTCGCAGCAGGCCGGTGTGAGAGAGGCCATCCAGTTGAAGGAGCAGGATTTGCATGGGGATTCCGTCTCGCCAGTGTTTCCTTCTTCAGGCTGTCGCCAACTCAAAACCAAAGCCAGACCAGGACACGAGGCCGTCTCCGGGGAAAGACTCCGCCTAGTCAAGGAGTGGAGGAGACAAAAGTCAACCGTTGCTCTCCAATTCATCACACGGGAATTGTCGCGAGGCAGCTTGATTCCCATGACTGGTAGGGGAGTCGTCGGTCTGGTTATCTCGATTCCCGCGCCTCCCAGTCCGGCAGGCGAGAAGATGCTGTTCAGCGGCATGGCCGTCGGCAAAAACAGGATGTCGTTATCCTCGTCGGCCTCGCCAAAGTGGTCAATCCGGATTTGATAGGTCCCATCCGTGATGTGATATCCGGGTTTTTGGAAGAGCGGATTGGCCCGTCGAACAGCTTGGAGCTTGGGACTGTTTTGGAGGGAATGGTTGACCATCCGGCGAACTAGTCTCTACAATAAAAAATCCGATTGAAAGGAGGACAGCGAGAACAGGCTTTACGAGTGGGTGTGAAGTTCTTGCTGTCTTCAAAATGAAAGCCGACTTAGCCCGTTTTCGCCACGGGGGTTCGGTGGAGGTCTTCCGAGGAGTCAGTCATGCGCAAATGTTCGCGGTTTCTCGTCCTGGCGGGAGCTTTGGCCATGGCATTGTCGGTGGTACCGGCATTTGCATTCGACGTGGTGATCCCCTATAGCGGCCAATTGGCTCAGAACGGTGAGCTGGTCAATGGCTCCGTGACGATGCAAATCCAAATCCTGGATGCCACCACGGCAATCTATGACAGCACAGTACTCGTTACGGTTTCCAATGGCGCGTTTTCCGTAATGCTGGGAGATACGAGTCAGGGATTTGATGCGCTGGATTCCGGTTTATTGGGGACGCCAGGCCTCACACTGCGAGTTTCCGTCGATGGCCAACAATTGTCACCAGATGTTCTTTTGCCAACGGCGGCAACGGCTGGGACTGCCGCGAATCTCCAGGCTGCGGCCTCCGTGGTGTCGAACTCTGAGGTGGACGATGATCTAACAGTGAGCGGCGGCACAATTAACAATACACCCATTGGCTCGTCGGTGGCGGCCAGTGCCTCCTTCACCACGGTTAGCGCCTCTGGTGCGGCCACGGTGGGCAGCCTGGATGCCGGAAGTGGAACGATCCAGACGACGGGCGCTCTCAATGCCGGAACCGCCACGGTATCCGGTGCGTTGAATGCGGGGGCGACAACGCTTGGCGCCACAACCGTGGGAAGCTTGAATGCCACCAGTGGTGGTGTCACCAATGCGGGTGCCGTCAGTGGAGTCACAACGTTGGCGGCTTCTGGTGCGGTGACCGTCGGCAGCCTTGACGCGGGGAGCGGAACGATCCAGACGACAGGGGCCTTGAATGCTGGTAGCGCCACGATTTCGGGGACCCTCAGTGCCGGGACGATGTCGGTAGACAGTTTGGATGTCAATGGCGGTGGTATCACCAACGCCGGACCGGTCAGTGGAGTGACGACGCTGGATGCGTCGGGCGCGGCCACGGTAGGCAACTTGAATGCCAGTAGTGGCGGTATCACCAACGCTGGTGCGGTGAGTGGAGTGACGACGTTGAGCGCCACGGGTGCCGCGACGGTGGGGAGCCTCAATGCGGGCGGCGGGACGATCCAGACGACGGGGAACCTCAGCGCTGGCGCGGCCACGGTAGGCAGCTTGAATGCCAGCAGTGGCGGTATCACCAACGCAGGTTCGGTGAGCGGAGTCACAACGTTGACCGCTACGGGCACGGCGACGGTGGGCAGCCTCAATGCGGGCGGTGGGACGATCCAGACGACGGGGAACCTCAGCACTGGTGCCGCCACGGTGGGCAGCCTCGATGCCGGGAATGGGACGATTCAGACGACGGGGAACCTCAGTGGTGGCGCGACGACCGTAGGCAGCCTCAATGCCAGTGGTGGCGGTATCACGAACGCCGGAGCCGTGAGCGGAGTCACGACGTTGATCGCCACCGGTGCAGCAGCCGTAGGCAGCCTCAATGCCGGTAACGGGACGATCCAAACGACGGGGAATCTCAATGGCGGGGCGACGACGGTAAGCAGCTTGAATGCCAGTAGTGGCGGTATCACTAACGCTGGTGCGGTAAGCGGAGTCACGACGTTGACTGCTACCGGAACGGCGACGGTTGGCGGCCTCAATGCGGGCAGCGGGACGATCCAGACGACCGGTGCGGTCATTGCCGGAACCGTGTCGGCCGCCGGCCTAGTGGCTTCCGGACTTTTCTCCGACAGCAATGTGGGTATCTTCCTTGACGTAGATGCCAACGAGCCCAATGCTGTCCTCGTTGTTTACGATGATGCCTCAACTCCCGTGATGGTCATGGCGGAGAGTGGCTTTCTTGGACTGGGGGGGCCGGCACCGACTTTCTATGCCGGTGGAGCCCTAGCCATCGTGACCTCCGCTGGCGGCGACTTGACGGTCCAGGCGTCAGATGGCGTGAATGCAGGTGACCTGGGGGCTAACGTTCTTATCAATGCCGGCGCCGGGAATGGTGGCGGAGCTGCTGGAACCGTCCAGGTGGGAAGCGATACTTCCGTTACCGGGACGCTTACCGCGGATACGCTTGCCGCCACGACTTCCGTGGGTTTTCCGAACAACTCCATCAGTGACGCCATGGTTTCCAACACCCTGACAGCATCGAATCTGGTGGCGACGGGGTCGGTTGTTTCGGACGCGGAGGTGGATGACAACATTACAATCGGAGCGACTGGGAGTGTGGCGGATGGCGCCTTGTCGGGGACCGTGAGTCTTCTTGGGCAGACCATCG
>JAJRTK010000217.1 GCA_024278345.1 bacterium | reverse complement strand
TGGGCCGATCCCTTTCCTGTTGAACGGGACGGCAACTATTTCGTCTTCATCGAAGAGATCCTGGCCCACGAAAAGCGAGGGCGGATTTCGGTCCTTGAGCTTCGGGCGGGAGAGGAGCCCCAAAAACCACTACCGGTTTTGGAAAGGCCTTACCACCTATCCTACCCATTTGTTTTTCAACGAAAAACTGACACTTTCATGATTCCTGAAACGGGGCGGAACAAGAGGGTGGAGCTTTACCGGTCGGTAGATTTTCCTGGAGGCTGGAAACTGGAGCAGGTCTTGTTGGAAAACGTCCGTGCCGTGGACGCGACGCTCTTAGAATTGGACGGTAGATGGTGGATGTTCGTAAACATCGGAGTCGAGGGTGGTTCCAATAACGACGAGCTCCACATCTTCCATGCCCAGAGGCCCCAAGGCCCCTGGAAGCCTCACCGATACAATCCCGTAAAATCGGACGTTCGAAGCTCTCGCCCGGCAGGTCGCTTTTTCTGGTGGGGACAAAAGCTCCTGCGCCCCGCCCAGGACTGTTCCGCCCGGTACGGGTACGCGATTTCGTTCAATGAAGTAAAACGGCTCACTCCCACAGACTATGCGGAAGTCGAAGTGTCTCGGATTGAACCCCGCTGGAAACCAGGTCTATTGGCCACGCACACGTACAACAGAATCGGGCGGCTTACCATTGTCGATGCCATGCACCGGACCTTTCGCTGGAGGGGAAGCCCTGGCTTGGGACACAATAGGTCCAGGGGAGGGGAATCTTGACATGAGCGACACCTTCCCGAAAGCTGAAGACCAAGAGGACTGCTTTCTCAGCCTGATTGTCTGCACTTGGAACAGGTCTAAAATGCTGGCCGGTTGCCTTGAATCCCTCGTCAACCAAAGTAACTGTGGAGTCTCCTATGAAATCCTTGTGGTCGATGACGGATCCACGGACTCCACCGAGATCGTGGTCCATGATCTCGCTTCGCCCATAACCAGGCTGAATGCCCGCGACCGATGGATACACTTCCTGGACGACGACGAGGTCGCACCTGCCGGTTTTCTTCGGCAGGTGGCCGCCGCAATCAAAGATCTCGAAGAGATCGACGGCATCGGAGGTCCAGTAAGGGATTATGGCACGGGGCCCAAGCTCTGTCCCCAGTGCAACATTGCGGAGGTCTCTCTAGGTTCGGAGCCTAAGCTCGTTCCACGGCTGCTTGGGGGAAACGCGGCTCTGAAAAAAAGCCTCTTCGAGGAGATCGGGCTTTTCGACGACGCCCTGTCCGGTCGCGGAGATGACAACGAGTGGTTTCACCGGGCCACCGAAGGTGGAAAAAAGGGGACCTATCAGATCCGTTTGACAACATCACCGCTGGGGCGGGCCTCCTTCCCGGCTCCGTGCAGCCCGGAGGGCGCTACACCGGCAAGATGCCGGTGCCACCGTTTCGGCGAAGAAAATTGTAAAGCAAAAACACGACAATTTGATAGGTCCCGAAAAAAGTTTTTTTTATTCGCCGGCGCTTTGGGTTTACCACAGGCGGGACACCTTCGGGCTCTTAGAGCTATGCCGCCATGCTTTCCGACAGGGCCGCTCCATCCCCATGGCACAAAAGAAAATGGGGGGCCAGGTCTCCCTTAGCTTTCAGAAGATCATTCGCGGTTTTCTTCACGCCCTTCGGCGGCGATGCAGTAAAGGGCTTGTGTTGGGGTTCCGGGAAATGGGAGCTTGGGTGGGCTATTGGACCACCTCTGGGGAGCAAAAACCGGTCAAGGGCAATGAAAGGCGAGTGGCGGCGGACGGACTGCCGCCGACGCGAGCGGAAGACAACCCAAAAGAGGCTTGACGAAACGGTAGGCATGATACAATGGCCTGGCCCACGTTCATCCATGAAGCCTCGTTTCCGGACATCCCACCCTATGCAAACTGAGACAAAACACCTCGATTTTATCGTCATTGGCGCTTCGAAGTCGGGAACGACATCGCTCTTCCAGTATCTTCGATCTCATGGGGAGATCTACCTTCCCCCTGGCAAGGATGCACCCTTCTTCGCATCGGACGAATGGTTCGAGCAGGGTTGGGAAGCTGTCGTAGAGCACTACTACTCCGGAGCGCGGAAAGATCTACTTTGGGGAAGCGTGACCCCGCGCTACATGGAGGATATACGGGTGCCAAGGAGGATTGCCAAGCTGATGCCGGAGGCAAAGTTCATCGCTCTTCTTCGCAACCCAATTGATCGAGCCTACTCCCAGTACCGGCAGCAAGTGCGCCGCGGCAAGGAAAAACGCGATTTTCACAGGGCCGTCCTGGAACAATTGGCGCCCGGCTCCATGGAAGCGGCACGGAAAATGCCCGCTTCCGCGGAATCTAACTGTCACACCTATTTCGTGCGAAGTGAGTACGGCCGAATCCTCCGAAATTTCCTTGATTTTTTTCCTAAAGAAAACCTCCTGCCCGTATTTACGGAAGAGCTCAGAAAGTCCCCCGAAACCGTGCTCGATCTGATTTGCGCGTTTCTTGGAGTTGCAACGGGGCATCGGCCTGGGAATCTTGGGAAGAGCTACCACGTGGGGGGATCCCGGGAGCGTTTCCCGAAGCTTGTTTCCGGCCTCCGGCGGCTCAGACCCGTGCGGGCGGCGTGGAAACTGTTGCCGCGAAGGCG
>JAJRTK010000216.1 GCA_024278345.1 bacterium | reverse complement strand
GTTGCCCTTCGTTGCAACGGGAAGATGAGCGAGCTCCCTGGTGGGTGCAGGGCGAAGCCCTGCCAGGGGATGGAATCCCCGGACCACCTACGGGTAACGCGCGGCGTGACCCGCCGAGCGATAGCGAGGCGTTGCCCGGACGCTTGCGATTCCACAGTCCCGGGAATGTCCCGCCTTGCGTGGATACCCCCATCGGGGTAACCGCGTCTCCTCCTGCTGGGTAGGAGATGCAAGAAAGATGTATCTCCGAGCGTCTCCCCTGGCACTGCTGGTAGTGAAGGCATTTCAACTGCAACCCCAAGGAGACGCACAAGATGCACCACCGTCCTTCACGCCAGGGTTTGTTACTATTCGTTTCATGCTTGCTATTTCCGTCGGTCGCCATGGCTGTCCAGGCGACTTTCGTAGAAGGTCCGTTCGAGAACGTCGTTGTCGAGCGGGATGGAACGCAGGTTCTTGCCGTCAATTTTACAGTGCTCGACGCATCTGTCACGGTCGGTCCCGACTGTTCAATCAACTCCCCCACCGGAGAGGCTATGGCGCTAGAGGATTTTGCTGCCCTTGCCGAAAGCCAGCCACTGGCGGGTTTCGCCGAGGGAGTCGTAGAGGCGGGAGTCCTTGTTGCTCAGGCGGTGGGCCTCTTCGAAAGCGCCGGAGAATCCGTGGAGGGCCCGTTCGACAATGTCTTGTTGGACCGGGATGGCGAGATGGTCTTGGCCGTCACGTTTACCGTCCTTGACACCCACGTCCAAGTGGATCCCGACACGGTGATCCAAGGCCCGGAGGGCGAACTCATGCCACTTCAGGAGTTTGCGGCGTTGGCCGAAAGCCAGCCACTGGCGGGCCTCGTAGAGGGGACCGTGGAGGATGGCATCCTCATAGCTGGCGAGCTTCAGATCTTCGAGATGCCAGGGCCGGAGGTCCATGGCCGGCTCTCCGCTTGGTCACCCACGGCGGACGGCGCCATCCTGGAGACGGCTATCCACTTTTCCGAAGAGACGGTCCAAGTGGTCGTCTTGGCTGAAACTCGGATCTACACTCAGGAGCCCGAAGAGCCCCCCGTGCTCATCACCCTTCCCGAGTTGCTCGCCTTGTGTGATGGCGGCCTCGCCTTGGAGGTCCATGCTGCCGGCGAGCTCTTGGAAAACCCGGAGACAGGCGTCCAGCTTTTGGCATTAGAGGTGACCCTGCAGACCGTTTTTGCCGGAGCGCAGGGCATGTTTCAGGGAGGCGAGATCGACCTCGCTGCCGACCGTATACTCCTGGATCTTGAAGGAGTCCCCCTGCTTGTGACCGCCGAAAGTTGGATCGAGCTTGACCATACGCAGGTCTTGAGCCTTGGTAGCTTTGCCCAACTGGTGGAGCAGGCTGTGCCGTTTGGCGCGCTTGCGGAGGGTGTTGAACTCCAGGATGGCGGAATCATGGCCATGAAGCTCTTCTTGGAGAGCGAGGCCAATGGGGAAAAAGAGCATCTCGAGGGGCAGCTCAAGTCGTGCGAAGCTGGGACTGACTCCGTGTCCATGGTGATTCAGGGGGCGACCTCTATCCTACAGGCGAAGGCGGACGGAGCGACGCAGCTCGAGCTTCGCGACGGTGAGGAGAATGTCACGCCCCTCGATCTGGCTCAGCTCCTGGAGCTTTGCGCCGAAGATCAGCTTTTCAGCATCGAAGGGGAGCGGGCTGGCGACCAGTCGCCTTTCCTCTTCCAGCACGCCAGATTTCGGAGGTTCGAGGCCGAAATCGAAGGCCATTTTCAAGGAGGCCAGGTCACCGAAGATCCCCCTGAAATCCGGATTGTCCTGGCTGGGACCGCAGTGCGGATCGACGCAAACACGGAAATCTTTGGCCTTGACGATCAGCCGATGACCTATGAGGAGCTGGCTTCTTTGGTGAACGGAGGCGCCGAACACCGTGCCGCCGCGGACGGCGGTCTTTGGAGAGACGGTTCCATCGCGGCGGATCCATTGGCCCTCATGCAGCCGGAGAATGTCCGGATCCTTCAACCTCACCAGGGGGATATTGTTCTTGCGGGAACCGGCTATCCCGGCATCGCCTTCGAGATCCAGGACGACCGCCGGCGGGCTGCCATCGTCCGAGGTACGGTGGGCGCCGACGGTAAGTTCCGGCTCTCCCTGACGAGTCCGCTCGTTCGAGGACAGCGTCTCACCCCGGTGGCTCTGGGGATTCGCGGAACCTCGGTTCGAGTGAGCGGCGTCTCGGTTCCCGCACTGGGTTCTCTTGGAATTGCGTTCATGGGCCTCGTTGCTTTGGCCTTCGGACTGCTGTTGACTCGAAGGGAACGGCTTGTCTGGTCTCCGCGCTAAAATCCGGTGGCGGGCTGGTGTTGGGCCGCCCGCTTCCGAAAAGAGGTGAATTTCACCAAAAATCGATCGCTCGGTTGGGCCTCGCAATGGAGACGAAAACCCGTCTTCAATCAACAGTGGCACTCATCCAATCCACCGAAGGCTTTTCTTCTCCGCGTCGCCTTCCGAGCACTTTTTGAGAGTATGCGCCCTGGAAATGGGGCACACCATCCCTGCAAAAAAAGGCCGGGATCGACTTTACCACCGCACAAGAAAAATGGCTCCAGGGGGCCTTGGTCATCGGTGATCGACCCGACCGAAGGGAGAGCCGGCTCCGCCCACCACCGATGACCACCTCCGCCAGATCAGTCGCTCACCAGGGTGTCGGTCTCCTTGGAGATGTCGCCTTTCCACATATTGTCGCGGTTGGATTGGCCGGCCTTTTCCCGTTTGGCCCGCCGTTGTCGTTCCACCAGGTCAGCATGGGTTGTGAAGTAGGGAAGGCTCAGCCCGACGATGTCGCTCACCGATTTGAAGCCCTTCCGGTCCATCCATTTGGAGAGTCCTTGGCACAGCCCTTCAATCATCCCGTACCCCTGGAGCATGGCGCCGGTGCAGATCTGGGTGGTGTGGGAGCCCACCAGCATGAACTGGATGGCATCTTCGGCAGTCTCGATCCCGCCCATTCCGGAGATGGAGGCGTCGGGGCATGCCCGGGCGATCTCCATGACGTGGCGGAGCGCGATGGGGCGGACGGCTTGGGCCGAGTATCCACCGGGTTCGCTGTAGCCCTCCACCGTGGGGACGGGCCGGAGCGTTTCGATATCGATCCCGGTGATGGCAAGGATCGTGTTGATGGCGGAGACTCCGTCCGATCCGGCCTTCACCGCAGCCAGGGCACCCACCTTCGGGTCGGTAACGTTGGGTGTCATTTTCGACCAGACGGGAATGGTGGAAACGCTTTTGACCCAGCCGACGACCTCCTCGATGATATCGGGGTTTTGCCCCATGGCGCCACCCATCTTCCGTTCGGGCATCCCGTGGGGGCAGGAAAGGTTCAGCTCAAGAGCATCGACGCCGGTCTCCTGGGTGCGTTCGGTGATTTCGATCCAGCGGTCCTTGTGGCACTCCTCCATGATGGAGGCCACCAGGATCTTGTCCGGGTGCTTCTGTTTGCACTCCGCCAATTCGTCGAGCCAGACCTCGAACGGCCGGTCGGAAATGAGCTCGATGTTCTGGAAACCAATGATCTCATTGTGGATGCGGCTCTTGAGCTTTGCGTACCGCGGCACCGTGTTGTGAACCAAGTTGGAATCAAGGCTGATGGTCTTGCAGACAATGCCCCCCCAACCAAGGGCGAAAGACTTGCAGATGACTCGTGCATTGGTTCCGGGGGGTCCGGACGCGAGCATGAACGGGTTCTGGAATTTCATGCCATCGACGACGATGCTGAGATCGGCCACGGTGCCTCCTTTGGAGCTGGATTGGGACAAGAGACTGACAAAAGGGAGCTTAGGCGGTTCGAAACGGGGTTGCAAGCCTTTGAAGCTTCCGGCTTTCGGCGGGGGGCTTCCCCGAGTTGTGGACCTCATTCGGTCACGGCTCCAGAAAAGAGCGTTCTTTTCTTCAGTTGCGGTCCGGTCGGGTCGGCACCGACCCGCGCCTTCGGCGCGAGTTCCCCTCCGTCCGCCGCCCCTCCCACATCGTCGCCCTGCAACCAGTCAACCCGCCCCCGTGCCCTCTCTCACTCCCTTCCAGAGAAAAGGCGGATTCGCCAGGGGAACGGCTCGCCAACAGCGGTTCTAAAAACTTGACCATCAAGTTTCACCGTTTCAGCCGTTCGTTGAGCCTTTTTTCCAGCGCCGCCATGGCCTCGGCCTTCCGAAGACGCGGCGGGAGCTTTCCCATTTCCCGAAGAGCCCGGCGATACGCGGTCTTCGCGTCTTCGGGGAGTCCGGCCTCGGTCAGAATGTTTCCCATGAGTTCCAGCCAGCGCTCCTTTCGTCCAAGCCTGGCCAGGATCCGTCGGACACGCCCGATGGCCTCGCCGAATTGGCCGGCACGTCGCAAGATCTCGACGGCTCGCCGTTCCAGCGTGATCACCGATCCGATTCTTCCCATTCCCTGGTCCAGGAGCCGTATCGCCTCTTCGGGACCCGTTGCCCTCTCCGCGGCCGAGACCTGTTCCAGGACAAGCTCCGGCGTTAGGCGCCGGGCATGGGCCACCACCCAATCATAATCGCCCAGCGCCTTCCTTGGCCGCCCGAGGCGCATCAGGGTGCGTCCTCGGATCAGGTGGCCCTCCAGGTGCTCGGGGACTTGGGAAAGGAAACCATCAAGGGCCGTCAAGGCCTCTTCCGCCCTCCCGGATTCCAGAAGCATCCGGCCGCGGCAGAAGGCTACTTCTCGAAGAGTGGGATCGAGGGCGTTGGCCAGGCCATAGTCCGCCAGGGCAGCCGGCCAGTCCCGGTGGAGGCGATGAAGCTCCGCCCGCTCCAAGACCAGGTCGCCTCGGGCGGGCTCCCCGGCGATCCTGCGGTTCAAGTCCTGGAGCCGCTTTTCGATGGCGGCATGGCTCCAGGCCAGGGAAGCGCCCAGGATCCAGGCGGCCAGAATCATCGGGAGTCGCGTCTCAACCATGGGTTTTCAAATTCCGCATGATTTTTCGGGAAAGAACTCGCAAGAGCAGGCCTCTTGCCCCTTTGGTATTTGGGTGACGAGACGGCTCCTTGGGGTGAAAAGAGGCGAGTGGCGGCGACCGAGGGGAACCCGCGCCGGAGGCGTGGGTCATGCCGCCGGGAGCGGACTCAACAAAAAAAAAAAAACGGTTTTATCTGAAATGGCACCCATCGAAAACGCCATCACTGGAGGCTCGGTGCCGTTCTGCGGCCTTTCTGGTGAGAGGTCTGGGTTGAAGGCAGCTTAAAGAACGTTTACAGTCACTTCTTCCCGTTGTGCAAATCGCCCGGCCAAAGCGGGCGCCGGAATGAATCGGAATGAACAGGAGAGACGACCATGAGCGACATCGTGCGCTGCGGACTCATCCAGTGCAGTAACCCCTTGAACGACGAATCCAGGCCCGTTTCCGAGATCCAGAAGGCGATGCTGGACAAGCACCTTCCCCTCATCGACCAGGCCGGCCAGGAGGGCGTTCAGATCCTCTGCCTGCAGGAGATTTTTAACGGCCCCTACTTTTGCCCCAGCCAGGACAAGCGCTGGTATGACGCCGCCGAGCAGATTCCCGGGCCCACCACCAGTCTCATGTCGGAGTATGCGAAGAAATATGAGATGGCCATGGTGGTTCCTCTGTACGAAGAGACGATCCGGGGAGTTTATTACAATACCGCCGCGGTTCTCGACGCTGACGGCGCTTACCTTGGGAAATACCGCAAGCAGCACATTCCCCAGACCTCCGGATTTTGGGAGAAATTTTTCTTCAAGCCCGGAAACGGCGGTTATCCCGTCTTTGAGACACGTTACGCCAAGGTGGGCGTCTATATCTGCTATGATCGGCATTTCCCCGAAGGTGCCCGCTGCCTGGGCCTCAATGGCGCGGAAATCGTTTTCAATCCTTCGGCCACGGTTGCCGGCCTGAGCCAGTATCTCTGGAAGCTCGAGCAGCCCGCCCATTCGGTGGCCAACGGCTATTATATGGGCTGTATCAACCGCGTGGGCGAGGAAGCTCCCTGGAACATCGGAAAGTTCTATGGAACCAGTTACTTCGTGAATCCCCGAGGGAAGATTTTAGCCGAAGCCTCCGAGGACAAGGATGAGCTGGTCATCGCCGACCTCGACCTGGACGTGATCAACGAGGTGCGCAAGGTTTGGCAGTTCTACCGCGACCGCCGTCCCGAGGCGTACGACGAGCTGGTGGAATACTGAGTCCGTCTCTTTATTATGGAAGGCCGCGAGATTTCGAAGTTGCCCGGAGACTCTCTTTTTGAGTTGCGTTCCGTTCACGCTGCTCGCGGCCGCTCCCATCGTTCACATCTTACGCCCGTGGGATCGGTGGGCGGTGCCCCGGTCCCCTTCGTTGACGGCTTTGTTTTATACGGAAGGATCCCATGGCCCAGGCTTCGAAAAAATCGACCGACCTGATTTATGGCATCGATGATGTTCCACCGTTAGGCGAGAGCCTGGTTCTCGGACTCCAGCACTACTTGACGATGTTCGGCTCCACGGTGGCGATTCCGCTGATCCTTTCGAAGCCGTTGCGGATCGACGGGGATCCCGTGGCCTTGGGCATTCTGATCAGCACGATGTTTTTCGTGAGCGGGATCACGACGCTGCTCCAGACCACCTGGGGAAACCGGTTGCCCATCGTTCAAGGTGGCACCTTTTCCTTTTTGACGCCGGCCATCACGATTTGCGGAATGGCGGCTCTCGGCCAGGGGGGCTGGGAAGTGCGGATGCAGCATATCCAGGGTGCCGTCATAGCCGGAGCTGTTTTTGAGATAGCCATTGGCTATTCGGGGCTGATGGGGCGGTTTCTTCATCTAGTGGGTCCGGTGACGATAGCGCCCACCATTGCACTTATCGGCTTGGCCCTCTTTTCTTTCGGGGCGCCGGAAGCCGGAAAATACTGGCCCATCGGTGGGTTGACCATCGTGCTCATCATCCTCTTTTCGCAGGTTCTCCGGCGGAGTCACCGGATTTTCGAGCTCTATCCGATTCTCTTGGGGATGGGGCGTGCCTGGTTGGTGGCGGCACTCCTGACGGCTTTTGGGGTCTTCGATCCGGGACATCCGGCCTATTGCAGTTTGGAGAAGCTCCGGAACGCACCGTGGATCCGGGTTCCCTATCCTTTTCAGTGGGGCTGGCCGACGTTTGGTGCTGCTGCGATTGTGGGCATGTTGGCGGGGTACATTGCTTCCATGGTGGAGTCGATAGGGGATTATTATGCCGCTGCCAGGATGAGCGGGGCGCCGGTGCCCGACGCGAAATGATCAGCCGCGGGATTGGGACCGAAGGGGTTGGCTGCTTGGTGGCGGGAGTCTTTGGGACGGGGAACGGCACCACCAGCTACAGTGAGAACATCGGTGCCATCGGGTTGACCCGCGTGGGATCTCGGCGCGTGGTGCAGATGGGGGCGCTCCTCATGCTCCTCCTTGGGGCGGTCCCGAAATTTGGGGCGCTCTTCACGACGCTTCCCCAGCCCATCGTCGGCGGGATGTATTGCGCGCTGTTTGGGATGATCACTGCCGTGGGCCTGTCGAACCTCCAGTTCGTCGATCTCAACTCGTCTAGGAACTTGTTCATCATCGGTTTCGCTTTCTTCATGGGTCTGAGCGTGCCAAGCTACTTTGCGGAGAACCTGTTGGTGTGGAGCGATTCTTGGAAATGGCTCGCCAATATCTTCAACACTTTGGGCCAGACCGGGATGGCCGTCGGAGCATTTTTGGCGCTGATTCTGGATAATCTGATTCCTGGAACGGACGAAGAGCGGGGGCTGACCCACTGGTCACTGGAGAGTAAGACCCATGACGAGGTGCTTCACTTGGGCTGATCCTTCGCCGTGGTGGAACGGACCCGTGGCGCTTCGGCGGGTGCGGTTTGGCCCAGGGAAGGTTGACACCTTTCTTGGGCCGCTGTTATAAAATAATAGAGATCCTTTCTATGCGGGCAGAGCTGCGTGAGTGGCCTGTTCGGGCGTCTCGTTGTTCAGGATTGGTAGGACTCGATGGCCCTCAATAAAGCCAAAGTGCTGAAAAATGCCCAAAGATATGCTCAGAAGGCTCAATATGCCAAGGCGATCAACGAATACTTGAAGTTGATCGAGGATGATCCGCACGAGAAGACCTACAAGAACACTCTTGGCGATCTCTATCTCAAGCAGGGGGATCGAGAACTTGCGATCAAGACATTTTCAGAGGCCGCTCAAGCGTACGAAGCCGAAGGCTTCATGTCCTATACGATTGCGCTCTACAAGAAGATTCTAAGGACGGATCGCAAGAGAGTTGAGGTCTATCTCAAGCTCGCCCGGCTATACGCGGATCAGGGACTCATCGGCGATGCCATCACGAACTACAAGACCGCGGCGGATCAGTACCTGGCCCGCGGTGACAAAAGTAAGGCCCTGACGACGTACAAAGATATCGTCGATCTCGATCCGAAAAACCTCAAGGTCAAGCTCAGGTTGGCCGAGCTTTACATGAAGCAGGGGATGTCGTCCGAAGCGGCGGAGCAACTGAGCAGCGTCGCGGAGAAGTTGGCCAAAAGCGGCAAGATCGATGAAGCTCTCTCCTACTACACTCGCGTAAGGGATCTGCAACCGGACAATGTCGCCGCCCTCAAAGGGTTGGCAACGATCTTCATGAACCAGGAGAACTTCCCCAAGGCGATTGAAGTTTTGGAGAGGCTTCGGGAGCTGGCTGGGGATGTGAGCATCCAGGCGTTGTCACTTCTGGGGAACGCCTACGCGAAAGTCGGTCGATACGAGGCTTCCATCCCGCTCTTAGAGAAGGTCGTGGAGGCCGAGCCGGCGCAGCTTCATGTTCGGGAGTTCCTGTCGAGCCTTTACGTGCAGGTGCGAAATCCGTTGCGGGCTTGGTTCCATCTAGCCAAGGTGATCGATCACGCCTTCGACGAAGGAGAGGTGGCGACGGCGACGCGCCTGTTGACCGAGTTTGCCCCTCACCTCGACGACCAAGATGGTTTCCTTGATTGCCAGTACAAGGCGGCCGTCATCCGCGGTGATCGAAAAGAAAGGAGCGCTTTTGGGAGGCGCCTGGCGGTCTTGTTGGAGACGAAGGGCGAGCTTGAGCGGGCGCTCCATGTCTACCGGGATGTTCTGGACGCCAATCCCGCTGATGCCAGCGTTCAGACGCGGATCGACGGCCTTGTCCAGATCGTGGAACCTGAGCCCGAGCCACAAAAGATCGAACTGGGGAAAACCATCGACCTCGACATTGATGAAATTGACATTGAAGAGTTGCGGGGAGCTACCGAGCTCGATATCGATAGCGCCCACGAAATCGATTTTGCTGACCTCGGGTCTGGAGATTTTGGCAACTTCGGAGGGGAAGTGGGGTTTGGCGGCAATGAAGCAAACCCGATGGAAGCGGTGTTGGCGGGCAGCATGGCAGGATATGGAGAGAGCGAGTCCTCCAACCTCTTCGACGTCGATCTCACCGACCTGGATCTTGGGGAAGGATTCGCCGCGGAAAGTGCCGAAATCCAAATGGAAAGTCCCATTGTCTCATCATCGGCCTGGAACGACATTCCCGCTTCCCAACCAGCGACCGCCCCCAAAGTGCCTGTTGCCTCACCCCGCCCTGAGCCCAGGCAAGCGATTTCCCATGCCTCCGTTCCATCGAATTGGTCCGATCCTTCACCTTCTCCCCCGAAGCAGCCTTCCAGGGCTCCTACGGCGAGGCAGGGAATTCCTGCTTCAACGGGCTTGTCCCCTATGGGGCAAGCGCCTGCGCCGCGAAAACCACCTCCCAAGGCCGCAGTCGCCAACAAGCCCAAGCCTACGGTGTCAAGAGTGTCGCCGCCGGTGGAAGGCCGTGCAGGTACCAGAGGGCACAATCCAGTTCTGCCAAAACAAGAGTCATCGCCCGCGGATTTGGATCTGCGCCTGGATGAATTCGTAGGACATACTCCAACTCGTCGGCCAGCAACTCCGCCGAACCGACCACAACAGCGGGTGGCGGCGCGACCTCAACCAGGTGCGGGGCGGCCTCCACAACCGGCCCAAGTTCGGCGCCAGGCGCCGGCGCCTACGAAAGCTTCCCCCGCAAAACCGGGGGCGCCGAGAGCCAGGCGTGATGCCGCCGCCTCTTTGGATGCCCTTGGATCTGGCCGCTCTTCAAAAACGAAGCCGCCGCCCTCCACGCGGCGGAAAGTCGCGGCTTCTTCCAAGTCCCGAGGCCAAGCTGGCAGAAGACCAAAAGCCATGCCCGGAACAAGATCGCCCCGACCCTCCGACGGGAAGAGGCCTCCGGGCCCTGGTGCCACTTCGAGCCATTCGGGGAAACCGGGATCAAAACCTAGGAGTTCGCCGAAATCTCGTAAGATGTCGGTTCTCGACGAGTTGGAGAAAATGGCGCGGCCCAGTCGTGGTCGAAAGAAGGTTTCTCAAGAAACGGCTTCTTCAGAAAAGCAATCGACTGGGCCTCTTGCGATTCCCGCTGCTTCCCGGCAGCAGCCCGGGAGGCTGACCCCTTCGTCGGTCCAGCCTTCCCATGGGGCGCCCAAACCCAAAGCCCAGCCCCGGCCTTCGTCGGTCCAGCCTTCCCATGGGGCGCCCAAACCCAAAGCCCAGCCCCGGAAAAAGGCAGCCTCTCCTGCTCCACCGGTGCCATCGTCAGATCTGCTGGACATGGATTCCGGCTTCTTCAAGTTGGGTGATGAATCGGAGCCGAGCGAAGAGTTGGTCGATCTCGGTGAGTTTTTGCTGACGGAGAGCGATTCCGAAGAGACTCAGGAAGAAGAGAATGTTGCCGAGCTCTTCCGGCAGTTGCGGGAGGGCATCGAGGCCCAGGTGTCGAAGGAAGATTACGATACCCATTATAACCTTGGAATTGCCTACAAGGAGATGGGCCTTTTAGACGAGGCGGTAGATGAGTTCAATCGGGCGGCTGGCGATGAGCATCGGCGAGTCGATTGCTTGAGCAATATTGGCTTGTGCTATCTCCAGCTCGGCGAGATCCAGAAGGCATTGGGCTTCTTCCAAAAGGGTCTGGAGGATTCCAAATGTTCCAAAGACGATCGGGTCGGGCTCAGCTATGAAATGGGTCTCGCCTACGAGCAGCAAGGGGATCTCAACAAGGCGGCGGAAGCCTATCGCTCGGTGACCGTGCTGGATCCGGAGTTCCGAGACGTTCGTCAGAGGCTTCGCAAGCTGGGCGTCGATTCTGGGAACGGATCGAAAGACCGGGTCTCCTTCCTGTAGCGAGGAAGCCGTGGGCGACTCCGGGTGCCCCGAAAAGTGGTGCATACAGAGTCCCCGCCGCTGCTATTCCCGGTTGGAGGAGTTTTCAGCCGGCTTCTCTTCAGCGGGGCCGAAGGGAATCGGTGGTCCGTAAGGATCTTCTTCCAGCGTGCTTCCCCCCACGGGCTGTTGTGCCGGTTGTGGCTGGTTTGCTGGATCCTGATCCGGGATATTCCCCTCTTGGCTCGTCCCGGCTGGTGCCCGGTCCTGTTCCACCGCAGACTCCGGACTGGTCGCGGGAGCGAGGGGATCTTCCGCCGGGAGCTCCCCCTCTTGAAACGGTGGAGCCTTCTGAAAGGGCGCGGCGGGTTCGGAGGTCGGTATGGTCTCCATCGTCGATTTGGATTGCGACGACATGATTGCAAGGCCCAAAGAGGTGACCATAAAGAGGATTGCCGCCAAGCTTGTTGCTTTTGTCAGGGCACTGGCGCCCCCGGCAGATCCGAAGACCGTTTGGCTGGCCCCCCCGCCGAATGCGGAAGCGAGATCCTGTCCCTTGCCCGTTTGCAGGAGGACCACCATGATTAAGAAGACACAGACCAATATATGAGCGAGCGTAAGGAGTGCGTGCATCGTTGCCACTTTCGGGTTCAGAGTCAGTTGCCCGGATTTCTTACAAGGGACCAATTTGCCGCGCCCGATGCGTTGCCAGGGCCGAGGGATCTTCCCGCCGCGGACACACACCTCAGGCTACTTCGTGACGATCCGTGGTGAAAAACCCGAGTCTTGGGAGTCGCCATGGGAGTTCCCGGAAGAAAGACCGAGTGCTAGTAGCGAAACCGGAACAGTATACTCGCTGTAGGTGATTGATTTGTCAAGACCGGGGGGCGTGGTGAGATATCTGGGATGGAGGCTTGTGGAGTTTCTCCGGATGAGAAACCGGAGAATCTCAAGTCCACATATCGTGCCCGGTGGGACTGCGAAAAAGAGTCCGCGGTCTCTTGTCGCTTCATCCTGGGGAAGGTTCTAAACTGGCCGTGGGAGCCGTTTCCGTCGTGAGGGCCAGTGGCGCTTGAGCGAGGATTTTTTCCTGTTACGTGGAGGGAAGGCGTGGCCTATAACCCAAAGCGGGAGAAGAACACAGCTCCCCGTGGCCGCAGTCAGGTAGAGAGGGTGGGGGTAGAAGGAGCCCGGATGGCTGGCGACAAAGACGAGCTCACAGCCGGTGAAAAACAGTTGATCAATCTCCAAGAGACGCTCACTCTGAGTGAAGTGCCCACCGCTGATCGGAGGCTCTCGCCGAAGGCAGACCGAGAAGCAGGATCTTGCGATTTACCATCAGAAATCGGGGCCTACCGCCTCATGAGGAAGCTGGGCTCTGGTGGCATGGGCGTCGTTTACCTAGCCGTGGATCGCCGCTTGGGGCGGCGCGTCGCCCTCAAGCTGGTCAAGGGGCACCAGCCTGACGCCGTCCCGCGTTTCCTTCGCGAGGCCCGGGTCCAGGGGGGGATTGAGCACCCGAACATTTGTCCGATCTATGAGGCTTTGGAGTTCGAAGGGAAGCCCTGCATTGCCATGCAGTACATCGACGGACGTTCGCTTCGAGATGCCGCAAAGCTGATGACTCTCGACGAAAAACTGGCGCTGATGGTCAGAGTCTCCCATGCCCTGCATGCCGCGCACCAGAAAGGCGCCGTGCATCGGGATGTGAAGCCATCGAACATCATGGTTGAGATTGGCGACGATGGTGTTCCGTGGCCCTATGTGATGGATTTCGGGTTGGCTGTTGAACCAGGCAAGGATGACCTGACAGTGGCCAACGTGGTCGTTGGAACCCCTGCCTATATGGCCCCGGAGCAGGCTAGCGGTGGCCGTGGCTCGGTTGATCGTCGAACCGACGTTTATGGCTTGGGGGCGACCCTCTATCATCTCCTGGCGGGCCGTCCTCCTTTTCATGGTCCTTCGGCTCTGGACGTGATCGTCCAAGTACTTGGCAAAGAACCGGTTCTCTTGAGCAAATACGCTCCTACAATCCCCAGGGATCTGGAAATCCTGGTTATGAAGTGCCTGGAGAAAGAGCCACCAAGGCGGTATCCTTCGGCTCTCGAGGTCGCTCGGGAATTGCAGAGGTATCTTGATGGCGAACCGATCCGGGCTATGGCGCCGAGCCTGGGCTACAAATTCTGGAAGAAAGCAAGGAAGAACCGTCTGGCTTTTTCCGTGGTGGGGTTCTTGGCTCTTGCCACGTTCATGGCGCTTCTTTGGGGTGTCAGAACCACGATCCGGTCGAGGCAAAGAGTCAGGCTCGCCGCCGAGATGGCCAGGGAAATCGAGCGGTTCGAGTCTGTCAACCGGGCCATTCGGATGATGCCCACTCACGACGTCCGTCCGGATTTCAAGGGTGTCCGGAGTCGAATGGTGGAGCTCAATCAAGGGATCGAGACTGGTCGTTTTCCACTCCAAGGTCCCGTTTACCATGCGATGGCACGCGGTTGGCTTGTGTTGGGGGAACTGCCGAAGGCGGAAGAGTTGGTTCGCAAAGCTTGGCGTTCTGGATACAGAGAGCCGGGCGTCTCCATGACCCGTGGCCTGATCCTGGGCTTGCGCTATCTTCAGGAAATCGAGACCGCTGAAAGGCTCGCTCTGGCGGAAGAGAAGGAGATCATTGCGAGCTCTCTCCGGAAAGCGTTTCGGGAGCCAGCGCTTCGGTATTTGGAGCAAGGCCGTGAGGCTGAAGAGTCTGACGGAGGGATCTCACGTATCCTTTCTAGTCTGCTTCGGGGCCAGTACCGGCAGGCTCGGCAGTTGGCGGCCGAAGAACTGAACAGACGTCCCTGGGCTTTCGAGGTTGTGAGAGTTTCGGGAGATGCCTGGTTGCGGGAAGCAGGGTCGGATCCGGCGCATTCGCGGAAAAAAGTCGCGGAGCTTCAGGATCTCTTGGAGAAAGCCTATGAAGCATACAGTCGAGCGACCGATCTCGCCTCCTCGGATTTCGCTTCTTGGGAAGGCCGTTGTGACGCGGCCTCCCGTCTCTTCTTCTTTCTTGGGAATCTTGGTGACCGGTCGGTGGGCGACTGGGGCGTCACCATTCGCAACGATTGTTCCATGGCTGTGCGTGCCGATCCTGATCGTCCCCTGGCCTACACCGTCCGGGCCCGAGCGCTGACCCTTCAAGGGCAGTGGGATGCCATCGATGGCCGAGATCCTCAAGCGAGCTATGAGGAAGCTCTCCGCCTCTTTTCTATTGCGCGCAAGAAAGCGCCGGACGACGCTTACATCCGCTTTCAGGAGGCCTACCTGTTTCAGCAGGTGGCCCAACTGAAGCTGGCTCGCGGTGAAGACGCATTGGACGAACTGGCGCGTGCCATCGGTGCGTTGGAAAGCTCCGCGGAGCGGCTGGGAGGGATCCCGCTGGTGGCCATGAGCTTGGGATGGTCACTCTACCAGTTGGGGGATGAACGGAACAAGCATGGATTGGACCCCGATGCCGCCTGGAAAAAGTCTCGCCTTGTGCTTCAGAAGGCCGTGGCCATGGCGCCCAACGACTGGAGAGTTTTCAATAATCAAGGCCTGGTACTCACCAATATTGGATATCACTACCAAATACGCGGACAGGATCCCTCTCGGGAATATGATGCCGCCTTGAAATCGTATAAGGCTGGTCTTGTTCTCCAACCCGAGTCCGTCATGCTTTGGCGAAAACTTGCGATTCTCCATCGCAGGTATGCTAGCTGGCTCACGGAGAATGGGGTGGATGCCCGTGCGATGTTCCAAAGCTCTTTGTCGGCGATGGAGAAGGCTTTGGAACTCGACCCGTCTCGCACCCTCTACTACGTCGATCTGGCTGAGCTCTACAATGCCATGGCCATCGCCGACTTTTTGGAGGGCCGTTCTCCCTTGGAAAATCTCACTAAGGCAGTGGATTATTTGGCAAAATCGACCAAGGAAGACCCTTTCATCCCAGGGGGTGACAAGCTTCGAGCCACTGCTTGGCTCATTCAGGCGGAATTCAAGCTGCGCCGGAAGCAGGATGGCTCCGCGGAGCTGGCGCAATCCATCAGCCTGTGGGAACGGATGGTGAAGAGGGATTCTCTGGCTCGTGCCGGTCTGGCAAAGGCTCTTTTGGTGCGGGCGCGTGCCACGGAAAAAGGTCGAGCCCATGAGTCTTTCCTAGATCTCAAGCGTGTGGTCCGGCTGGCCTGCGCCCTTGTTCAGGAAAATCCGGTGTCAGTTCCGGGCCTTCTCCTCCAAGCCGAAGCTTCCATGCGCCTTTTCCTGGCCGGATTCCCCGAGGGCATCCACGATGCCCAAGCCGCGCTGGAACGGGTTTTCGCCGTTATCCCCGAGCAAGCGCGTGCTCGGGCGATCCTCGGTTGTCTGGGCACGGGGGCGTTGTTTTCAACCCTAGGTACCGCTCCGTTGATGGCAAATGAGGTCCGCCAACGCTACCCGCGCCTAGATCTGGATTTCGGGGATTGTCTTTTGCCTTGAAGCGACTACCAGGACTGGGCACGATCATTGTGGAAGAAGGCAAGAAGGAGGGGAGAGGGTGGCTGCATGGCTTGGAATCCTTGCCATGGAACCTGGTTGTAGATTTGGGGCTTTCATGCTTAGATCGCTCACTCTGTCCGCGGGAGCGGTAGATGGCTGTGCGGGCCGTTGGCAGTGGCGGCCGGAAAATTGCTTCGATGCATCCGATTGGGTCAACAACATGATTCCCTACTTCACGATTTCTCCATTACAGATCCCGTTTCCCTTTGGCTGGACACTGTTCGGTGTCAATCACCTTTCCTTGCAACCGTTTGGCCTTCTAGTCGCCATGGGTGTCATCCTGGGTAACTGGCAAGCGCTACGGTACGCGGTGGCTCAAAAACTTGACCCGGAGCTTCTCAATCGCATGGTTATGCCGGCTCTCATCGGTGGATTCATCGGCGCCCATCTCTTTGCCGTGGCGGCCTATAGGCCCGGTGATCTGGCCCGCGACTGGTGGAAGATCTGGAGCGGTCTCTCTTCGTTTGGTGGTATCTTTTCCGGCGTTGTCGTGCTCTTGATTTGGGCTCGGAGGAATGGGGTGAGGCTGGCGCCGTACGCGGATGCCCTTGTGTATGGGTTTGTCCATGCCTGGGTTTTCGGTCGTGCCGGTTGTTTTATCGTCCACGATCACCCGGGCCGTTTGACGAGTTTTTTTCTCTCGGTAAAGTTCCCCGAGCATTTGTACACGGCCGGCCAGCGGTTTGATCTCGGACTCTTGGAGCTATTGTTCACCATCTTGTTGTTGTCAGTGATGCGAGTCTGGATGGTTCACCTTCCCAGGCGCAATGGTCAGCTCGCGGTCTGGTTGGGGCTCATTTATTCTGTCGTGCGTTTCTTTTTGGATTTCTTGCGAGCCACGGACATACCGGGTTCCGATCTGCGCTATTTCGGGTTGACACCGGCGCAGTACTGTTGTTTGGCCTTGGTGGTTTTCTGCATCTATTGGCTTCGCGGCTACGGAGCCGAAGGAGAGGGATTAGGCGGTTCGGAGTAACCGCCGCGAGAGGAATCGGAGCCGATGGAGGAGAGGGAGGTTGTCGTTCATGCGATCGGACCGGAAGGAGCCGTGGGAAACCCCGCTACCCCGCGGAGACGAGGGTGGGAAGAGGGCCAAACAGCGTTCGGGGGTTCGGTTTGCGGCAAGTGACTCTCGGTCCAGAGGCTTGAGGCATCGTTTGGGCCTGGCTTCTTCCCGGAAGGGGGGACGAGATCTCCGTGGCGCCCGATTAGATGATGGTGGTGGCTTGGAGCGTTCGGAGGCTCGGGAATCTTCGGCCAAACTGCGGCAGATGATGGATGAGATCGGGGAATCGGTGATCCTTTCGCGGAAGACGTTGGCTTTGTCGATGCTTCCGCTGTTATGCCAGGGGCATCTTCTCTTGGAAGACGTTCCGGGAGTGGGGAAGACATTGTTGGCAAAAGCACTGGCGAGGTGTATCGAGGCCCGTGTCTCCCGGATCCAGTTTACGCCGGATCTCATGCCGCTGGACATCACCGGAGTGTCGGTTTTCGATCAGCGTCAGAGCTCGTTTAGGTTCCATCCTGGGCCGGTCTTTGCCAACGTGGTGTTGGCGGACGAGATCAACCGCGCGACGCCTAGGACGCAGTCCGCTTTGTTGGAGTGCATGGAGGAGCGTCAAGTTACCGTGGACGGTGAAGTCCACGCGACGCCGGATCCGTTTTTCGTCATCGCCACGCAGAATCCTATCGAACAGACGGGAACCTTTCCGCTTCCCGAGGCTCAGCTCGATCGATTCACCATCCGGATTTCCCTTGGCTATCCCACCACCGAAGGCGCCGTAAAACTGTTGCGGCGGCAACGAACCCAAGACCCCTTGGCCGGTTTGAAACCTATGTTGACCCTCGAAGAGCTTCGGGAGATCCAAGGGCGCGTGGAGCGGGTTGCTTGTTCGGAGGCAGTCTTGGAGTTTATCGTGGCCATTGTGGAGGCGACCAGAAATGATCGATCCGTTGGCCTCGGCGCGTCGCCCCGGGCTTCTTTGGCACTCATGCGAGTCTCTCAAGCGATGGCGCTCATGGAGGGTCAGGCGTTCGTGACGCCGCATCACATCAAGACGATGGTTCCTTTCGTGTTCGGCCACCGGTTGCGGCTGGATTCGAGTTCGCGGCTCAAAGGCAGGTCGATCCCCGAGGTTCTTGATGTCATACTCCATCGTATCCCAGCACCGAAAGGATAGGCGCCTTGGTGGCCTTGAGGTTTATCGGCTCAGCCTGTTTGGCGTGTCTATGATCTTCTTGGCGGTGCCTGGTGTCGTGCGTCTTTTTTACGCACCATCGGCATCTTTGGCTTTTCTTTCCGCTGTGACGTTGGGGTTCCTGTTGAGTGCCCGGTTCTATTGCCGCCGCGCCATGGGCCGACTCCAGGTAGAGCGAAATCTTCCCTTGGAGGCCAGAAGCCGCGAACGGTTTACGGTGGAGCTTCGGATCAGTATCGAGCGGGGTTCGACGGTGACGGGCGTCGTTCTGAGCGACTCTTTTTTTGCGGGGGAAACTGATGGAGAACCGGTTTTTTACCTCCCGGTGGTGGCGCCAGGATCGTGGGAAACACGGGTCTATCGTGCCGTGTGTACCACGGGGCGGGGATGGCTCTCATTTCAGGGCATCTACCTGACGGTACAAGACCCATTGGGGATCATGAGTCTGAGCGGCACGCGCCCCCTTTTTAGCGATTTGCTCTTGTTGCCGTGCCACCATGAGCTTCAGCAACCCGATCTGAGTTTCCCCGGAGCGCAGGCTTCGGGACCGAGGAACCTTGTCTTGGAGACGGGCAGGGGAGACGAGTTTTGTGGAATCCGGGAGTATCGGCCGGGCGACCGGGTTCGGGATATCCACTGGCGTGCTACGGCTCGCTTGGGGATCCCGGTGGTGCGCGAGCATTTTGTGTCGCTGTCTCCGGCGGTGCGGGTGCTGCTCCACCTATATAGACCCAGGCCGAGGGCCACCGGGGAGGAAGAGATGTCCGCTTTTGGTTTTTCGGGCCGCGGCGGATCGTCTGTGCGCCGATACCGCCTGAATCGCTCCATCGACTTGTGCGTGGAGGCGGCAGCAGTTCTTGTGGAATGGGGAGCGGCTGCGGGCTTTGACACAAGCCTCCACATCGTGGGACTCCAGCCGGTGGTGGAAGAGAATATCAGGACCAGTGCTTCCGCGCTGGGGGCGCTCCGCCAATTGGCGCTTGCCAAGCCCCAGTCTTCCATGAGCTTGGCCGATGCTCTAGGTGGGCTGGTATCAGGACGAAATGGGAGCTCGCTCCTGGTCGTGGCTCCCCTCAGCTCTTTGTGGACCCAACGGGATCGAGCGGCGGTCTTGGAGCTCCAGGGTCGCGGCACTCAAGTGGGGCTTTTTCTTTGTTTCCCTGAGAGCCGAAGCGGAGTTCCCGGCGAATTACCCGAGCACAGCGTTTTTCCTGGAACTCAAGCTCGCCTTTTCCGGAGTCCGGCGGATCTCCCTTTTCTTCTCACTCGTTCTGGTTCGCCGGCTCCATCCGGGAAAGGAGGAGCGAGATGAATCATACCGTTCCCGGTGACAAGTGGCTGGTTTTGTCGTCGCTTATCTGCTTAATCGTCTTGACGTTAGCAGTGGGGCGTGGACTGGGCGAGTTGCCTCCCACTCTCATTCTCTCTTTTCTGGGGTTGGCTCTTTGGGGCTGTACCGGCCCCATGGACGCCATGGGTGGGATAAATTGGTTTGTGATTGGGCCCTATCTCCTCTTGATGGGATTTGGGTTCGGCCTCGATCTTCGGAACGTGGACGGTTTGTTTCGGGGCAGCATGTCGGTGGGGCTCCTTGTGGTGGGTCTTTTGGCTCCCTTTAGCCATCGGGTAGGCGTGGATCAGCTCTGGTTCTTCTTCCTCGCCGCACTCTACGGTTCCACCGTGATCCAACGACCTCATACGCCTCCCCGGGAGGCAGCGTTGATGTTTGGAGCGGTGATCACAAGACTGGCTTTCGTGCGAGTCGTACGTTTGCAGAGAGTGGCTCCAAGAGTGAGAAGCGTTGGGGTTCATGCGATCTTGGCTCCCGCAGTACGTTCCGCCTTTCTGGCTGTTCTCTTGATTCTTGCGTCTGATGCCTTGATTGGCGGCGGTCGCGATCTCTTGGAGCGTTTCGAGCCTGGCATCAAGACGGCCTCAGAGAAGCTTCGGCGGCTTCCAGGGCGAATCCGGCGGTTGGGCGTGGAGGCCCGGAAGTGGGTTGACCAGGTTCTTGATGGTCAACCTTCCCCGGAAGGGAAGGAATCGGGAGAATCGGCGTTGCTGGAGACTCTTCTTTCGGGGCAAACTCCGGATGCGCCGGCAAGAATCGATTCGCCTGGCCGGGTATTCTTCAAGATCAGCCGCCGGAACGAGCTCGATTTTGGGCGGGGCTTGAAAGACCCTTTGCCGAGTGTTTCTTCTTATTCCTTGGAACCGCTGGCTCGTGTACGGACTCAACCAAGGCTCCGTTGGTCTCCCTATCTTCGGCGCGGGGCCTACGATTTCTATGACGTGGGGCGGTGGAGTTATCCCCAGCCGGAATGGGAGCCCTGGACACCGGAGCAGATCTTCGAGGGAGAACCGACCACGGAGGTCTGGCTCAAAATGAAGCCAGGCGTTGCCGGGGAACTTCTGGTTCCCTGTCCGCTGGCGGACATGCTTTCACCGGTGGGCCTGGAGATTGACCGGGGACGAAATCTGCGGGCTCCGGGGATTAGCGCGGGAAAACTCGTGACGTTGCGTGCCGTCATGCTTCGCTTCAGGCCGGATTCAGCGGTGGAGGCGAGAGTCGATCTCCCGGCCAGGCTCTACCGCGTTCCCAACACGATTTCCGACGATCCCACCTTCCAGCGTGCAGTGAAAGAGGCCCGGAGGTACGCAAGAAAACGAGGCGGCTCGCTTCCCGTTGCCGTGGCGGAGTGGGTGGGAACCCATCATTGGTACAGCCGGAAGCCGCGCCACGATGCCCGGCGCGATCCAACCCTCGAGTTTCTTCGGACACGAGTGGGATTCTGCCAGCACATGGCATCGCTTGCTGCCCTGATCTTGCGGGCTCAGGGAGTACCAGCGCGCATTGGAGCCGGCTTGGCTTTCGGGACGCTGAAGAATGGTGAGTGGGTCTATCTTGCGAGTAATGCTCACGCCTGGGTGGAACTCCCGGCTGTGGGAGGTCTTTGGAGCATCGTGGATCCCACGGCCTATTCGTCCATGGCCGACCCCAGCGAACCACGACCGCCCGGGATCGGAGCCGCCGAACCGCGAATCAAACGCCCCTCTGGCAATAGACCCTCGGCGAAGGCGACGGGCGGGCCCAGTGGCACCAAAAGGGGCCGACCGGACCCTCTCTTATCGGGGCAAAATCCCGTCTCAAAGTCTACAAATACTGCTCGTCGTTCTTCCGGTGCGGCCCGGCGGGGGAGTGATTCAGGTGGCAAGCTAGCTGAAAGGGGCAGCCAACCTTCCCACAAGGCTGCCGGTCCACGGGCTTCCCGTCCGCCAGATGGCGACGCCGGAGGGAAGGACCCGTTGCCATCTGGCCGGGCTTCGCTTCCAGAAGAGGAGAACGCGAGGCCAGCCCGACGTTCTTCCCGTGTGAACCCAGCGCCCGTTGGTGCTGGTAAGAAGATTGGTCACCGATCCGGGCAGTCAACGGGACCAGGCCGCGGCACCCAGGGCCAGGCCAGCGCTTCTTCCGACGGGGAGTCTTCCACGGATTCCGGGAGCTCGGGAGGACCAGGCCGCGGCACCCAGGGCCAGGCCAGCGCTTCTTCCGGCAGGGAGGCTTCCACGGATTCCGTGAGCTCGGGAGGACCGGGCCGCGGCACCCAGGGCCGGAAAGAGCTTGTTGCCATCCCGGCCTGGAAGCGTGTAGAAGAGTTCTTGGGGGGACTGGCTCTTCGGGTCGAATGGATCTTGCTCATCATGGGGGCTTCGGTCCTCCTGGTGGCCGTGTGGAAGCTTGGCAAGCGCGAAAAGACGGAACAGCTTCTGGGAGAGCGGCCTCCGAGACCCGAGGATGCTCCTTCGCGGTTGGAAAAGTTGCGGGAGCTGTTGCCGCGGGTGACGGATTCCTCGGAGCGGGTGAAGGGACTGTTCGACATTTTTTGCCTCCAACTTGCGGTGTGGGGTGTTGGCCGGAGGAGCCACGAGACAGAACGGGAATACGCGGTGGTTGTGGGGCAGGCTCTGGGCGCCGGTCCCGCGGATGACATGGAAGTAGTCGCCTCGGTGCTCGAGGAAGTGCTCTACGGAGATCTGGAGCCGTCCCCGAAGCAATTGGAGCGGTACGAGCAGTCCGTGAGAGGGGTTGCCAGCTCGCTGGCCCGGCGAATGGGGGTCTCCGTGATTCCAGAGCTGGCTTTGGGAAGGTTTGCGGCTTGGCGGCGATCCTGGAGAGCGGGCTGAGGCTCCCGCCGGAGGCGCAACCGATGAGCCCGGCATCGTGCAATGGGGGAGCCTGCCTCTCTGCCGGTGCCACCGTTTCGGTCTACACCGGCAAGATGCCGGTGCCACCGTTTCGGCCTGCGCGCTACACCGGCAAGATGCCGGTGCCACCGTTTCGGTCTACACCGGCAAGATGCCGGTGCCACCCTTTCGGTCTACACCGGCAAGATGCCG
>JAJRTK010000215.1 GCA_024278345.1 bacterium | reverse complement strand
TCCCGGCTTAACGAGCATGATCCCGGCGACCACACCCCGGAAGATGAAAGTGAATGGCGCCGAGCGCCATAACCACGCCGTCGAAGATGGATTTAACCATGTACTTTCATGGTAAGTGGATACCCGGTTTTTCAACCCACCCATCAACCCACCTCAACCCACCCATGCAGACCGTCGAGGAGCCGCCCGACGAGGACGCCGGTGGGGGCCGAGCGTCAGCGAGAGCTGCCGAAGGCGCCACCGATGGATCGGCTGCCGCGGTAGAGACGTGATGAGAGTTCCGAGTTTATTGGATTGGCCAAGAAGGGGAACTTCAGGTAGTCGTCAGGTGGAGGCAAGGGCAGGTCAAGAGCGAGGAAACGAAGGCCTGGATGATCAAAGAACGGGGTATTCAGTGTTGTAGAGGATCAAGCGGATGGATGAATCGATGTTCCAAGATATGGGTGGTTTTCCTCGGATTTTGTCGGAGGAATGGCGGAGCGGGGTAGAGAAGGATCTTCGGGGCAGTTTGTTCCACGAGCGGCTGCTCAGAGTTTTGCCCGGCGGTTTGCGAGTCTCTCCTCTTTTTACGGAGGAGTTTCTTCCCGGAGTCGGGAGAAGGGGAGGGGAGCGGCCTGGGCCTCGTTCCCTGGAGGCGCGGATGCAGGAGACAGAAGCCGGTGCCGCGGCGGCTGAGCGGCCAGGTTCCCCGGAGCCGCGGATTCAGGATCGGGAGCTTTCCGGTGATGGCCGCGGGGGTCCCGGGCGTGGGTGGCAATCGGTTCAAGAGATCGGCCTCGCTGACCTGAAAGCGGCGGCGGGAGCCTGGGATCTCTTCTTGGTTCGGGGAGCGGATGCCCTGTGGCTCGGTTCCGGAGTTTCCAATGGGAGCGGTCTCTCGGCGGCCAGGGAGTTGAACCTGAAGAAGCTCTCCCAGGTGCTGGAGGGCGTGGAGTCGGAAAAGACGGCTCTCTATCTGGATGGAGGTACGGGCTTTTTTGGAGCCGCCGCGCTGTTGGCGGCTTTGGCTAGTGGTCCGGATGGCGGTTTGGCCGCGGCGCTCGGCGGGTTTTGCGCCGATCCTTTTGGCGCGGTGGCCGTGGAGGGCGGAAGGCTTCCCGATGACGCCGCTTTCGACCGACTTGCCCGGCTTGTCCAGTGGAGCTTGGTCCATGCACCGGGGATGCGGGTGCTCCTGGTTTCGACGTTGCCGTACCATTCCGCCGGTGCAAGTCCCACTCTGGAGCTGGCGGTGATGCTGGCGACGGCGGTGGAGGTGTTTCGCCGGCTGGAGAGCCAGGGGGTGGCGCTGGAGAGCGTCCGCGAGAGCAGTATGCTCCTTTTTGGGGTGGACACGGATATCTTCGTGGAGATGGCCAAGCTTCGGGCGGCGCGGATTCTTTGGGGCAAGATGCTCCACGGTTGTGGGGTGGGCCTGGTTCAGGCGGTTCCCGTGTACGCACGCTGTTCGCCCCGGACGAAGACGATCCGGGATCCTTGGGTCAACCTCCTGCGGGTGACAGCGGAGACCTTTGCGGCGGTCACCGGCGGCGCAGACGGGATTCTGACAACCCCGTACGACGAGCTTCGCCCCGAAACGAGCCGGTTGGGCCTGAAGATGGCGCTGAATACCCAGAAGATCTTGTCCGAGGAGGCCGGGCTTGGCAGGATAGCCGATCCCGCGGCTGGGAGCTATGCCGTGGAAGCGCTTACCGACCGCCTTGCCCGGCTGGCTTGGGGTATGTTCCAGGAGATCGAGGGTCAGGGCGGCATGGCGGCTGCTCTTGAGAAGGGCACGATTCACCGATGGGTTCTGGAGTGTCCGGAGGAGCGGGGCCTGGGGGTTCGAGAGGCCAGGAACCAGGGAAAGCGTGAGGGCTTGGCCGAAGGAAAGGGCGCCGGGCGGGGTGTGGCGCGTGGCGACTCTGGTAGCCGGGAGAGATGTGACCTGGAGGCTGAGGCGGTGCGGCACTCTATTGTCGGGGTGACGATCTTTCCCGATCCCCACGAGGAGGCGCCGGCTTTCCCTGGTGCCCTGGCTTCTGGAGCTGGCGGCGGGCTTTCCGGCTCTGGCCTGGACGAAGGGCGCCTCCACGGGATCGAATCCGACCGCTCTGGAGCAGATGCTCGGGAAGTCCGGCTTTCCGGCTCTGGCCTGGACAAAAAGCGGGATCACGGCACAGAACCGACCGGGCCCTCCGCCGCTGGCCCGGGGGAAGGCCGGGACTGCGGCACTGAACCCGGCGGCCTGGGAGAAGATGCCCGGGCCTCTCAATTGTGGGGCCAGGGAGGTGGGGATGGTTCACCAGCTTCCCATCCTGATGCGGGGTTGGCGTTGAGTGAGGCCAAATACGGCGTGACGGAGAAGAGTGTCCGGCTCTTCCTGGAGCGGCTTCGGGAAGAGGCCGCCGGTTCGGGAGCCACGTTTGAGACGGCTCTGGAGGCGGCCAGGGCTGGCGCCAGCCTGGGCCAGATCGAGGCGGCGGTGGCCGGGAGTGCGGTGGGGCCGGAGATCCCGCCTTTCAGGCCTCTTCGGGATGCGGAACCCTACGAGCGGGAGTGGCTGGCATCTGGTTCCGGGAGAGCGGGAGGAGCGGATCATGAGTAGGATTCCCAATTTTTCGGAGTTCGATTTCGATTCCAGGCGGGTTTCTGTTTTTGGCGGCTTGGAGCGTAGGCTTGTGGGTGGTGAGGGGCGGCCAGCGCGCAGCGGAGGCGAGCGATGGGCGCGGAACGCAACCCAAGAAGACCATCACCAGGGTGTGAAGGAGCTTCCAGAAGGCATTGGGCTGCGGCCTCGCTACGTTTCGGAGGATTTGGAGGGGATTCCGCATCTTGGGACGATGCCGGGCTATCCTCCGTTCGTTCGCGGACCCTACCGGACGATGTATTGCCTTCGGCCCTGGACGATTCGGCAATATGCGGGCTATTCCACGGCGGAAGAGAGCAACGCTTTTTACCGGCGGAACCTGGCGTCGGGGCAGAGGGGGTTGTCCATTGCCTTCGACCTGCCGACGCACCGGGGCTATGATTCGGATCATCCGCGGGTGGCTGGAGATGTGGGGATGGCCGGGGTTGCCATCGATTCGATCCTGGACATGCGGATTCTCTTCGAGGGGATCCCTCTGGACAAGATGAGCGTTTCCATGACCATGAATGGCGCCGTATTGCCCATCATGGCGCTCTATATCGTGGCGGCGGAGGAGCAGGGGGTTCCGGTTGGGAAGCTGAGTGGGACAATCCAGAACGACATCCTCAAGGAGTTCATGGTTCGGAATACTTATATTTATCCTCCGGGGCCGTCCATGCGGATCGTGTCGGATATTTTCGCCTTTACGTCACGGAAGATGCCTCGTTTCAACAGCATCAGCATTTCCGGATACCACATGCAGGAGGCGGGGGCGACGGTGGACCTGGAACTGGCTTATACTCTTGCCGACGGCATTGAATACGTTCGGGCCGGGGTGGCTGCCGGGCTGGATGTGGATGCTTTCGCGCCCCGGCTTTCCTTCTTTTGGGGCGTGGGCATGAATTACTTCCTGGAGGTGGCGAAGCTGCGTGCGGCGCGATATCTTTGGGCTTGCCTCATGCGCCCATTCGAGCCTCGGAACCCCAAGAGCTTTTCTCTTCGGGCTCACTGTCAGACCTCGGGCTGGAGCTTGACGGCGCAAGAGCCGTTCAACAACGTGGTCCGCACCTGTCTGGAGGCGATGGCCGCCGTTCATGGTCATACGCAGTCGCTCCACACCAATGCGTTGGACGAGGCCTTGGCGTTGCCCACCGATTTCAGTGCCCGGTTGGCGCGGAATACGCAACTTTTCTTGCAGCACGAGACCGGGAGCTGTCGCATCGTCGATCCTTGGGGCGGGAGCCATGCCGTGGAGCAGTTGACCCATGACCTCTATCTTCGGGCGTGGGAGCATATTCGGGAGGTGGAGGATCTGGGCGGCATGGCGCGGGCCATCGAGAGCGGGCTTCCCAAGATGCGGATCGAGGAGGCGGCGGCGCGGACACAGGCGCGGATCGATTCCGGGCGGCAGGTGATCTTGGGTGTCAACCGGGGTGTGGCCGAAGAGGATGAGGCCAGTGACATGGAGATCCTGAAGGTGGACAATCGCGCCGTGAGGGAGGCGCAGGTCGCCAGATTGGAGCGGCTGCGGCGGGAACGGGATGAAGATGCGGTGTGCCGGTCGCTCCGGGAGCTGGAGCAATGCGCGGCAGAGGGTGAGGGCAATCTTTTGGAGGCCTCCGTGGAGGCGGCGCGGCTTTGGGCGACGGTTGGGGAGATCAGCAGTGCCCTGGAGAAGGTTTTCAGGCGGCACAGAGCGGCGATCCGGACGGTTTCTGGCGTTTATGGAGGAGAAGTGGGGCAGGGGATTGTAAAGCGAATTCGGGAGATGACAGGGCGGTTTGCGGAGATGGAGGGCCGCCGGCCTCGGATCTTGGTGGCGAAGATGGGGCAGGATGGGCACGACCGAGGGCAGAAGGTGGTGGCCACGGGCTTCGCCGATCTGGGATTCGACGTCGATGTTGGCCCGCTCTTCCAGACGCCGGAGGAAACGGCGCGGCAGGCGGTGGAAAACGACGTCCACGTGGTGGGGGTGAGCTCGTTGGCCGCCGGGCATCTGACGCTGGTTCCCCAGCTCATGGGGGAGCTTCGGCGATTTGGGCGGCAGGACATTCTTGTGGTGGTGGGCGGTGTGGTTCCTCCCGGTGATGTGGGGCCGCTGCGGGAAATGGGGGTCGCCGCGGTCTTCGGTCCCGGCACGCCCATCGGGAGGGCTGCGGAGGATCTGCTGGGAGCGCTCTGCCACCGCGTGGGTCTGGAGCGATCCTGGGTCTTGTGGGGGGAGCGAGAGGAAGGGACCCGATCCTGCATAGGCAGCGTCGAGGCCGTTGACGGAGGAGGCGGCGTGTCTGGCGGTCCCGTGGTCGAGGCCGTTGACGGAGGAGGCGGTGGGGCCGCTGGGCCGGTGGCCGACGCCGGTCTGGCGGGCTGTGAGGATGTCGTTGCAGGAGAGGCCGGCTCCGGGGCGGAGGATGTCGTTGCAGGAGAGGCCGGCTCCGGGGCGGAGGATGTCGTTGCGGAAGAGGCCGGCTCCGGGGGGGAGGATGTCGTTGCGGAAGAGGCCGGCTCCGGGGCGGAGGAGGAATCGCCGTGAGAGATGAATGCCCGGAGCCACCGGGGCGGCGGAGGGAGCTGCCGCCTTTGGAGCTGGCCCGGGGAGTGCTTGCGGGGGACCGGGCGCTCCTTGGGCGGGCCATGACGCTGGTGGAGAGCGCAAGTCCCCGGCACAGAGAGCGTGCGCGAGAGCTCTTGGAGATCCTGGCACCTCGGGCTGGCGGCGCGATCCGAGTCGGGATTACAGGGGTTCCCGGAGCGGGGAAGAGCATGCTCATCGACGCACTTGGAAGCCGCTTGACCACCCGTGGCCAGCGTGTGGCTGTCCTGGCGGTGGACCCGTCCAGTGGCCTGTCCGGGGGGAGCATCTTGGGGGACAAAACCCGCATGGATCGTCTTGCGGCCGACGAACGAGCGTTCATCCGGCCGTCGCCCAGCGCGGGGAGTCTGGGCGGGGTGGCCAGCAGGACGCGGGAGCTCATGCTTCTTTGCGAGGCGGCGGGTTTCGACGTCGTTTTCGTCGAGACCGTTGGTGTAGGGCAGTCCGAGACCGTGGTGGCGGAGATGGTGGACTGCTTTCTCCTTGTGATGCTCGTTGGCGGTGGCGACGAACTCCAGGGGATCAAGCGCGGCATCATGGAGCTTGCGGATCTCGTGGCCATCAACAAGGCCGATGGCCCCAACACTCAGCATGCCGCTGTGGAGCAGCGCGCCTGGACCAGCGCTCTCCGGTTGCTCCGCGGGGCCAGCAAGGATTCGGTTCCACGGGTTCTTACCTGTAGCGCCCTGGAGGAGCGAGGGCTGGAAGAGCTTTGGAATGGCGTTCTGGAGCACCGCCATCGGCTGGAGATGAAGGGGCTCCTGGCAAAGAAGCGCCGCCAACAGCTTCTAAGCTGGATGTGGAGATCCGTGGAGGAGGGGCTTTTGACGCGGTTTCGGGCGCACTCTGGCGTAGCCGAGCTCCGGGCGGAGCTGGAGAGTGAGGTCTCTTCGGGGAGAATGCTCCCCTCGGTGGCGGCCGAAGAGTTGTTGCGCGCCTTTGGGGGGAAAGAGAGCTGACGGGTAGTTGGCTGGCGTCATGTCATGGAGGGCGGCTGTGATTTTAGTGGGCCTCTCCTCTTTTTGGGCATGGAGATTGGGTCAAGGGGGATGAGGGGCGAGTGGCGGCGGACGGATTGCCGCCGACGGGAGCGGAAGCCAACTCAAAGAAGAGCTGGCGTTTGAGCGGAAATCTCCCGTCAGGCGTCTGATCCTCCATCGTTCGAGTCGGGCTCAGTGTTTCCCGAAGAGTTCCACGATGGCCCGTCTTTTCGCTCCCCGTTTGGTCTTGTAATGGAAGACGACCTTCTTGATGGTTCTCTTGTTTCCGGGGAGGTCGATGGCCCGAGTTTCGCCACCGGCGGGAATGAACTTGCGCACGGCGACTTTCGCGGAAGTGCCGTTGCCGTAGTGGACGACGATCTTTCCAATGTGGATGCCCCGGCGTTTCACCAGAAGCTTGATTTTGCTGAAGGTTCCCTCGGCTCCCGTGACGACAATCACGTCGCGTTCTCCGACGATCTTCACGGTTTTCGTGCCCAGTAACGCCCAGCTTCCGGCCGTGGCACAATGGGTGCTAAGGAGGGCGAAGAGGACAAAAAGTCCCAGTATCTTCCAAGGTTGATGCCGCATTTTGCAGTCCTTTCTCATTTCTTCGGAGGCTCTGGGTGGATGCCTCCAGTTGGCTTTTCTTCAGGGCGACCACGCATGGTTGCCGCCGTGGAGGTGGAAAAAAAGCGGAGCCCACTGGGGGCCTCGGAGCTGTCAGTCATCGCTTTTTCATCGAGAAACTTCCCATGGAAGCATCTCAGCTAGTGGGACAAGAAACTTGGGCGGATGGTTGAATCAGTTTTTTTTTTTCACGACGAATCAAGGGTAGGTTCGGGCAAGAGTTTTTCCGTGGCCTTGGCGGCGCGGTCCAGCACCAGTTCCATGGCGGCGAAGGCTCTGGGCAGCGTCGGGTCGGCCAGCTCCAGCTTGCCTTCCAGGGCGCCGAGCCTGGCCACTACGGAAGCGAAGGTGGCGCTGGCCCGAACGAGATGGCCGTAGAGTGCCGAGAGCGTCTCTTCGGCTTCGGCGAGGTGGTTCAATCCCTCCATGGTTGCCTTTCGTTCCAGGATGAGCTGGTCGGTTCTCACGAGATTGGTTTCTTCGTCGATGGCCACGTCCAGGCGTTGGACGGCCTCCACCAGCTCTGCCTCCTGGAGAGGTTCCATGGAATCCTCCAGCGTTTGGATTTTGACCGCCAGCTCCAGAGCCTTGCGGCCCAGCGTTTCGAATGTCTCGGCCTCGTCCGCCAGGGCGGCGGTGGGACCTTCCGCGGCGGCGTGGAGGCGGTTGTGGAGAATGGTGTAACGCAGGAGGATCTTGCGAACGAGTTTCTTGAGCCTTGGCGTGCGGAGTGTGGGGAGGATCTCCCGGCACAGAGAGACGAGGGGGGAAGCTTCAGCCGAGCCGTGGCTCTTTCCCGGAAGCCGCGCAAGGGGCTTGAGCAAGGCCAATTTGAGCCCGAAGGTGGCCAGGATCGTTCCGAAGGCCACGGAACCAATGAGCTGCAGGTTGAAGAAGGGGAGCGTCACAAAGAGTGCCGCGGAGAAGAGGATCATGGCGACCAGCGTGACCACGGGAGTGCTGTCGGTGACAAGGTCGGCGTTTTTCAAGGCAAAACGCTGCCTGACCTCCGTGGGGATCTCCATCTGCCCGAATCGGTCCATGAGCTTCTCTCCATCTTCTTGGCTCAGCCTATCGAAGACGACCGTGGGCAGGTTCCGAAGGCGTAAGTCCATCTCGTGGACCGGGATTTGTTCGTTTCCGCACAGCTCTTGGAGCAGAGCCGCGAAACGCCATTTCTGTTCGTAGGTCAGGGGATCCTGGCCGCCGTAGATCCCCCGTTGCTTCACCCAGCCCCAGCCAGGGCCCTTGAGGACAAGGACGTGGGTTCCCGTGGCCTGATTCCCGACGACCAGGGGCTCGTAACCACATTCGAGGCAGAGGGGGATGGAGGGAAGAAGCGGGGTCCGGCAACGTGGGCAGGGCCGCGCCGGATGTGGCGCGAGAGTCCGCGTGAGGGCCTGGAGGGCCGCGTCCTGACGGCGGAGCATTTCCCCCATCTCCCCGGCGGTCTGAAACCGGTCTTCCGGGTCCTTGGAGAGGGCGCAGGCGACGATCTTCTCCAGCCACCGCGGAAGATCTGGATTCTGGGCCAGGATACTGGGTGCGGTCGTCTCCACCTGTTGCCGGAGGACGCCATAGAGGCTGCGCGAGCGGAAGGGAAGCTTTCCCGTGGCCATCTCATAGAGGACGACGCCCAGGGAATAAAGATCCGCGCGAGGATCGGGCACCGCGCCGTCAAGGAGCTCCGGAGCACTGTACTCCGGCGTTCCCAGCATCATGCTCCCCATGGACAGGCCCACGAGATTTGCCATGTGCGCAAGGCCGAAGTCCACGAGCACGGGAGGCCTATCCTTGGGGAGCAGGATGTTCTGCGGTTTTACGTCTCGATGAACGATCCCCTGTTCATGGGCGGCATCCAGCGCCAGGGCGACTTCCGAACCCAGCTCGGCCAACTCCCGGGGTGGCAGGGGCCCCCGGCTTCGGAGCCTCCGCTTGAGGTCGGGGCCGTCCAGATACTCCATGGTGAAATAGAGCCACCCGTCGCTTTCGCAAAGCTCGAAGATCCGAACGATGTTGGAATGCGCCAGTCCCCGTGCCGTCGCCACCTCCCGCTCGAAACGAATGCAGACCACCGGATCGCTTCGAAGATGCGGCAGGAGCAATTTGACGCAAAGCGTGCCGCCAAGGCGCCTGTCCTCGGCCAGATAAACCTCCGCCATCCCGCCACGGCCCAGCAGCTTCAGGATTCGAAATCGCTTTCCAAGCAGATGTCCAGTTTCAAGGAGCATGAGATGATTCTCGCCTGGGATGCCGGGGAATGCAACTTTAGGCGATCTCCCGCTTTGTCCGACGTTGATTTTCGAGGTGAAGGATCCTTTTTTGGGTTGATTTCCGCTCCCATCGCTCGCAGCCGCTGCGCGCTGTCCGCCCTTCATCGACCCGTCCGCCGAGATTCACCCAGGTCAGAGAGTTCCCCCTTTCCAAAGAGCCGCCGCGAACAGTTTTTCAGCCGCCGCGCCAATTTGGCGCCCCAGCGCCGATTCTCCAAAATCCGGAGGGGAACCTCCAATGGAAACCCGGCCCAAATCAGAAACTGTCCCACCGCCGGTTGGCCTTCCCGATCCAAAGTCGCTTCCAGCGCCAGGAGTGGCACTCTCAGTTCTCCATCCGCCCTCTCCAAGGCGAACGGTCCTTGTCCCTTCCCCAGTTTCGGGGAGCGGGTTGCCTGGGGCAAGAGCAGTTCCATGGCCGCCGGCAATTTTTTCCCCGACTTCCCGGAAACCACAAGATGAAACGTTTCTCCCACCGACACGCTTTTCCGGCGGCGGCCGCCCTGTTCCAGCCAGGCAGTCAGGCCCTCTTCGGAACTCCCCGGCACCTTTTCCCCAACACTGAGAGAGACGCTCCGATGGAGGTTTTCCCCGTTTCCGGGCGGAGAATCTCCCACAGCGGGAGTTCCCCTGGCGCCAATAGCGGATGGAAAGGCTGTTTCAGGGAGCGAAGTCGAGCCTTCCGCCCTTGCCAGGACCCGCCCGTCAGGGGCTTCAGCTAGGACCTCGTACCGCCCGGCCACGGCCAGGAAGGGGTAGCCGGCTCGTTGCGTCCGCGGCTTTTCATCTTCTTTTTTCTCACCGGGTTCCGCGGCGTGGCCAGGCTGTTCCAGGAAGATCTCGGCGCCGTCCCGGAAGAGGCGGCAGTGGGGCCGAGGGCCGCGCCACCGCAAAACGACCCATGCCTTCACGGCCTCATTCGACCCCAGGAACCGTGGAAGCCGCAGCCTGAGCTCTGGGTCTTCAGAAGATCCCGCGTGAGCGGAGCAACTTGCCCAGTCCCCGTTTTTGAGGACCAAGGCCTCCAAGGTGTAGAGTTCGATATCCGGATCAAGGGGTATCTCGAAATGGGCCACGCCATGGGAGGTCTTCGACGCCTTCAGGAAATAGGCTCCAGTGATGGCGCTCCTCCCCGAAGGCGGGAGTAGCCCGGCTGCTTTGCTTGGGCTGATCCCCGGGGGACCGGCGGTGGAAGGTGCGGACCCTTCGTCCCCAGGATCCCCTTTTCGCATCACTTCGGCCAGGCTCGGAACGGCGGTGGAAAGGCGCGGCAGCCCTCGCACCTTTTCCAGGAACCGGAGCATGGTTCTGGCGAGAGAACGTTCCAGTGAATCCTCTGGCGCGAAGCTCCCCGGCCAGGCTTGTAGAATGACCTCGCACTCCCCATCGCTGTTGCTCAGGACTTCCACGGCCATTCCGGACTTTATCCCGCTTGCGGCTGGAAAACGGATCTCCGGTTGGCATGGGCTTGGTTTGAGGAGCGTGGCGCAGGCCTCCCACGGCTCACCATCAGTCACCGCCCCGATGAACAAGAGTGAGAGCGGTGCCGGCACCTCCAGGCTCAGGATCTCCCCCTTTTCCAGTTTTTCGAAGCGGTGCTGCCGCCACCGTCCGCCCGTTTGGGCGGGTTTCCCGTGGGCAAGGCCGCCAGCCTCGATAGCCCCCTGGATGGGATCGACGTCCGGCCGTTCCTCTCCCCGCTGCTTGCGCGGATCGAGGATCAGGATCTCCGCCGGTTCACAGGGGCTCAGGACGTGAAGGCGCGCCGAGTCCGTATCTACGCGCTCCAGCCAGATGTTCGTCGGCCGCACCTTCCCGCGGCTGAGATAGAGGCCACGAACCCGGCGGTTGGGAAGGACTGGCGCCGCGGAACACCAAATTTCGTTCCCCAGGCTTGACAGGTGGAATCGGTCTGCTCCCGGGGAATTCCAATTCAGGAGATCCAGTACTACGGTGGGAGTGATCGGTGAGCAGCCCCGAATGGCAAGGCGAGAGATCTTCCCCTTGCCGGGAGCGATGAGCTCCAGGGTTCCACCGACCACCTGGCCGGTCAGTTTTTCCCGCCGGCCATCCTCGAATTCCAGGAGCGCCTCCAACGGCCCGTCCAGCGGCTCGCCGCAGAGTTCTACCCAGAAGAGCAGGTTTCCTGTTTCCGTTTCTTTGTGGTTTCCGGGAACCTCCAGGATCCGAACCCCGAAAACGGGGACGTGAGGCCCCAGGATCGAAAAGGCACACCATGCCAAGGCACCCTCTTCCCCGAGGACCGCGGCCTCGTAAGCTCCCGGTTTCAGCCCGGCGACCTCCACCATGGCCATTCCCGCCTCGTCCAACTTCACCGTCAGATTCTTCGTGTCATGTTCCGGGGAGTGGATCTCCAGGGCTTTTTCTCTCCGGGAGCCACTAGGCTCCACCAGAAGCAGCTCCGCGTTTTCCAGGCCGGCTCTGAAAACCGCCTTCACCGGCAGGATTTGGCAAAGATCCAGGATCGGCAGCCGTGGCGGCTGGATACGGATTCCCGGAAAACAGACGGTTCCCCCAACGAGCGATGACAGAATTGGCGTCTCCCGCCGCCGCCCTAGCATTCGCCCGGCCCACGAAAGAGCTGAACTCTCGTACGCCCTGGGTTCCAAAAAAACGTAGGCTTCCCCCACGAACAGATGTTCCGAGTAGCTTTCGCAGAGGCGAGCCTGGGTGATGTCGAGTTTGGGCCTGTCCACGGAGTCTCCGGATCGCCAAGATGGATCAAACGGCAGGGCCGTCGGTGAAGACCGCGGTCCTGGGTCGGTGTCGGTTCAACGATCTAGCGATGGGGCAATTCCTCCGGCGTTCTGTCCAGTCTCTGGATGCGTCCGGTTTTGCCCTCAAGGATGAAAAGCTTCGACCCGGTGGCGGCGATCCCCACCGGTTGCGTGAATTGACCCCGCCGGCCAATGGAGTGAACGTCATCGATCTCCATGTCCAACTCAAAGAGACTGTTTTGGTTGGCGTTGTTGAGATAGAGCTTGGAGCCGGCAATCTCTAAGCTGCTTCCGCCGTTGAAAACACCAACGGGGATGGGCCAGACCTTTTCGAGGAGTCCCGTCTCTCGATCAAGCTTGACGATTCGCTTTTTCAGATCCGCGACATAGACGTTCTTGTCATCGACGGCCACATCGATGGGTTGCTCGATTCTGTCTTGGGGATTGGCGTTTGCACGATAATCTCGGACCCATTTCCCGGCCGCGTCATAGTGGCGGACACGCCCTTGACAGGTGTCGGCGATGAAAACGTGGCCCTCCTTTCCCACATCGAAGCCGGCGGGATTGCAAAGCTCCCTGCCGCCGTCAATGAGCGTGCTGCAAACGCCGCTCACATCGCAGACCAAGACTTGCCTTCGCGCTGAATCCAGAATGTAGATTCGGCCCGCGGGACCGATGGAGATGTCCTCGATGATCTCAAACCTCTGGCTGCCGTCTTTGTCTTCTCCAAAAGCCGCGACAAGCTTCCCGTCGGTGTCCAGAACAACGAGACGGCGGCGCTTCGTATCGGCAACATAGAGCCTTGAATCGGGACCCGCGGCCATGCTCCGGGAGCCCTGTAAGGCCATCGTGTGCGGGACAATGTCGCCCATGGGCGGGGCCTCATCGAGGGGCCTGACTCCCGCGGTGGAGGCTTCGGCTCCTCTTCGGTCCAGCTCCACGGAAATCTTGGCGGGATCCGGCTGCATGTCGCCGGGGGCGATCAGCCTGAGGGCTCCGCCGGGCGGCGCCCAAGAGGCTTCCAGGATCCCGAAGCCTCGGGTCCAGACGTAGCGCAGCTCGAAGGTGTGCTCTCCAGGTTCCAGGGTGATCTGCCCGGTGGCTCGACGAGGAGGTCCTGGAGGATGCCGGTTGTCCACGACGGTTTCACCATCGATGAGGATCATACTGCCGCCGTTGGAATAGGCGGAAAACCGGTATGCACCAGCTTTGGGCACGTCAAATCTGCTTCGCCAGGAAGCGATCAAGGGAAGATTCCGACTCATGCTGGTGGGAGCGGCGTGCATCCCCAGGAAGCCGTCGCCTCTTCGAGATAAGAGGGGGCGGCTTGCCGCCGAGGGTAGGTCCGCGAGGTCGGGTTCTGTTCTGCTGGGAAGGTGCCACACGGTGCCGGCGAAAGTGGCATTCGGGCCAGTCCAGAGAACCTTTTTGTCCACAGGTTGCCATTTGTTGAAACCGCGCCCCCACTGGATGGAGACCTTCGCGGCGGGTTGGCGGAGGAAGCCCCGAAGCTCCACGGCGTGCAAGCCCCGGGAAAGCACGATCTTTCCCGATGCAGCCGGCCTTTCTTCTCCCGTCCGCACAACGAGTCTACCATCGATGGTCAATTCGCCTCGCTTCTCGCTTCGAAGCATGAACCTGTAGCTGCTGTAGGTTGGCGCCAAGATGGTTCCGGACCAGCTCGCTTCCACGGGATAGACGGTTCCTATTGGCAGTGGCTTGGTGGTCCCAAATCCGGATTCCATCCTTTGGAGGACCGATCCATCAGCCATCCGGTAGGTTGCTTTCAACTGGCGATGGGCCGCGATCTCTTCTTTGCGGACCAGATAGGAGGTCAGCAGAGGAGTTTCGCGCCCTGGTGCTCCGTAGCGAAAGACCTTTTCGTCGCCATCCGGGTAATACAGCCGCAGGATGGGTAAGTACTGCTTGTTGTGAGGCCAAAGGAAGAAGATGACATCTCGATCCTCATCCTCCCGGATGGGAAGCAGATCGGCAAGGTTTCTCACATCTTCTCCGTCGGTCCCGGCATTGAGAAAGCGGTTGACGCCGTGCGTCCAATAGATTTTAGGGGAGCCAATGGCGAAAAATTTTGGAGGAGGACGGCCTTCGCCTTCGATTCTTTCCCGAATCTGGCGTACGAAGACTGCCTGTCCCGTTGTGGGGCGGAATGGATAGCTTTCCAGGTAGCGGTAGAAGTAGTCATGGACATTCTGCCACAAGAGGAATCCCAAAATTCCGGCAATCGCGACACTTGTGAGGGCTTTACCGGCGAAGGCCAGTCGTTTCGATCCATTCCTTCCCACCAGCAGGCGCTCCAGCTCTGTCGCTAACTTGTCCAGGGGCAGCGCGGCAAAAACCGCCATCATCGGTAGGATGGGGATCAAACGCGCCATGTAGGGTGCGTTGATGGTCAGGGTGCCTCCAATGAAGACTGGACCCCAAAACCAGATCGACAGAAGGGCCATTGCGCCGTTGCGCCAACACCAAAGTGCCCACGCAATTCCCAAGATGATGAGAGCCGCTTCCATGGGTTTCGCCACCGGCTCCCGGGTGAACGTGTAGACTGAGCTGGCATCGTGACGGTAGGTCAAGATGGAAAGGGAGGTCGTCAACTGCGCCCAGATGGCTCGCGGCCAAAACCCGTCTTCGGCCAGCTTCACGCTGAGGTCTGTTGGTTCAAAGACGATTGGGGCCTGGAGCCCCCCATCCTCGAAGGGTCCGCGAATGACCAGGAATAGGGGGTCGTGGGTCACGTGATGCTGAGCGACCATCACCTCCGGATGCTGGAAGATGAGCTTGGCTTTCAGGCGCGAGTTCCAGAGCGTCAGGTGATCCATGTAGAAAGCGGTCCACGGAGCGGCGAAGCATCCCGCGGCAATGGCGAAGATCGCGATGTGGGCTCGATAGTGTCTCAATGCAGTGAAGCGCGGGAAACTGCCTCTTCTCCTCCCCACGACCAACGGCCGAATCAGGAAAAGATATCCTCCAAATGCGCCCATGAGCAGCGGAGAAATGCGACCTCCAAGATAGAAATGCAGATTCAGCATGTGGAAGTATGCCGCCATTACAAAATGCCAGTACCGACCGGTGCGCAGGCCACGGAGAAAAAAAAGAAACCCAGCCGCCATGAAGAGCGGTGTCGTAATATTGCTGAATTCCTGTCGGCTGAAATGGACCGCCACGTCCGACATCGCCAGGAAGAAGCCTGAGATGATCGCCATCCTGCGCCCGAAACAGTCCCGAACCAAGAAATAGAAAAAGACGACGAGGACGATTCCCGACAGTGCGGAGAACATCCGCAGCCCCGTCAGTCCCGTCCCGAAGAACTTCATCACAAGAGCAACGCTCCAGTAATAGAAATTCGGTTGCCCGAACCAACCGGTCCGAAAGGGAGGAGTCGGATGGCCGCTCAGAATGCGGAGCGCGTCCATCCCAACTTCCCCCTCGTCGCCGTGCATCCCCGTGGTCCAATCCCCCAGCCGGTAAAGCCGGAATGCTACCGCCAAGCCCACAATGGCGATGAAGAGGACTCCCTCCAACCACCGTTGATGCTTCGGATTCCGCTCGATTCTCTTTTCGGGCATGACAGCCCGGGACTTGTGACGGATGTCCCACAACACCGCGGCCACAAGCAGCAATAGTAGGGCTACGGCCCAACCACTTGCCCCCATGACGGAATCATAGTTGTGGGCTCGAAGGTTCCAGGTGCTCGCGGCGGAGAGTGCTACGGCGGCGAGGGCCAACAGCCAGGGAGCGGCACGAAGTGCCAGGCCGCGTCTTCCTCCTTGGGGCGCCTTCTCCTCCGTGGAGCGCGGGCAATCCGCTGGCCCCAAGAACCCCAGCCCTAACACGCTCTTTCGATTCTTGTCAGTTCGGTGCCACCCTAGAATCAGCGCCAAAATCGCCAAGGCATACCAATTCGTTGCTCCATCCACGCCCTTCACACCGTTCTTGACCATGAGCATCTGGGCGAAACCCGCCAAGCCCAGAGCAACGGCTCCAAGAATGAAGGCACGCGCCCGCAAAAAACGGCTTTGGGTGCTTCCACGTCTGGCGGCTCCCCGAGAGCTCCCGGAACAGGATGCTTCCGGTTCATCCCGATTTGGCTTTGTCTCCGAAACGATCATCGCAACTGCCTTCTTTGTGAGAACAAGCACCCATGCCAGAAAAGATCACTCCATGCGGAACAGGAAGGCCACACCCAGCCCAAAATAACATAGAAGAGGTCCAAACGCCGCTGCCAGCGGGCTCAGACCACCTCCACGACCGATGGAGATTCCCACGCGATAGGCGACAAAAAAGGTGATGCCGATGACAATTGCCACGACGATTCCCAGGGCCAAGCGACCGCTTCTGTTGGAGATCGCGGCAAAGGGAAACCCCACCATCACCATGACGAAGCTGATGAGGCAGAACGACAGCTTGCCGTACAGATCAACGCGGTAGGGCTGGACATCGGCGCCTTGGGAGGAAAGTGTCGCGATGAATTCGCCAAGCTCCCGGTAGTTCATCTCGTCGGCGTCGCTGAGCTCCCGCTCGAAATCCGAAGGCTTCTCTTCCAGATCCGAGGGAAGGCGTTTTCGCTCGACCTGAAGAAGGAAACCGCCCGATTCGTCAAAGCGGCGAACCACCGCGTTGTGGTACACCCACTTTTGTCGAACCGGCATCCAGACTGCCTTGTCCGCGTCGATTCGGAGAACCGGCAGGCCACGTGGCCCGATGCGAAACAGCGTGAACCGATTCAGGGAGACTCCTCCATCCTTGAGCTTTTGCTGGAGCGAATAGAAGAGGATCGACCGGTGCGACGCCCGGTACCAATTCCGGTTGAAGGCCAGCTTCTTCGGTTTTCGCCCTCGGATCTCGTAGTCGTAGATGTCGTTGGCCTTCCGGTTCGTCTTGGGGACGATTTCCTCGGTCAGGAGCCAGACGCCGCCGGAGACCACGAGCCCCAGGAAGAGCAGCGGCATCGCCACTCGAAGCAGTGGAACCGTTCCGGCGCGCATCGCCGTCAGCTCGCTCCGGCGGTTTAGCCCAGACACCACAAGTACCGTGGCCACCAGGGCCGCCACGTGGATCACGATGACACCAAAATCTGGCAGGCGCGCCGCCAGATACCGAAACACCTCTCCCATTGTTGCCTGGTAGCGGTTGAATTCCTCAAGCTTCTCGAATAGATGCACAATCGCCGTCAACAGCGTGATGGACAGCACCAGCCCGAAGAATATCACGATCCAGTCCCGGCCGATATAGAGATCCAGGATCTTCGGAAACGACAGAAGCCGCAACCCGGCAACCCGGCCCAGGCCCTGATCCTCTCCCCCGCCGCGACGGGAAAAGACCGAAAACCCTCGCCTGAGCCCGGCCAACACCCAGCGCACCGGTGCCGGCAGGCTTTCACGGCCCACCACCACAATGAGCACGAGCCCTACGAGCCCAAAGACAAGATTCGCGCCCCAGATGGCGATCCAGGCTGGCAGACTTCCCTCGTTCCCCAGGCCTTCACCTCCCACAAGCAGGAGATAGTAGAGCAGGAAAAGACCCACGCTGATGGCGAATCCGGCCGAGCGCCCCGTCCGTGTTCCGCGAATCCCCAACGGCACTCCGATGAGGGCGAAGATGATACACGCAAAGGGGATGGCAAACTTCTTCTGGACCTCCACGTCCAGGCGGTAGAGCTGTGACGTACGGAACGCCAGGTGCGGGTCGATCTGGCGGAATTTCAGATTCTTCGCCACCTCCGTCAGCTCTGGATCGGCCGCCAGCTTCGCGCGCAGCACCTTGCCATCCCGAATCTCCGTCACGATGTCCGCACGCTTTTTCCGAAGCTCCGCAAGCGTCATCTCTCGGTAGCCCTTCCGAACGTTGTTCCCGAAGCCAGGGCTGTCGAGCTCCAGGTTGAAGCGGACGGTCTGAAACGGCGAAAGTCCATAGACGTCGCTTGCCCCGGTCTCTGTCTGGTGCCAAATCCCGTCTCTCAGCTCCATCGTCAAGAGCCGTTTCTCTTCGTCCACGATCTTCCGAGCCGAATTCGCGAAGAAAACCCTAGACTTCTGGCTGCCCACTGACGAGAGGAACACACCGTGGAGCGTGCCGGTCTTGTCGTCGATCTCCTCGATGTAGATCACGTGGTTGTCGAAGAAGGTGTTAAAGACGTGAGGCTTCATCCCGATGGATGCCCTGGACTTCAAGATCTGGAACTTGAGCTGCTTGAGGGACATGTTTGTCGATGGCAAAATCCCCACATAGAGATAGGTCGTCGCCCCATAAGCCAGCGCCGCCATGATGAAGATCGGCAGCGCCAGGCGGTAGACGCTCACCCCATTTGCCTTGAACGCCACGATCTCGCTGTCGGAGCTAAGACGTCCAAAAGCCATCAGAATGCCCGTCAACACGGCCATGGGGACGGTCAGCACCAGAAGATAGGGTAGCGATAGAAGAAGAATCCGGAGCGCTGCCTCGAATCCAACCCCCTTGTTGATAAGCCATTCGGTTAGCTTCACGATGAGCTGCGTCACCAGCGTAAAAGTCAGGACGAACAGCCCCAGAAGGAACGGAGGCACGAACTCTCGGATCAAATACCGGTCGATGCGCCGGATCATACCGGCGTTCTCACAGCTTCGCCGCCTTCGGATCCAGAAGCGCCCTACTCATCTTCTCCGCCCTCGCCGGAGGGGATCAAAACCGTCATCGACCAGGGCTGTAGGCCGAGCTTGCGCCGAAGTCCAAGCTGGAACAGTTTTCGCCCCAGAACCCCGGCCGCCCGACCACTCCGGGATTCCGCGATCTGCCGCGCCCTCGCCTGCGCCGCCTCCACCATTTCCTTTGGCGCTACCTTGGCCACCTCGTCCACCAGCTCTTTATTGGTCTTCGCCTCCCACCGAAGGAGTTGCTCCATGCTCAGCGTCCGCCCACGCCTCCGCCGGAGGCGTGCAATCGCCTTCAGAACGGCTTTTCGTGCCGCATGGCCCACTTTGTCTTCCGGAAGACTCCCCATGAAGCTGTCCAGGGCCGGCGGCAGGATCTGCCCTAGAACAAAGCTCTTTGAATAGCCTTCCACCTCTTCCGCGCTCCCCTCCTCCTGGCCGATCTGCGACTTCCGCCACTCCTTCCACGCCAGCTTCACCCGCCGTGCGATCTTCGAAATCGGTTCCGCTCGCGCTCTCCCATCCGCCGACTCCAGATGCCAGTCCATGACTCGCAGCACCAACGAGAGCGGAATCCCCAGCTCCCGCCAATCCACAATCTGCTCCCACTCCCGAACGGAAAGCACCAGCCCGTGCCGCCGCCGCTGGACGAAACGCCGGTAAACCCTGTCCAGATACTCTTCCTCGCCCAAGGCCGCCTGGTCACGAACCTCGACGCCGTGAACCGGGTTGTCGCCCATGGATCTCCTGCCTTCTTTTTGTTGGGTTCCGCTCGCATCAGTCGCGGCCGCTCCCGCTGCTCGCCACTGCTTCCTCCGAGAACCCCGTTGCCGCACTTTACATCGGAACCATCAAGTTTCTGCTTTTCACCGGTTCCGGTCGTAAATGATCCGGAGTCCTTGCAGGGTCAGGTCCGGCACGACTTCATCGATCTCCGAAGATTCCGAGGAGAACATCTCCGCCAGTCCGCCAGTCGCCAAGATCTTCGCCACCTGTCCCATGTCCTGGCGCACCGCCCGGAGAATCCCTTCGATAAGCCCGAGATAGCCGTAGTAAAAGCCAGATTGAATGGCGCCCACCGTCGTTCGGCCCACGGCTCGCGAAGGTTTGGTGATATCAATTTTCGGCAGCTTTGCCGTCGCACGAAAGAGGGCCTCGCTCGACACCTGGATGCCCGGTGCAATGACCCCGCCCACATACTCGCCCCTTGACGATATACAGTCGAAGGTCGTCGCCGTTCCAAAGTCCACCACCACCACGGAGTCCTGGACCCGGGCGAAGGCCGCCGCCGAATTGACGATCCGATCCGCTCCCACTTCCCGAGGGTTGTTATAGCGAATGGAGATGCCGGTCTTGACCCCGGGACCTACCACCAGCGGATCGACACCCAGGTGTTCCCGGCACATTCCCAGAAGTGCCGGCATGACCGGTGGCACAACGCTGCCCAGAATCACGTCTCCCACCTCTTCGGGGTCAAAGCCACGAAGATCCAGCGCCCCCGTGAAGTCGATGTAAAACTCATCCGCTGTCCGAGGCCGGCCCGTGGAAAAGCGAAAGCTTCCCACAAGGCGCTCTTCATCGAACAATCCGAAAACCGTATTGGTGTTTCCCACATCGATCACAAGAAGCATCTTTTTTCTCCGTGGGTCAGGTTGGCCAAGGAGACTCGGAGATCCGCGATAGATCCCCTGTCACGAAGGAGCGAGTCCCATGCTCCGTGGCAATCCGGAGAGCGCCTCTCTCCGATAGACCCGCCTCTTGTCCCACGAACCGCTCTCCGCGGTCGTGGAGCTCCACCCAGAGACCCCCATGAGCCGAGAGCTCCACAAACCGGCGGCGCAATGGCTCGAATCCCTTGCCCACAAGGAGTCCGATCCACCGCGTAAGCCTCTCAAAAATTCCCGGCACCAGCTCTCGCGCCTCCAGCAGGAGACCGCACTCCTCAAGGAGGGTACTGGCCGGAAAGATGGGCCGAGATGGAAGACGCTCCGGAGCTTGAGACAGGTTAATCCCTACTCCTACAAGGGCAAAGGCCTGTTCCCTGTTCCCCAGGCTCTCGCAAAGGATGCCTCCCACCTTCTTCCCGTTCAAGAGCAGATCGTTGGGCCATTTGAGGCGGACAGGAGCCCCGCTTTCCATCAATCTCTCCGCCACTGCGATCCCGCCGGCGAAGGAGAGAAAAGGAACTTCGCTCATCCCCAGTTTTGGCCGAAGGACTACGCTCATGTACAGCCCCCCGGGCTCCGAGACCCAAGACCTCCCGCGGCGCCCTCTGCCTTGGGCTTGTTCCCCCGCAACCACGACAACCCCCTCCGCGCAGCCGCCTTGAGCCAACTCGCGAGCCTTATCATGGGTTGACTCAAGTTTAGGAAACCATCGAAGATCCAGTTCCATGGCCTTCCTCTCTAGTGGTTTTGACAACGTAAAACAAGTTCCTAGGGTCGCTTCATCCAACGCAAGCTCACGTCGGCGACCGGGGCGGAATGGGTCAAACGGCCGATGGAGATCCTGTCGATGCCGGTCTCTGCCAGGCGACGCACGGTTTCCAGGTTGACGCCGCCCGTTGCCTCGATGGGACAGAGCCCACCCACGGCTTCCACGATCCTACGCACCTCGCCAGGGCCCAGGTTGTCCACCATCAGCAAGTCTGGCGGGAGCTTGACCGCTTCCTCTGCCTCCTGGAGATCCCGACACTCGATGGCCAGAGGAATTGGCGGCCGGGCCCGGCGGAAGCTCTCCACGATCCCCCGCATCCCGCCAGCGGCGTCAACGTGGTTGTTTTTCACCATCACCTCATCGTAAAGACCGAATCGATGATTGATGCCACCTCCCGTTCTTACGGCGTACTTCTCCAACCACCGCAGGCCGGGAATCGTCTTCCGGGTGTCGGCGATTTGGACTCCTGTCCCTTCCACCGCCTCCACGTAAAGCCGCGTCAACGTCGCGATGCCAGAGAGATGGCCCAAAAAGTTCAGAGCCGTCCTCTCGGCAGTGAAAATCGAGCGTTCCGGACCGCGCACCAACAGGATTCGTTCTCCCACTTCCACGGTCTTGCCTTCTGGTGCTACCTGGCCGATCTCAACGGTCCGGTCCAATTCCAAGAAAACTCGCTGGACCATGAATCCACCCGCCACCACAAGGCGCTGCCGAGCAATGATCTCCGCGAGGCCTGGTGCCGTTGACGCCAAGAGCTGGCTCGTGATGTCTCCGCTTCCTATGTCTTCTCGAAGCGCAAGGCCCACCAAGGCCTTCACTTCACCGGGCAACCTCATGATCGGAAACTCCTGCGACCAGATGTTCGCGAGCCCGCGACAAGAGACCAGCGGACTGGCCCAGAGTTGTCCAGGGAACCCCGGTGGCAATTGAGTCCTGCCGGTGAGCTGGCCTGCATCGCTATCCCTGCCGCTGGATCTCCTCGAGCTCCCTCCGAACCAACATTTCCGCCACGTCCGGCACAACGTGCCACGCGATGGCCGACACGATTTCGCGGCTGTCCAGGCCGTTTTCCGGAAGAAGATGCTCCACGAGTCTCGACTGCAGCGCCTCCACCATGGGTTGGATGAGCTTCTCCGTGAGCCGCTCCACAAGCCCCGGCATCGCCTCTTCTAGCGTCTGGTCCAGTCCCGCTTTGGGAGCAGCAGCTACCTTGGCTCCAAACTCTTCCAGCCGCTTCTCCATTCGATCCAGCCGCTCCATGAGCGGCTGCAAATCCAGCATCTGGCCTTGGAGCATCGCCTTGAGATCCGTTTCGGGAGTCGCCGTTGCCCGGGTTCCAAACTCTTCCAGCCGGTTCGCCAGGCCGTCGAGCTTTTCCATGAGCGGTTGGAGATCCACTGGCGGAGCAGAGGAAACTGCCGCCGGCCGCGCGGCCTCCTCATGCTTTTCATGCTTGGCTGAGTGTGGGGCGCCGAGCTCCACGAAAACCCTTTCCGTCGAGGCTTCAAGAGCATCCACGGCTTCGCGATCCGCCTTCTTCACCACTCTGGGCTTCTTCCGGGAGCTTGCTTTGCCTGGCCGGCTCACCGGAGCCAGCGTCGGCTCGAACGAAATGTCGTCAATCGCCTCGCTGGCCGACCGCGAGTTGGCAGGTGTCGGTTGGCTTTTGGGCACGTCGAAGCGAGGACTCGAGACCTTGGAGGATTCGGCTTTTCCCGTAAACTCGAACGTGACTTCCTCGTCTCGCTTTTCCTGTCGTTTAGGCGCCAACGGGCTCTTTGAACCAAATAGGCTTGCCGTGTCACTCCGATGGAGCACTTTGGTTGTGGTCAGCTCTTTCTCTGTGGGGCCAAAAGTAAATTTCTCGTCGATGCCGCCATCTTCCTCAAGGCTGGAGCGCAAGCTAAAACCCTGATCCGGGATATCTTCCGGAGTGAAGTCGAAAAGCGTATCCGCCGTTCCTCCAGCGCTGAAGTCGATGAGATCGGAGTCCGCATCGAAATCCAAGTCCGGCAGCATCAACTCTTCGTCCGACCCATGGGAGTCGTGATCATCACCAGAGCCTACCAGCCGGCGGATGCGACCGATGAGCTCTTGAGACTCAAATGGCTTGATGATGTAGCCGTCCGCGCCAACCCGCTTGCTCTTCTCCGTATCAAAAACATCGAATGTCCCAGTCAACAAGAGAATCGGCGTGTCCTTCAACGCTTCGTCTTGCTTCAATATCGAGCAGGCCTCATAGCCGTCCTTGCCCGGCATGATCACATCCAAAAGAATGACGTCAGGCTTGACCTCACGCGCCTTTGTGATCGCGGAATCACCGTCACCAACGGTGAAAACTTCATAGTCCTTGTCCGAAAAGGTCAGCTCCACCACCTTCTGGATGGTGACGCTATCGTCGGCAAGGAGAATCCTGGTTGTCATCGCCCGCTCTCCCTGTGGCAGGGGAAGCTCCCGGATGCTTCAGCAGCGCAGGAGCCAGATTCGACAACAAAATATAGAAAATCCCACACTGCGTTGTCAATGTGAAGAGGCTTTTTACCACGAACTCCAACACCTGCCCATCCAGGCAGAGACTATCCATTGGAGCGGCGAGCGCCTGGATCAGCCATGGGAGCTAGAAGGCTCCTCGTCCCCTTTTTCAGGAGGGCTGGATTCTTCCGAAGTGTCGCCGGCGGGCTCGGTTGTGGTCTCGGTGCCAGGTTCAGGCGGACTGGATTCTTCCGAAGTGTCGCCGGAAGGCTCAGCAGTGTCGCCGGCGGGCTCGGTTGTGGCCTCGGTGCCAGGTTCAGGCGGACTGGATTCTTCCGAAGTGTCGCCGGAAGGCTCAGCAGTTTCCCCGGCGGGCTCGGTTGTGGTCTCGGTGCC
>JAJRTK010000214.1 GCA_024278345.1 bacterium | reverse complement strand
TGTCTTTGGGAATGCGGAACCGCGTCGGAATCCCGATTTGTGACGTTTTGAGAAAGCTTTTGTGGTTGAAGACCGCCTGGTGAAGGGTTGTTCGATGCAACTTCTTGTCCCGGTCGCCGGGAGAGCCAGGGAGGCCTTCCGGTCTCCATGCTCTCCGTTTGGCGGCTTTTGGCTCGAAATGGTCGGGGAACGGGCGAGTGGCGGCGGACGGATTGCCGCCGACGCGAGCGGACCTCAACAGTTGAACGCAGCGAGGGGAATGGCGTTGTTTTGCTTCTGAAGCAGGGAGAGCGGGGGGATTCAACGGGGTTCCGATGGAGGCGGATCCGCGGGATCCAGGAGGCCCAGAGGAATGTAGAAATTACTGTATTTCCGACCGTCCGAATAGAGAGTTCCGGTCTTGCTGGGGACAAGGATGGTGGCTCGTTTCGTAATCCGATTGACCCTTCCTTCCATGGGCTGGCCTTCGTAGAGGAATCGGACCCAGCTTCCGCGGCGGATGCCGAACTGGGTGGCGGCTCGTTCCTTTTGAGAGATCAGTTGATGGCGCGTGTCGGTATGGCCGAAGATCGTTGCGGCCAAGAACTTGAAGGGCGTTTTATTACAGCTTGATTCCTCCCGGAGCAAGTATTCCAGAAGGTGGGTGATTTCGTGCTCCATGAGCCGTTGGAGGGCGTCAAGGCGGTCGCGGCAAGTGACGCCGCAGACCTGGATGGGCCGTTGGACGTCTCTGAAGCTCAGGAAGAGGAGGGTGGTGGAGATGGCGATTTCGTAGCTGATTTCTCCCAACTGCCCGCTCTTGATGTCGCGCCACTGCTTAACGGTTGTTTTGCCGCCGGAGGAGGTCATTCTGGAGGACAATCTGAGACGGAGGGGCAAGCTGGTTCTGTCGTTCAATAGTTTCTCCAGAAGTCCGTGAAAGAAGCGTTCATCGTAGGCGCTGAAGAGCAGGGCAAGATCACCAGTGGAGAGCGCCTCGAAGTTGGGATGCTTGATGGCTTCGGATTGGGCAAGGAGGCTGTTCCGGATTTCCAAAAAGGCTTGTTGGATTTCGGAGGGAGTTTTCCGGGGAATTCCTGGAGGGAGCATGCCTTGTGAGTCCGGTTCAAAGGTGGGCGGTATCGGGTTGTAGCGGCATGGACGTGGGTTTTGGTGGTTGCCCGCGTTGGACGGAGGGTCAAGAATCCGGTTTTTTTCGTAATGGCGGAGATGGGAGGTCGCCCAGGTTGGACGGCTGTCCGGTTCCTCTGATAGCATCAGCTTCCCTGCGGTAATGCTGTGATCTTCGCCTTGGAGCTTGGAGATGTCGGTCCAGGATACTCAAAAAATCGTCATGCCCGTTCGAAACGACAATTCTCGTTTGGAGCAAAATCTCTCCAAACAGGTGCGACAAGTCAAGAACAGGGTTTTTTCATCTCTTTTTCGGGATCTTCCCGCGCGTCGGCTGGTCTTGAGCGGAGAGGATACGGAAACGGGGCGAAGCGAGCGGTTGTTCGTTGTCAACCAGCTTCGGCGTTCGCTAAAAGAGGCTTCGCTGCCATCGGGGATCAGCCCCAGCGAGATCCTTTCGGACATGCTGGAGGATGTGATCAAATTCGGCCCCATTGCCGAGTTCATGGTCGATGACAATGTGACCGAAATCATGGTCAACCATGCCGAACAGGTCTTTGTGGAGAAGCAGGGAAAGTTAGTCTATACGGGAATTCGCTTTTCTTCCAACTCGCAACTGATGACCACGATCGAACGCATTTTGCGGCCTCTGGGGAAATCGGTCAACCCCCACCATCCCATGGTGGATTCCCGCCTGCCGGACGGGTCCAGGGTGAACGTCATCATCCCACCTCTGGCCGTCGCCGGACCGATGCTCACCATCCGAAAGTTCGTTCAGGATCTCATTGCCGCCGACGATCTCATTCGCATGAACTCCATGTCGCGGAACATGTCCAAGTTCCTGAAGCAGGCGGTGGAAACGAAGCAGAATATCGTGATTTGCGGTGGAACAGCCACGGGAAAGACGACTCTTCTGAACGTTCTTTCGTCGTTCATCCCCGAAGAAGAGCGGATCATCACCATCGAAGATGCCGCAGAGCTCCAGCTTTTCCAGTTCCACGTGGGGCGCCTGGAAACCCGGCCATCGGACATGCTGGGCGAGGGTGCCGTCACCATTGGCGACCTTTTCCGGAACTCCCTGAGGATGCGGCCTGATCGCCTCATCGTTGGCGAGTGTAGAGGCCGGGAGGCCCTGGACATGCTCCAGGCCATGAACAGTGGGCACGTGGGCTCCATGACGACGGCCCATGCCAATTCGGCTCGCGATGTCCTCTCCCGCCTGGAGACGATGGCGATGATGGCGGGGACAGGCCTGGATGTCCGGGCGATCCGCAAGCAGATTGCTTCCGCCATCGGCCTCATTGTGAGCGTGGCCCGTTACTCCGACGGCACGCGAAAAATACAGGAGATCTGTGAAATCACCGGAATGGAAGGCGGTGCCATCACACGTCTCGACCTTTTCCGCTATCGGCAAACGGGTCTTGCCGAAAATGGAAAGGTTCTGGGCGCTTTCGAATCGGCGGGTGCCGTGCCCAGGTTCTACGAAGATCTCCGCGCCCGAGGCCTCAATCCCATTCTCGATATTTTTTGAGGACAAGACTTTTCAGGCCAGCGGACCCTCCGTTCTTGCGGGATTTCTGTTTTGGGGCGTGGACTCCCGCGGGGCATCATTCGTGCAAATCGCTTTTCTTTCTTCGGCGCGTTCCCCCCGTCCGCCGCCGCTCGCCTTTCCATAGGCCCTGGCATATTTTGTTTCCTGGAAGCCTGATGCAATCCGGTTTCGCGGAAGTGCCGTTTGGGGGGAGCGCGAGCTCCAGGTAGCTTTCAAGGTGGAGTCATGATGCCCTTCATGCGTTTCAAGACCGTTTTGACGGCCTGCTCACTCGCCGCCCTCTGGATGTCGCTGGCCAGCGCGGCGCCCCTTGAAGGGGAAACGTTCCTGTGGGAAATCAGGTCGGATTCTTGCACCGTTTACCTTTTGGGGTCGATCCATATCGCCGACCAGCGGATCTATCCCCTCAAATCCAGTATCACCAATGCCTTCGCCGCATCCAAGGCATTGGTCGTGGAGGTCGATGTCACGGACCTCGATGCCACTGAATCGGGCTACATCTTCTCCAACGCCTTTTATACCGGCGAGGCCGACCTCCTGCAGCATCTTTCCGCCGAATCTCGCCAGATGCTAAAAAAGAGCCTCCGTCGCTATGGCGTGCAGCTTGAGCAGGTGCGGAAGATGAAGCCCTGGTTCCTGGCCAACATGCTTGTTTCGGCCGAGCTGGCGAAGCATGGAATGCGCCCGGAAAACGGAATCGATTACCATTTTCTTCATTTGGCCAAGAAGAGAGGGCTTCCGGTTCTGGAGCTGGAGTCCATCCGGGAGCAGATCGATCTCTTCGAGGAGCTTGTCAATACCCGCGAAGACTTGCTTCTTCGCTACCTTCTTGGCGAGCTTGCAACCGTCGAGGCGGAGATGAACGAGCTGCTCAACGCCTGGAAGAATGGCGACGTGGAGAAGCTCTACGGCCTTCTCAACCAGCAGACCCTTAATGACCCGGAGCTCAAGCCCGTCAACGAGATGCTCTTTACCCAGCGGAACCTCAAGATGGCCGCGAAGATTGAACGTTTTTTGGCCAAGGAAACCACGCTTTTAATCATCGTGGGGGCCGGTCATCTGGTGGGTCAGGATGGAATCGTCCAGCTTCTCCGGGATAAGGGTTACCGTGCCAGGCGGTTTTAGGGTGTGCTTTAGACTCTATCGGAAAACCCCGTAGACGATAGCTCCGACCCCCACAAACCCGACGCTGGTCCAGGGCGGAGAGGGTTTTCCGATAGGGTCTTTTTCGTCAAGGGCGTGGATCCTGGTAATAGCGTTGCTTTCTTTGTGTTGCGTTCCGCTTCCATCGGGCGCCGTCCGGCACCCGCTGTTCGCCATTGCCGCCGCTCTCGATCCACTGCCCTAAGACCGGAGCACCACCGGTTTTAGAAGTGCGGTTTTGGGGTTGGCGAGCCTTTGGCCCGGGGCCCGTGGCGCGGAAGAATATCTGCTTTTCGCAGGAATTCCTCGATCTCCTGGAAGTAGGCAGGCGAATTTGCCGGAAAATCGTTGTGATCGCTGTCGTAGGCAAGGAGGATTGAGAAAGGGGGTGCTGCGTTGGGGGAGTCGTTTTGTTGCCTAGCTTGAGCCGCCGCGTAGAGCTTTTGCCCGTGGGAAAACGGGATCATCGAGTCTCTGGTTCCGTGAGCGATGAAGATTGGGCAACGCAGCGCTTTCAGGTGATCGAGGTTGTCGAAGGGATCGCGGATCAGGAAGCCCGGTAAGAGGTAGCCGTGGGCGAAGCTACGGACGCTTGTAAAGGTCGATTGGAGAATGAGGGCCGCCGGCTCCCGGCGTGCCGCCAGGCTGCAGACGACTCCGCCGCCCAGGGACCGGCCGTGGAACACGATCCGGCTGGCATCGACTTCAGGGCGGCGGACCAGATCGTCGTAGAAACCGGTAAAATCCATGACGATGGCTGATTCCGACGGCTGGCCGGCCGAGCGGCCATACCCCCGAAACTCCGGAAGGAGAACGCTAATTCCCATCCGGCGGTAGGCGTTCATCTCATCGGCGCAATACTCGATGAGCTCGGCGTTGCCATGGGCGAAAAGAACCGCCGGTCCCGGCTGCGCCTCCGAAACTCCATGACCCGGAAGAAACCAGGCTTCCACGGGCCCGACCGGCGTTGGCCGCCAGAGCTGTTCCAGGCCCCGGACACCGAGCCCGGGCTGTTCCAGCGATGGAGTCATCTGCTTGGGGAACAAGATCCGGCGCTGGAGCAGAAAAAGAAGGCCTCCCCAAAGCAGATAGGCCATGAGCAGCCGTTTCAGAAGCCAACCGATCCAAGTCATGGCCTTTCCTTGCTCTCCTAAAAAAAGAAGTCGTATTTCCGGTCGCCGCACCTATCGCAAGGCAATGAAATCCCGTAGGTGCATCTCCCGCACCCATCGCAGTGCCACTCCCGCCAGTCCCGGCATTTGTGGCAGACCTCGCAGTGCCACGTGCAGTTGTCCTGGACCACTGTCCCCCAGCAGATGGAGGCCCAGTACTCCGTCCCCTCGCACTGCTTGCACTCGTAGCCCCGAAGCAACTTTCGGAGAGGGATCTTGTGGTGTTCGCATGGCAGCTCCCACTTCTCGTCCAGTTCGCTCTCCGATAAGTTCGCGACGATGGTGATATTGTCCACCATGCAGTCGGTCATGTCGCTGGTATCGAGACCGTTGAGAGGGTTCTTACAGCCCTTACACTTGCACTGCTCTTCACAGCCGTTTCTAGCTTTTAGGCACTTGCATCGGTACGATGTGCAACCGCTCTTGCATCGGCAGACAGTTGTTTCGAGTTCCTCTTCATTGTACGGGTTCAGGCATTCTCTGCATTTGCAGTCGTTTTGGCATGCGCCCATTTTACTGAAGCACCGGCAGCGCTTGGTTTTGCAGCCCGATTTGCATTTACATGAAACTGGCGCCATTTCGTTTTCTCCCAATGATCATCGTGAAAACTCCCACCAACGCGCCCATAAGAGCAAGGACCGCCAGTCCTCGGCTGGGCTGCCCCGGTTGTTCCAGGAGGGGGAGCGGTTTTGGGGTTGTGGTGGGCGTCGGGGCGATCACCGTGATGGCCGGCCCTTCCATAAGAGTCCGCAGGTTGAACGGGTAGATGCTCTCCCCACCCGCCAGGGGCGTCAGAAGACGAACCTCCGCTTCTCCGTTTTCGCCGGCAGTGCTCGCTCCCAGAACCCGAAGAGTCGAGGGACCTCCAGAGGCGCGAATCTCGATCCGGCTGCCCGGTGGATTGCCAGCGGTCACCAGGACCGATTGCTGGCCGACGAGCACCGGCTCCGAAATACCAGGAACCGGCGGAGTCGGTGTCGAGGTGGGCGTTGGCGTCGGGTTGCCAGGGGCTGGCGTCGGTGTGGGCGTGGGCGTCTCCACCGGTCCCGACGATTCTGGGTGGAACGAGTCAAACCGGTATCGAAGGCGGCGAATCGTCCAGGCCACCCCTTGGTCAGCCGCCGTTTTCACGGTACCTCGGACCTCCACACTGGAGACTCGGCGGTGGGCCAGCTCCAGGGAGATCGTGGCTCCGGCCGGATGGCTTTGGCAGTTGGCCGGGTCGTCATAAATCCGGGACAAGGCAATCTCTTTGCCATCGCCGTCCATGGCTCGGATCTCGAATCCGGCTCCGGGGTTGTCAGCCTCTACGTCGAAGAGCACCAGGCCCACGGGAGGGCTGAAATCCAGACGGAGGATCCCGCCGGTGCATTCGTTGTGACTGGCGAGACCAGGTTTTGGCGACAGCACCAGGTCGCCGCCTCCACCATTCACCACGTAGGCGCTCCCGTCCGCGGTGGTACAGGATTGCCCGTTGCTCGAAGAAAGAGAAGAAAAGGTCACACCCAGCGCCGCGAAAAGATTGTCCACCACCTGGCCGTCGGCAAGTTGCGCGCCAGCGGCGTCCATCTGGAAATCGAGGTCCACGCCGCCCGGCAGGGGTTCGGGGCTGCTCACGGGGGTGATTTCCAGCGTTCGGCGTGCCACTTCGAAGTCGGCGATGGGGTTTCCCAGTGCATCGGTCTCAGGCAGGCCCAGCCGGCCAAAGAAGCCGGCAAAGGCGCGGCGGTACAGAACCCGGGCCAGAATCTTCACCGCGCCGGCTGCGGGATTGACCGGAAAGACCGCGCTGGTCGTGTCGGAAAGGCCGCCTTCCAGGGCACTGTCCTGGACCACGCACTGGGCTTCCATGGAGTTCGCCCACTGCTTGTCGGGGTTCCCGAAATCCGCCCTGTCCCTGGAGAAGATTTTGGCGTAGCCCTTTCCGGCTTTGCCGGCCAAGTCCTCGGCGCCCATGGTCCCAAAAGAACCGGTCCAGTCGGGCAGGAACGATGTCCGGACAGGATCACCCAGCGGCGCAATCTCCACGCCCGCGGCGTCGAATGCCTCGATCACCAGGATTAAATTGCGGATGCCGGAGCCCGTCGGCAATTTGTGGCCTGCTGCCAGGTTCATCAGTTGGGCGGAGACTTCGATTTCGCCAGTGGCGATCTGAGCCACCTCGAGATCCAGGGCGGCGGCGCCGTCCAGAAGAGAGTACCGACCGTTTGGCAAGAGCTCTCCCGGGCCCAGCCAGGTGCCCGCCGCCGTGTGGGCCCGTACGGGAAATGCCCTGTCTCGCTTCGCGGCGAAGGCACAGGCCACGTTTGGTTGATCCAGCGGTTTCGCCGGCATGTGGCATCCCTGGCAGGTGCCGTCAGGTGTACCCTTGAGCGGGGAAGAGGCGGGAAGCCTCTGTTGCCAGCGCTCCCATTCCGAGTAGGTCGTCTGACCGGGAATGACCGCCGAGCCGGCTATTGCCGGCGCATCGTGCTCGTGGCAGGGCGCGCAAAATAGACTGTCGGTGAAGGCGGCAACCGGGGATGTCGCCATATCGGTCACATCGTTCCACGGGCCGAAGGCAAAGATCGGCAACGGGGCGTGGCTGATGATTGCGCCGCCGTCGAAATTGATTGCCTTGATGTTGGCCGTCACTTCCCGGACCCGGTGGCAGGTGCCGCACTGAACTCCATGTTTTCGCGCCAAAGAGTCCGCCGCCAGCTCGGTCAGCTCCATCGATCCCGGGGCGACGCCCAGGTCGAATGCGGCCGGCGTGTGGCAGTCGGCGCATCGGCTCTCTGCTTGCTCCACGGGTACCCGGGATCGGTAGTCAATCAGAGCGGCCTCCACCCAGGAGTTGGTCCCGGCGTTGGCGTGACGCGACTTTCGCCATTCTTGCAGGATTGTCACCGGTTCCGAGCCGTCGGGATCGTGGTGGCAGATCTGGCAGGCGTCGGGATCGCTTGCCGACAGCTTGAAGCTCGGGTTGTCGGCGGGGATCACGGGAAGACAAATCAGGATGTCGGGAGGTGTTTGCCCCGCCTGCCAGATAGCGAACTGGGAGTTGTTCACGTTGCCTTCCAGGCCAGCGGCAATGGTGGCGCCGTTTTTCGTGAAGTCCGGGTCGAGCAGGTGGAACCGTCCGTCGGTTCCCGTGGTCGTGGTGACCGTCCGGCCTCGGATCCGAACCGTGACGCCCTGGAGAGGAACGTCGTTGGGATCATTGGGATCGCAGCTTGGGAGGAACGTATCGGTTGTCTGAAGAACCAGTCCGGTGACTTCAAAGGCGCCGGCTGACTTGCACCAGGCCCCTAGAAACAGCCAACACAGGGCAATTCCCAACACCACGCTTGGCGCGGGCTTCAAACCCACGCGGAAGCCACGTCCAAGAACTTCCGAGGAGGATGCCGGTGGAGACGGTAAACCAGATGCCGCGGCATCTTGATGACGGTTTCGTCTAGGGAACGTTGTTCCAAGTTCCATAGTACTTCGGCCCTCTGACCCCGAGTGCTGTTCAACCTGCTTCACGCCGCCCTTGTGTGCGATTCCTCCCATCTTACCCGTTGGATGGGGTTCCGTCGAGAATCCACTCTGATACCGCCGGAAGCTCGTCACGGGTCCAGCCGTTGGAAAGTCGTAGCTCTAGAAACGTTTTGAGCAACAGCTCCACGGTCTCTTCCAGTTCTCTCATGAGGCTGAGGCGCTCGCGGAGGCGATCGTCTTCTTCCTCCGTCAACAGCTCTGGAAGTCGCACCGAGCGCAGATCCAGGTCGGGTGCCTTCATGGTGAAGAGCCACTCTTTTTCTCCGCGAAGGAGCTTCCAGCGAGCTTCCTGCACCAGCTTGCCCGTGGCCAGTGCCGCGTGGGCCTCGGCAGTGCGCGACGGGGTTCCTCCCGACAGAAGATTCTTTGTCACGCCGTCCACGGGGGCTTCCAGCCGGAGCCGGTCATCGGGCCAGAGCTCGAACGCAGGGGAAGCATCGAGCTTCCAAACCGCGTTTTGTCGCTCACACCGGTACAGGAGCCAGGTCAAGAATTCGCTGGCCAGGAAATCGAGCTGTCGGATGCGGGCAAGGAGACTCATCTTCCTCGGGAGCGCACAAAGGCGCTGGGCTGGAGGTTGGCAAGGCGCTCCACCGAAACCTCGTCCAGAAGCTTCGCCGCGAGGCCATAACAGCTCATGGGTAAGAGGTTCAGGCCGAAAGTCATCCCAAAGAGCTCTACGAATTCGATGCAGACGTTTTGGCTCAGGGACCAGAACCTCACCTCGAGTTCGCTGAGGTCGAGGACCATGTCGTAGGTTGCCATGGAGGGAAGGACGCGCCGGAGCAGCCGCGTGTGGACCATCTCCTTGATATTCTCCTTCTCGCTCCGGCTCAAAAGAGCGCGGTCGTTTTCGTGAGCGTAGTCCCGAAAGGCCCGCTGGACGTGGGCTGACAAGATCTTCGCCGGGACCCGCTTCTTGTCGATCCGCATGGAGAGCAGGACAAGATCCTCGAAAAAGAGGTCTTCATGTCTCAGCTCGGTATTGAGCGGGTCATTTACCCCCACCCAGCCGATGGAAACCTCTTCGTCAGTCTCCCCATCGATGGGTCGGAAGGCTTGCTTCTGGATGGAGTCAAGAAAGACCTCCGGACTGTTCAGGGGCAGATCGTCCTGGAGTCGGAAGCGCCGGTAGGAGACGGTGCCTTTGGTTAGACCCATGAGAAGGGCTCCCGGTTCGGGGGCAGGGATCCAGTCGGGGGAAGGGCCGTATTTCTATCACACCTCCAAGTCTGGAATCAACGGCCCGGTCCTGTTGTGGCACAATGCCCTTGGTGTAACGCTTTCAGGGTAGGAAGCTCTGTCCGGGGCGATGAAGGGCGAGTGGCGGCGGACGGGGGGAACCCGCGCCGCAGGCGTGGGTCGTGCCGCCGGGAGGGGAACGCAACCCAAAGGGAAGAAAGCGGTTTGTTCGAGTTGCGCCCTGGAGGAGTCCCACAACCCAACATCCCGAGCCTTACGGCTCTTGTCCCTGGATCTGCCCGGTAAGCTCCTCGATCTTCTTTTTGGCGGTGGCCTTGAACTCCTGGTTTGCGATGGCTTTCTCTACGCGTTTCCACAGGCGAAGAAGGACTTCTGGCGGTTCCGTGCTTCTGTTCATGGCCCGAAGGAGTGATTCCCGCGCCAGTTTCCGGAAGGCGTCTGATTCGGCATTCTCTTCGATGGAGAGCCATTGCCGGATCGCCAGCTCCGTCTTCCCCTCAAGGTGGTAGTAACGGGCCAGCTTTTGTTTCAGTGCCACGGGAAAGCCTGGCTTGGTGGAGGCCTCTTCGAGGTAGGCCATGGCCTTCCGCCGGTCTTTTAGGTGGAGCGCGGCATAGAAACTGGCTTCCGACGGGTAGATCCAGGAGTCGGGGTTGGCTTTCGCGCCCTTGTCCAAAAGATCGATAGCCAGATCGGGGCGGGTCTGCATCATGCCCAGGAAAATCGCGCCCATGACGTACGCGGTTTCAAACTGGGGATCGAGGTCGGTAATCAGGTTAAAAATATGGTGGAGCCATCTGTATTTCTTTTTGCCCCAGAACTCCTGGATGGCATATTGGATGGAGTAGAGCCACAGGAAGTCGGCCATGACCGCGTCGTATCCCAAAGAGACGACCTTGATAAAATTGCCGTTGGGCAAGTAGAGCGGCTGGTCAGGGGGACGCACCGGGCGGCTCTCCTCGATGGCCCACTGCAAATGATAGATGCCCAAACAGAGCAGGAGCAGCCACGCGCCCACTAGAAAGGAACGTTGCCGGCCTTTTGGAAGTCGGTTCATAGCAATCCCCTTCAGAAATCCCTCTTCCCCAGCGCCAGAGCTGCCAGCGTGAGCATGAGAGCCGAGTAAGCCACTCCGTAACCCAGGGAATACCCGATGGCCGGCCAGGCCAGAGGCAAGCCGTGGACGACTTCGCGATGGACATTGAAGTTGTCGAGGTTGGGGAGAACGAAGTAGATCCCGGATAAGAAGCGCCGCACGATGTCACTGTCTACAAACTGGAGCAGCCCAAGAATGTTTCGGATCGTGTGGCCGATGATGTAGAAACAGAAGGTGAAGACCGCCGATAGCAGGGGCGAAGCGACGGTGGAAAAGAGGACCGCCACCGACGTGATGACAAAGAGCTCTGCCAGAGTCAGACTGATGGCCACGAGGAACGAAAGATCGAAACCAGCCCCGACGAGCCAAAGCTGCAACCCCAGCACAACCGTCATGGCAGCCACAACCGTCGCCAGGGTCATGCAGAGTCCCAAATATTTGCCAATGACAAATTCCCGCCGCCGGACTGGCTTGGAGAGGATCGTGTAAATCGTCCGCCTCTCGATTTCCTGGTAAACGATACTGGTTCCTACGAAAATAGCCACCAAAACAGCAAAAAGAGAGATCCCCGCCAAGCCCATGTCCTTGATGATCTTGACGTCTTGCCCCACGCTGATGCTGCCCAGGAACCGGCTCCCAAGAATAAAGAAGAAGGCGAAGACCAGAATGATGTAGAGAACGCGATTCCGGATCGCCTCGCGAAACGTGTTGGCTCCAATATTCCAGATTACTCGCATTGGTCAGCTCCCAGCTTGTCGGACGAAATACTCTTCCAGGGTCTCGCGAAGCGGCTGGACTGCCAGGATCCGCCCACCAGCCTGGCGGACCTGGTCCAGAAGGGGACCGACCTCATCCGGGTCTTCTGTCCGGACCAGGAAGCGTTCCCCGCTAAGCTTTCCTTTCAGGCCGCCGCTTTGGAGACTCCGCGCCGTATCTCGTGTGACCCGGTCAAACTGCAAAAGGTAGGTCTGACTCTGGTTCACAAGCAGTTCTTCAAGGCTGCCGATCTTGGCCAACTGGCCTGAAAGGAGCAATCCGACCTCGGAACAGAGATCCTCGACATCGGCCAGAATATGGGAGGAGAAGAAGACAGTTATTCCGCGTTCGGCGGCGTCGCGGATCGCCTCCTTGATCCGGTGTCGACCGATGGGATCAAGACCGGACATCGGCTCGTCCAGCACCAGGAGCTGAGGACGGCCCACAAGGGCTTGCGCCATTCCCAGACGTTGCCGCATTCCCTTGGAAAACGTCTTGATCCGCTGGTTTCTCACCGTCTGGAGATCGAATTTGTCAAGGAGCTCTTCCACCAGTTCTCGGCGTTCGGCGCGGCTCCCGGCGAAGAAACCGCCATAGAAGTTCAGTGTCTCCGCCGGGTTCAAATACTCGTAGAAGTAAGGGTTTTCCGGCAGGAAGCCCAGGAGTTCGGCCGCTTTGGCGGTCCCGGCTGGATGGCCGAAGACTGTGACTTGGCCGGCTGTAGGGCGGACAAGTCCCACAACGGTCTTGATCGTCGTTGTTTTTCCCGCGCCGTTGGGGCCAAGGAAACCGAAGATTGAGCCAGGCCGGACTCTGAGGTCGAGGCCCTGCAAAACCTCTTTAGGCTCCATGCGGACTCCGGTTCGGAAGCTCTTTCGCAGTCCCTTGAGTACGATGGCGTCATCCATGCTTTTCCTCCAGGTGCTGGTCGGTTCCTGTTTTTTCACATGGGGGGCTCAGGAGCGGGGCAGGCTATCGGGGAGGCTCCTGATGGGCCGGGGCCGGTGCTGGCTGCAACTTCTGGGTCCGGCGGCACTTTCGGGTCTGACAGCGGTCTCCGGCGTGGCACGGAGGGACGTTCCGCCTCAAGGATCTCCAGGATTTGTTTCATGGGGCTTTGGAGGATCTGCCGCGTTACCACAAGGCTGTTCCGCCCCACCATCCTCAGGGCCCGGTCCGCTCCGCTCAAGCGTTCCCAGCAGAAAGCTATGGGGTTCTTGCCCTCTTCCGACCTTTGGCCCAAAAACTCTAGGGCCGACTGATCAAAAGTGAGCTTGACTTTCGTGACGAACTCGAATTCTTGGACAAACCTTTGGATGGGCTCGTGGAGCAGGAGGTTCAAGAGCCCAGAATGCGGATCATCGACGATGCTACGATGGATGACGAGCTTTTTCAGACGGTGATCCGGCAGCTCGTACTTGAAGTTGCCAAGGACGCGCTCGAACTCGGTGACAAGACCTCTGGCCCCAGTCCCGTGGCGCTCGGCACGAACGCATATTTCCCGGAGCGCTTCTTGCTCGAACTCGAGGGCCACACCGATGCGCCGCAGATCCTCTTGGTGCTGCCGGAGAATGGAGCACTCGCTTTTTTCAAGGATTTCCAGGAGGTCATCGACGGACAGGTCGTCCAGCGAGACATGAACGGGAAGACGGCCCATCAGCTCTTCCAAAAGCCCGAATTCGACGAAATCCTCGGTTTCAAGGTGCCTCAACCATTCGCTTTTGGAGCTCATGGAGGGCAGTGTTCCACCAAACCCCATGGTTTTCCTGGAAATCCGCTTTTGCACGATCTCGTCCAGACCTGGAAACGCGCCTCCAACGATGAACAGGATGTGGCGCGTGTTGATGGCGGCCGGCGCCCCTCGACGCATGGCCGCCATTCCCAGGAAAGAGGAGACGGGATCGCCGCTGGCTATGAGATCGACATCGGTCTCTTCCATTGGCTTGAGAAGCTCAGTTTGGACCCCTGTCCCGGTAATGTCGTGGCCCACCATATTTCGGGCGGCGCCGATCTTGTCGATCTCGTCGATGAAGATCATCCCCACTTCCGCAAGCTCAACATTGTCCTTGGCTTCACGGACAAGCTGGCGGACCAAGCTGTCGATATCTTTTCCCACGTAACCTGTCTTGGAGAATTTCGTGGCATCCCCCTGAACGAAAGGGACACCAATGATCCTGGCAAGACGCTTGAGAAGCAGGGTTTTTCCAACTCCCGTGCTGCCCACCATCAACACGTTGGGCTTTTGGTACTCTTCGATGCCCTCTCTACCTTCAAGGGCGGCTCGAGCCCGGCGGTAATGGTAGAATGCCGCGTTGGCCAGCGCCCGCTTTGCGGCATCTTGACCGATGACGAACCGGTCGAGCTCCCGCTTGATCTGCCGAGGCGTCTTGTCGAAACTCGCGATCCTGCTCGTGCTGCGAGTTCGTGGAGGCTTCCGCTCGAATTGGGGCTCCGTGTCTGGCGGCACAATCTGGAAATTGAGCTGCCCGCCAAACTCCTTCTGGAACCTTTCCACAAGTTTTTTGACCCTTTGATCCAGGTCGTCGGTGGACATTTGCATGGTTCCTCATTCTCCAAAGGCTTGACGAAAAGCAGGCGGTGCCGCCATCTGAAGGCTCCGCAAAACCGGTCGTCCCATGCTCATGAAAAGGAGGGAGGAAAGCCGATAATGGTCATGAAGGTCGGCTTCCGTTCCCATGGCTCGCCTCCACACCTTCGCGCCCTTGAACCACAACGTAGGAAGCCGCGATCATCCTGTCACTACTCTAAAACAGAGATCACGACCCTTCGGTTCATCGCCCGGCCCTCTCTTGTCGTATTGTCTCCTATGGGGCGGGTTTCACCGAAGCTTATCACGCCGATACGGTGGAGCGGGATTCCTTCTTCCGCCATGAAGCGGCGGATAGCTTTTGCCCGAGTCAAGCCTAGATCGTAGTTGTGTTCGGCAGTGCCGGTATTGTCCGTGTGCCCCTCGATTTCGACGTAAACGTTCTTGTTTTCCGTCTTGAGCCGTTGGATGAGACCCAAGACCTGCTGTTTCCCATCGTCGGTAAGCTCTGCTTCGTTCACGTCAAAACGGACCGAATTGTTGTTGAGGATCACCTGGTAGAGCAGCTTGCCTCTGGCCATTCTCTTAGCCTCTTCGGCTTCGCGGCCAACCTGGGCGACTTCCTGGCGTGTCTTATCGATCCGTGTATTCGTCGTGCCGATGGCCTCTTCGTTTTGACGGATCCTAGTCTCGTTCGCTTCGACGGAAGCTTCCACCGAATCGATTCTCTTGTTCGTCGTGTCCCGCTCTTTGCGGACATATTTCTTCGTTGCGCATCCGCTGCTCATCAAAGCGACGGTGAGCAAGGCCAAGAGAGTGTTCCTACCCATCAGCCTCTCCTTTCGGGAACATTCATGGGAGCCACTGGAAACAGTAGCCAGGGGCAAAGACAACCCGGCCATACTAAAGCGAAGAGAGCCAGTCGTCCAATACGCACCGGCTGGCGGCGGAATCAAGGGCGGTAACCCCGACGGTACCGAATCGTGAAGCGCCGACCGGGAACACGCAACGCTACTTTCCTGGGGTTCTTGTCATCCTCCGTGCCCGCAAAGGTGATCCGGTATCGTGCCCGAAGATCTCGTTCGATCCCTCCCACTGCCAGGACCATGCTGACATCCGAGCTGACGACGAAGAAACGGCCCCCCGTTTCTTCGGCAATCCGTCGCAAGACGTCGAAATCGGAGCCGGCATCGGGATGCGTCGCCTTCTTCTCGCCGCCCGGCGGGACCATGGCCAGCGAGTATACCGGCACTCTCCTCCACTGAAGATGGTTCAACGCCTGCTGAAGAGTGAGCTCGGATGCGTTCTCGAAACCATCCGTCAGGAGAAGAATCGAGGGGGCCATTCCACCATGTTCGTCCACCAGGAGTGACGCTTCATCCAGAGCATCGCTTAGAGCTGTCTTTCCGTACGCCTGGATTTCATCGAGTGCCGCCAAGAACCTCGACTTATCCGCCGTGAAGGGCACGACATTTTCGATCCGGTCGTCGGCAAACAAGAGCAAGGAGAGATAATCATCCGGCGCAAGCCTCTTGGCCACTTGGCGCAACACCCAAAGTGCTTTCTCGATCTTGCCATCGTGGCGCATACTCCCGCTGACATCCAGAAGCACGGCGATATCCAGCGGGTCCTTGAGGGTCGTTCGAAAACTCAGGATCTCCTGCTTTTTGCCGCCCACATAAAGGGCGAAATCCTTTTTTTTCAGTCCCGTTCGGTAGCGTCCGCGACGGTCGCGAACAGATGCCGTCAAGGAGACGACGTTGACATCCACCGTCACGCTGAAACCGGTATTGAGGATCTCGTCGGACCGGTTGTCCCCTTTCTCAAGCGACGGATGGAACTGGGCGGCGGTCAGTTTCGGGAGCAACAGCCCAACGACGGCGGCGGCGGCCATGAATGCCAGGGAAACAGCAGTCTGTGTGCGATGGGTGGCTTTCAACATGACAGGGAGCTTACCGGATCGTTCCCGGTGCAACAAACCGGATGCTTTGGCGTCGGTCGC
>JAJRTK010000213.1 GCA_024278345.1 bacterium | reverse complement strand
CCTCCGCCCCGGCCCGTTCCTCCGCCCCGGCCCGTTCCTCCGCCCCGGCCAGCAGGCCATCCCGGCCCGCTCCACCCTGTTCCTCCGCCCCGGCCCGTTCCTCCGCCCCGGCCCGTTCCTCCGCCCCGGCCCGTTCCTCCGCCCCGGCCAGCAGGCCATCCCGGCCCGCTCCACCCTGTTCCTCCGCCCCGGCCCGTTCCCCCGCCAGCGTGGCAGCCGTTTCCACGCCCTGCTGATGCACGGAATTCCCAGCACTAGGCCGCTCTCCGGCTTCCTCCGGCGGCAGCCGATCCGCGATTTCCGGCGGCGCCTCTTCCCTGGAAAGAAACTGCATCCGCCGCCCTTTCCGCACCAGAATCGCAAACACCTGTTCGGGGAGCTCGTCAACGACACGAAGGGTGTTTCGGCCCTTGTTCCGGTGGTTGAGAAGGCGGTTTCTCCTGGACAGGTCCAGGAGTTTTTTCCTCATTTCCAGAAGCCGGTTCTCTATCGGTTGGCTCGTCATGGGTGCGATTCCCGTGGTATGGCACAACACTCATGGAAAGGAATCGATTTTCCCCGCGACCCATTGTCCCGCCTTGCGTGGATGCCCCATTTGGAAGGTGGGATGTTCATGAAGAGGTCTCCTTGGGGTGGCAGTGCCGCTGTTACTCCTCGAACCTAAAACTCCAGGGCGAGGATGGCGAGGTCGCCGTCGGCCTGGGCCTCTTGGCCGGCCCACCGGAGTGCCTCCTCGAGGAGCGCTTTCTTCATGGATTCGAGGTTAAGCTCCAAGTTGTGCCGGAGTGCTTCCTCAAATCGCGGCAGCCCGTAGGTTTCACCCTGTTCGTTTTTCAGCGTCAGTAGGTAAGGAGAATAAAGGACAAGCCGATCTCCGGGCTCCACCTGAATGCCGAAGTCGCTGTATTTTGCGTTGGGTTCCTTTCCCAGGGGCGGGCCTCCGTCCTGGTCGAGCTGGAGGATTTCTTGCCTGGCGGGGCGTGTCAGGTAGGGGTAGGCCCCGCCGGCATTCACCACCGTCAACCAGCTCCTGGCCTTGTCGTAGACTCCGCACAGAAAATCGAGGCTTTGTTTTTCAGGTTCTTCCTGGGCCAGGATTTTTTGGGAGAGGCATTTGGCCAGGTCTTGCGGGCGGAAGACCACGTTGCCTGTGAGAAATCCAAGGCCGGTGCGGCAGCGAACGAGGGCAGCGGTAGCTTCAGGTTTGCCTTGGGGCGTGTGGAGCATGGCCACCAGGAGATAGGCATCTTGGCCAAGGGCAAAAGCATCGTAGGCTATGCTTCCTCCAAAGGTGGACGTGCGGAGTTCGGAGGCAAAAGGGATTCCGGCGATGGAAACGTAAGGCTCGGGAGCCAGCTCCTGCCGGAGATTGGCGGCGACTTCCAATTCCCGTTCCTTGGCGGAGGTCACGGCATATTGCTGGAGGGCCGAAGCCATTTCTCGGAGGTTGCTGGTCATTCTGTTGAAAGAGCGTGCGAGATCTCCGATCTCGTCATGCCGCTGGATATCGACCTCTGCATCGAGGTCGCCTCCGGCGATGAGACCCGTGGCCCCAACGAGGTCCAAGACCGGGCGGGCAATGAGGCGAGCCAGGAGATAACCCACCAGAAGTGCCACGGCCAAAGCAATGAGGCTGCTCAGAGCAAGACGTTGGAGCAGGCTTGTCTGGGTGGCCTCGATGATTGATTGTAGGCGTTGCTCTCTGGCCGTCACCCGGTCCGCGGGCAGATCGAGACCCACGGCTCCCACCTTACGGCCTTTCTTGTCCAGTACGGGCGCATACCCAGAGAGCCAGCTCCCGAAAGCATCCACCGTGATTTCCTGGTCGGCCGCAGCTTTTTCGAACCCCATGGTCATGTTGGGAAAGCTGCTGGAATCGTAGGGCTCGAAAACTGTCACCTCGTTTTCGGGGGCGTCAAAAGGTTCGCCGCCGATGATCATCTGGACTTTGCCAGGGGCGCCCGGGAGCGGCCGGTAGACGTAGAGATAACGGATTTCAGGAAGCCGCTCCCGGAGCATGATGAGCCGCTTCCGTTGCTCGATGTACTCGCTCCGCGACTCATCCTTGCGGGAAGACAGTTCCCTGACCAGGTCTCCATCGACGGCCAGCGCGGCCACGCTGGCCAGCTCCATCAGCGTGCGCCGGAGATTCTGGCGGAAAATCTCATGGAGTTGTTCTTGTTCCTGGAGGAAAAACTCCTGTGTCTTCTGGAACGAAAGCCCGAAAGAAAGGAGCAGTGTTAGCGAGACAACTCCCAGGAAGGCGAGCAACAGTTTCGTTTTGAGGCTCATACAGCAACCGTTTCGGCCGTCAGCTAGAGAAAAAGACGGCAAGGGCAATGATGGCGATGATGACGACGATGAGCGAAATGACCTTGAACCACGAGATCGGTGCCGAGCCGCTGACTTTGCCCGTTTGCCCGTTCACCAGAAACTGGAAGACTTTCTCGCCATAGCGATAGCCCGCGACAAAGACGGGTAGCAGCACGTGCTTGTAGGTGATGTTGGAATAGGCGGTATCCACGGACAAGCCTCGTTGCGTGTCGCCCCCGACCCGGCTACTGCATGCGCTGTGAATTGCGGCGTCGATGGTATGTTTGGCCGTTTGCCATGCCTCTTTCGTATCGGTCTTATATTCCTCGGCGGCCCACCCAGAGAGGTAGTTTGGGTCGTAGGGGACCAGCTTTGACGTATCGAAGGGATGGATCCCCGTGGCGAAGCTGTGTTCTACGCCGCCAGAGGCGCAAACAAGCTCGTCGTCGAAGAACTCCTGATATCTCCCCGAGACCCAGTTCCAACGGGTACGGCGCTCTTGTTTTTCCCGTTCCACCATTTCCCCGTCTTCATCCTGCTCGGTGACGGTGACGGTGACGTAGTAGTAATCGCCACGCTCCGCTTCCCACCATGACGATGTAAATGCATCGAAGGTCCAATAGGGCAGGTAAACGCCCTTGATTTCGTCCAGCCGGCTTTTTTGCTTGAGATCGCCCGGGCGGAACCAGAGGCCTCCAAGCCATTCCCGAAACTTATCCAGCGCCTGGTTCTTATCGACGGAGAAGGGCAGGAGACTCTCTGGCCGGACGAGGTTCTCCATGGCCTCTTGCTCGAAGACATGCTTTGATCCACAGAAGGCGCATTCGGTGGAGATCGTTCCGGCGCCAACCGAGGTCGTCGCTCCGCAGCTCTCGCACTTGAACGACTTGGTCTCGGTCCCGAGCCCCGTTTTCTTGGGCTTGGCCAGGTGTTCATCCAAGGAGTGCTCTTTGATCTCCTCCTTGCTTTTGGGAATCTTTTCTTCGAAGCCACAATACTCGCACTTGAGACTTTCGGCATCCGGGTTGAAAAGAAGCTCCGCACCGCAGCCTTTGCAGGGGAATTTACGGGTTTTTTTCTGCTTGACCTCGTCCATCGACATTTCTCCGCCTTCGCGGTTTTCCCCGGCACCCGGGAGCACTGGCCAGGCGCCGGGGATCCGCCATCAGAAATGGGGGAACTACGTTTCTCTTCGCCGTTCTTAGCCCGGAGGCATGGGGGGTGGCAGCGGCGGAGGGGCAGCGCCGAAGAGAGAGCTAACGTCCGGAACCTCCCCTGCCTTGGTCCATCCAGCCATTCCTTGCTTCCAGATCAGGGTATCCCGAGTCAAGGCTCCAGAACCGATCTGCTGCCGAAGGGCGTTCGTGTCGAAGGGGCCAGCCTGCTGGCCACCGATGGCGGCGTAGTACTGCACTTGTGGAAGTGGAGGCGGAGGGGCCGGTGCGGCCTGGGGAGCGGGTTGGTTCATCGCCCCCATCATTTGTTGCCCCATCATGTACCCGGCGCCCAGTCCAACGCCGGCACCAGCCAGCCCGCTTCCCGAAGGGTTTT
>JAJRTK010000212.1 GCA_024278345.1 bacterium | reverse complement strand
TTTTTGCTTTACAATTTTCTTCGCCGAAACGGTGGCACCGGCATCTTGCCGGTGTAGCGCCCTCCGGGCTGCACGGAGCCGGGAAGGAGGCCCGCCCCAGCGGTGAAGTTGTCAACCGAATCTGATAGGTCCCTATATTCCTGCACCCACGTGGATGGACGCTGCGCGTTTTTTTGACGCTCCGCGTCTTTTCTTTCATTCTTCGGGGCGGTTCGATTCTCCCATGAGTGTTAGGTGGATAACCGTCTTTGAGCAGCGACGATCTCTTCTCGGACCTCTGCTTCGCCTTCCTTGTCAAGCCGCTCTTTCAAGGCTTGCCGCGCCGCCGCACCGCCGATCCTCCCCAACGCCCAGGCCGCGTGACCCCGAACCAGGGGCTCCGGGTCGTCCAAGGCCAGGGAGAGGACTGGTACGGCTTCGGGGGAACCGGTATTTCCTAGGGCTACCGCCAGGTTTCGGCGCAGTCCCACCAGCTTGGCCCGTTTCACGGGGCTTTTGCGGAACAGTTTTTGGTAATCCTCCAGATCCAGGCCCATCAACTCCACAAGATCCGGGGCCTGGAGGCCCGCCCTCGGATGGTAGGCTTCATGGGACGTCACCCGGGCGAACCGGTTCCAGGGACAGACCTCCTGGCAAATGTCACACCCGAAGACGTGGGTTCCCATAAGCGGTCGGAAATCCCGTGGAATCGGCCCACGAAGCTCGATGGTCAGGGTGGAGATGCACCGCCGTGCGTCCAGCAGGTAGGGTCCGACGAACGCATTGGTGGGGCAGGCATCTAGGCAGCGAGTGCAGCGGCCGCAACGGGGAACCGCCGGTGGATCGGGCTCCAGGGGCAGGTTCGTGAGGACTTCCCCCAAGAAGAGCCAAGACCCGAACTTCTGGTTGATGAGGCAGCTATTCTTCCCGATGAAACCCATGCCCGACCGCATGGCGGCTTCCCGTTCCAGGAAGGGGCCCGTGTCCACGAAGACCCGCCCCCTGGTGCCGGAGCCTCCAATCTCTTGAATGCCGCGCAGCAGGTGGAGCAGACGCCCCTTCATCTCTTTGTGGTAGTCCTCCCCCCAGGCATATCGGGAGATCCAACCTTCCAAATCCCCCGGGGGCGGGCTGCTCCCGGCATAATAGTTCTGGGCGACGCAGACTACGGAACGGCACTGGGGAAGGAGTTCTCTTGGACCCCGCTTCAAGTCCCGGTGCTTCAGAAGGTAGCCCATGGATCCCGCAAACCCCTGTTCCAGCCACTGCCGGTAGAAATCCCACCGCCCGAAATCTTCGGCGTTAGTGAATCCAACGACATCGAAGCCAAGGTGAAGAGCAAGTTGGCGGATCTCGGATTTCACTGGTGACCTGCTCTGGATTCGGCTCCGGGAGCCGGGTTTCCGATGCCGGTGCATTCCAGGAGCGAGCGCATGTCTCTTGGAGGGAGGAAGTGACTGGCCCCGGTCATCTGGGGTGCCTTCGAGCCCTCGCTGTCGCTCGGACCCGGCCACCCGATAAAACGCACGAAGCGTACAAAGTGGGGTGGGGAACTCGTACCATGAAAGATTCCGTCTGTCAGGGCATACAAATCCCGCCTCCCCCGGTTTTGGTTCCCCGGGGGAATAAGGCGAACGATGGAGCGAGGCATCGTCCGAGTGTTAGTTTGTTGCTTCGCGGGGCTTAAGATACCCGTATTTTCGAAGCATTCTCATCCAGCGCGGGGCATTAGGCTGTACGCTCAGCACTTCATAATCCACATCGGCATCCCGGTAATAATCGTTTCGATGGATTATGAAGGACACTATTTTCAATACCTTATGGGACATGGCGACGATGGCCCGTTTGTACCCGCGGCGTAACCGCGGGCTTTTGAACTTTCTGGCTAGTGAACATCGAGTTCTAGAGATTGCATGGGCAGACTCGCGGAGAATACGGCGGACATAAGGGTTCCCTCTACGCTTTTTACCTGCCTTGCGCTTCCCCGCCGACTCATTGTTGGGGGGACAAAGACCAGCCCAAGACGCCAAGTTGTGTGGTGAGGAGAAGGCGCTCATGTCATCGCTGATTTCGACCAGCAGCATAGCTGCGCCTACGAGGGTATCCACCTAAGCCAGGACACGCAACAAAACCAAGAAAAGACGCAGAGCGTACAAAAACGTGGGCTGGGCTCCCGTTGCCCTTCGTTGCAACGGGAAGTTGAGGTAACTCCCTGGTGGGTGCGGGGCGACTGCCAGGGGACGGGGGATGGAATCCCCGGACGACCTTCGGGTAACGCGCAGCGTGACCCGCCGAGCGACAGCGAGGCGTTGCCCGGACGCTTTCGATTCCACGGTCCCGGGAATGTCCCGCCTTGCGTGGAGACCCTCCGATGTCAGCACGGACAGCAATGGCACGACTTCGGTGGCGGTTCTTCCAGCAGGTCCCGACTGTAGCCAAAACCTGGCCCTGGTCGTAGGCATCTGGGAGCTTTTTTCAATCGCCTGCGATCCCGTCGCCGCCGCCATCCACGACGCCGTGGGCGTCTGGATCCGGAGTTGGCCCTTCACGCCGGAAAAGATTCTTCGCGCCCCGGGCAAGCTGCCGGACACCGACGGGAAACACTCCTGACCCGAACCTTCTTTCACGGTCACCGAACAGCCCCGGCCGGCCGCGGGCAGTGGGATATTCCGGTCCTGGGCTGCTCCCAGGGCATCCAGGCAAGAAAGCTCGTTTTTCTGCTGGGAGTTGAGGTCCGCTCGCATCATGACCCACGCCTACGGCGCAGGTTCCCCCATCCGGCGCTCGCTCCTCGCCTATCAGCGCCCTTGGCGCTTTCTCTAGGCCCCAAGGCGCCTGGTGACCGACACTCCCAGGACCGTGAAATCCCGTGAGGAAAACGCGAAAAGCGCCTTCCTTGCCAAGCCGGAACCCCAACCCAGCAGCGCCAGGAACACCCCCAGAAGACCCGGGAACCCCAAGGCCGGCACCTTCGGCAGCAGCCCCGGTGCCACGTCGTACACCAGCGCCTTCCCGTCGAAGGCCCCCAGTTCCGTCCGTCCGAACGGCGCTCCCAGCACCGCCGTCGTCCCCTCGAGCGCCACCGCGCTCCCCAGCTCCGACCACGCGAAACCGTCGTCCACCAGCTTCGCCGTCGGCTCGAACCTTCCCACCCAGCCGCCGGAACGCGGCGCGAACAGGGTTCCCACGCCACGCCAGAAACCCCGCCGCGACGGATCTTCCTCCATGCCCCCAGCCACCACACCGCCAGGCCCCAACGCCACCGAAAATCCCAGGTCCCAGCCCGGTGCCTCCCACGGCCACTCCAGCCGCCCCGCCTCCCCTCCGCTCTCCCAGCCCTCCGGAGAACGCCGGAAAAGAAGAACCCGGCCTTCCCCTCTCTTGCCCCGGCTCCCCGCCGCCACCCAGTCCCCGGACACCCCCACGCTCCGACCCAAACGCTCTCCCACGAGGCCATCCGACGACATCAACTTCGCCAGCTCCGTCCACTCCGAGGCTCCCGCCGACGGCCTCCCGAAGACGTACACCGCTCCCACCTCCGCCGTACCCTCGCCATCCACTCCCGGAGCCCCTACCACCGCGATCATCCCGTCCAGCGCCACCGACGAACCGAACTCGTCGTAATTCGCCCTGTCCGACGAAACCAGCTTCGTCGCCTCCGCCATATCCCAGCCCGAGCCCACCGGCTTCACGAACAAGTAGGCCGACCCCTGGTCCACACCCGCCACATCCGCACCCGGCGCACCCGCCAGCACCACGTCGCCCCGCACCGCCACCGAACTCCCCAGACGATCCAGTTCACCGCCATCCGGCGCCACCAGACGCGCCGTCTCCTCCATGTCCGTCCAACCCGACACCGGCTCCCGGAACAGGTAGACCGCACCCTGCTGGAACCGACCCTCCACGCTCTTCCGCGGCGCGCCCACCACCACTGTCCCGAAGATCAACGCCACCGAGGCGCCGAACTCGTCGTAAGCCTCCCCGTCCGACGCAACGAGGACCGCCAGCGGCAGCAGACTGCTCCCCGCCACGCCGTCCCGCCACGCGTACAGGTAGACCGCGCCACGAGAATCCTCGCCATCCACCTCCGCGGACGGCGCGCCCACCGCCACCAGGCCCCCCGCCACGGCCACGGACGCCCCCAGACCTTCCTCCAGCGCCCCCGGCACGGGATCGACACGGCCGCTCTCTGTCCCATCCCCCCAACCGGTCGCATCCCGCCGGAACAGGTAGACCAACCCCGGAGCCCCCACTTCCCCGGGCGCCTGACCGAACGCCCCGGACACCACCAGGTCCCCGCTCATCGCCAGCGAAGCTCCGAGATAGTTCCCCGCCGTCCCCGCCGAAACCGACAGCCTGGTCCCTCCCACCAGGTCCACCCAGCCTCCGACCGGCTCGTCATACACGTACAGCACCCCCTGATTCGACACCCCGTTCACATCTTCCCAGGGCGCTCCCACGACGATGCTCGTCCCGGCCATGGCCACTTTCCCGAACCCTTCGGCGCTGTTCGGATCCGCCGGCCAGAGCTTCGCCGTCTCCGTCATCGTCGCCCAACCGCCGCCAGGCCGCGCAAAGACGTAGATTGGAGCCCAGGTGGTGCCCACCGCCACCCGGCCCCCGTGCGGCCCCACCGCCACGGTCTCTCCAAAACCAGGCGCCCAGACATCGTCTCCAGGCTGGTCCGTGAGCCGCCCCGTCTCCACCATGTCCCGCCATCCCCCCTCCGGCTTCTCGTAGACGCAAACCAAGGGACTCGGCCCGGAGTATCCTCCTCTTCCTCCACTGCTCGCCGCAATCACGCCGCCATCCAGCGCCACCGCGTGGCCCAGGTGCAAGCCGTGGTCCGGCTCGCTATCGGTCAAAACCGCCGTCTCCACCCC
>JAJRTK010000211.1 GCA_024278345.1 bacterium | reverse complement strand
CCAGGGAGGTAACTCCCTGGTGGGTGCAGGGCGAAGCCCTGCCAGGGGACGGGGGATGGAATCCCCGGACGACCTTCGGGTAACGCACGGCGTGACCCTTCGAGTCACGCAAACGTGACCCGCCAAGCGACAGCGAGGCGTTGCCCGGACGCTTTCGATTCCACAGTCCCGGGAATGTCCCGCCTTGCGTGGATACCCGACGAGTCCACCGATCTGCTCCAGGGTCGGCTGCTCTCATCTGACCAATTCCCCCCCCCAGCTCAATCTACTTCAAGATATCTTCCTTTCAAGCATCCCCACCGAAAGGACACGGACATCTTGCTTCCGGCGTCGCCTCGCGATATTCTCTGGCGGCCTCGTCCATGGCACCGGCCACCCTCCCCAAAAACGCGTAGCGAAAAAAGAGGTGAGTCCAGGCCCTGTCGCGGCGCCTGAGATCCGCGGAGGCGTTCACCTTTCCATGGTCCCAACGGATTCGAGGTCCACGCTAACTGGCTTCACAATCTTCTCATCGCCGCTTCCATGGGAGGGCGTAGGCCATGAAGCCCCAAAACCCAAAATCCGGTAGTCTCAGGAAGGTGGAGCCCCCATGAAGCTTGTTCGCCCCGCTCTTTTTCTCATCGACGGCTCGGCCTTGGCCTACCGTTCCCATTTCGCTTTCATTCGCGGGCCATTGGTCACTTCGTATGGTCTGAACGTTTCGGCGCTGTATGGTTTCAGCCAGGCCCTGCTTCGCCTATTGAAGGAGGCGGAGCCCGACTATATTTCGGTGGTGCAGGATCCGCGTGGGCCGACGTTTCGCCACGAGCTCTTTCCCGACTACAAGGCCACGCGCCAAAAGATGCCCGCGGAAATGGCGGAGCAGCTCCGGTTTTTGGACGATCTCATCGACGCTTTTGGGGTTCGTCGGGTGGAAGTCCAGGGCTTCGAGGCTGATGATGTTATGGGGACCTTGGCCTTAAGGGCGGAGGCGGCCGGGATCCAGACCTACATTGTCAGTGGCGACAAGGATATGGCCCAGCTCGTGACCGACAAGACGTTCATCTACAACATCGCCCGTGCGGGCCAGCCCGTGGAGCTTCTGGATCCCGCTGGCGTGGAGGAGAAATTCAAAATCCCTCCGTCCCGAATTGTCGATTTCCTGGCGCTTCAAGGGGATAAGTCGGACAACATTCCGGGCCTTCCAGGCGTTGGCAAAGTGACGGCGCTCAAGCTCTTGGACCGGTTCCCGACGCTGGAGAAGATGGTGGAGGCGCGGGATTCCATCCGTTTCAAGAAGGCCCGGGAAGCGCTCCAAAAAGATCCGGAGATCCTCTTTCTTTCCAAGAATCTGGCACGGATCCGCACCGATGTTCCCGTGCCCGTGGAGATTGAAGAGCTTCGTCGGGGCGAGCCCCATCGCTCCCGGCTCCGGGAGATGTTCCAGAGGTTCGAGTTTCGGGTGTTGTTGGAGGAGTTTACGGAGGATACGGGGTCGGACGAGCACGACTACCGGATCGTAGGGGACCTTGGGGAGCTTGGCGATCTTTGCCGGCGATTCGGGGAAGCGGAAATCCTTGTGGTGGACACTGAGACCACGTCGTTGAATCCGCTCCAGGCGCGGCTTGTGGGGGTTTCCCTTTCCGATGAGTCGCGGCGGGCCTGGTATGTGCCTCTGCCGGGATTGGGGGAGTCGGAGGAGGACCTGGCGAGGCTCGATCTCCTTCGTCCTCTTCTGGAAGACGACAAGGTGAAGAAGTGTGGCCAGAATCTGAAGTATGATCTCCTGGTCTTTCAGAACCATGGGATCGAGCTTCGGGGTATCGCGTTCGACACGATGATCGGCTCGTTTTTGTTGGAGCCCGGGACTCGCCGGCACAATCTCGATGCTCTTGCCCTCAAGTATTTGAGGTTCAAGAAGATTCCAACGTCAGAGCTCTTGGGTAAAAAGGGGAAGGGGCAGCTCTGTATGGAGCAGATCGAGGTAGAGCGGGTGGCCGAGTACGCTTGCGAGGATGCCGACATCACCTACAGGTTGATGGAGTTTTTTCAGCCGAAGATTCAGGAGCTGGAGCTTGGCGATTTGATGGGCCAGATCGAACTGCCTTTGATCCCGGTCCTGGCCGGGATGGAGCGGACTGGGATATGCCTTGACACCGAGCTTCTCGGAGATCTTTCCAGGAGCCTTCGATCCCGTACCGACGAGCTTCGGACTGAGGTCCTGTCCGCCTGTGGCGGAGAGGCTTTCAATCTCGATTCACCGAAGCAACTGGGCCTGGTCCTTTTCGAGCGGCTGGAAATCCAAAAGGACCTAGGCAAGCGCAAACCCCGGAAAACCAAGACTGGATCTTACTCCACCGATGCACGGACTCTAGAAAAATATGCCGAACATCCGATCATCGACAAAATCCTTGAATACCGGAAGCTCCAGAAGCTCATCGGCACTTATGTCGATGCTCTCCCAAAGTTGGTGGATCCCCGAACCGGTCGCGTTCACACTTCCTACAACCAGACGGCGGCGATTACCGGGCGCCTTTCCTCCACCAATCCGAACCTCCAGAACATCCCCATCCGCACGGAGCTGGGCCGGGAGATCCGCAAGGCTTTCGTTTCCCGGGCGCCGGACTGGGTCTTGCTCTCGGCCGACTATTCCCAAATCGAGCTTCGGATCATGGCGCATCTGTCGGAAGACGCGAACCTGGTGGCGGCTTTCGAATCGGGGCAAGATGTCCACAGCCGGACGGCACAGCTCCTGTTTTCCGTGGAAGCTGGCGAGGTTACCCGGGAGATGCGGGCCAGGGCCAAAACCATCAACTTCGGCATCCTGTATGGGATGAACGAATATGGCTTGGCTTCAAGGCTAAAAATAGCCGTGGCCGAGGCCCGGCTGTTTATCAAGAGCTACTTCGAAAAACTGCCGGGTGTGGAGGCTTACATTGAGCGAACCGTGGAACAGGCCAGGGCCAGGGGCTATGTCAAGACGCTGTCGGGGCGCCGCCGGGAGTTGCCGGAGATCCGGTCGTCCAACGGTCGCGTCCGCCAGGCGGCGGAGAACATGGCGGTGAACACGCCGATTCAGGGATCGGCGGCGGACCTCATCAAGAAGGCGATGATCGAGCTCCACCGTTGCCTACCCGGCGTCGCCCCTTCGGCGCGGATGCTTCTTCAGGTCCACGACGAGCTCGTCTTCGAAGTCCACGAAAACGAGTTGAAGGCGGCATCAGCCGGGATCCGGGCGAAGATGCAGAACGCCATGGAGCTCCAGGTGCCGCTGGTGGTGGACATCGGGTGGGGAAGGAATTGGCTCGAGGCGCACTGAGGGGGCCTTTGCGACGGACGTTTCGGCGGCGTTCCATCTTTTGGGGTGTTCGATGACACCACGGGCAAGAATGGCGAGCAGCGGGCGTCGGATGGCGACCGATGGGAGCGGAACTCAACACGAAGAAGACAAAGGGTTTGCCAAGAACTCTGCCCTAAAAGAAGAGCACGACCGGATTTTTTGGGTGTGTCCTGGAAGCTGGCGGAAAAACCCGTTACACTTTTTTTATGGATGAGCGAGCAGAAACCCTTTTGGCGGAGATCCTGGAAACCTTCCAGCGCATCTATCCCGATGGTGAATTGGGACGCATTCGCGCCGCGGCTCACCATGCGGAGGAGTTGCATCGCGGGCAGGCTCGAAAGAGCGGGGAGCCCTATATTACTCACCCGTTCATGGTGGCATTGTATTGTGCCCGCGCCGGGCTGGACGAGCTGACGATTCTTGGAGCGCTTATTCACGATACCGTGGAGGATACTAGCGCGAGCCTGGAGAGCATCAGCGAGGTGTATGGGCCTGCACTTGCTCGAATTATCGATGGTGTCACCAAGGCGACCAAGGGACCCGGAGAGGCTGTGCTCACCTATCATAAGCTTCTCAGTCGTGCCGCCCTGGACATTCGTGTCCTGATCATCAAGGTTTTCGACAGGCTTCACAACTTGCGGACGCTGGATGCTTTGCCACCGAAGAAAAGGAAACGGAAGGCCCGGGAGTCGTTTCTCTACGCCGATATCGCTAAGCGTCTTGGCATGTGGGCCGTGGCAAGGCAGATCCAGGATTTGATCTTGAGGGTGCTCCAGCCCGGGGAGCTGGAGATTCTTCATCGACAGCGGGCTGATGAGAACCTCTTGGCCGAGGCGGGTCGCGCCCTCCAGAGCTTGGAGAGGGAGCTGCCACAGTTTGAAGTTCGGATTGCATGGCGTCCGTTCGGGATGTTTTACGACAGGGAATCGGGAAAACTGAAGGTCGATATTGATCCATCGTCGCATTATGATCTGTTGGTTCTTACCGACACGCCGGAGCAGGTGTACCAGGCGTTCGGCGTCATCCACCGGAGGCTTCGCGTCTTACCCAGTCAGGTCTTCGATTACATCGCTAACCCCAAGGCCAATGATTACCGGTCTCTCCACACGACCATCTATCTTCAGGGGAGCCACAAAGTTCGCATCGCTACCCGGGAAATGCAGCGGTGTAACGAAGACGGCGTGCTCCACCGGTTTCTCGAGCAGCCCAAGGCTTTCAGCTACTATCGGCGGTATCTGGATATGCTGGCCCAGATGACCGAGGAGCAGGATCTCCGCGTGGAAGATGTGATGTCGCATCTTGCGGCGCAGGGAGGGATACAGCTTTTGACGCCCGCTGGAGATCGAATCCATCTTCCTGGCGGCGCCACGGCTCTTGACTTCGCGTTTCAGATCCATACCGACCTCGGGTTGCACATGACAGGAGCCGTGGTCAATGGCCGCGTGGTGGGTATCGAGCACGGACTGTCCGACGGAGATGTCGTGGAAGTTTTGACGTCGCCCGAGGCGGGGCCAGAGCGGTATTGGATGGAACTTCCCCGGACGGTTGTGGCGCGGCAAGCGATTCAACGAGCACTGGCGCAAGCGATTCAGAGCAGGGCCGTGGAGTTGGCACGGCGGTTGCTAAAACCCCACGTGGAGACCCTTTTGGCGGAGGATGGGCGAGAGGCGTTCGCACGGATCTCCGAGGAAATGCTGGAGGAATTCCTCTACGGTGGCCCGAAGCAGCTTCATCGCTGGGTGGAGATCCTTCCCGCCTTCAAGCCGTTGACTCGGCTCAGCCGAAGCGAGTTGTACCAGGGGTTTTGCGCGGAAGTGACCGAGAGGGACCCCTTCTTTCAGACGACCTGTTCTTGTTCGCCCTTGCCCGGGGAGCCCATCCGGTGTGAGCTGATTGCGGGCCAAGGGGGTTCGCTTCATCTGGAGTCGTGTGGGATCCTGCGGAAAAATAAGCGGCGCCTTCCGGCTTGTTGGCGTTTTTCCGATCCTCTTCCGGTCATCTACTTGGAAATCCGGGGGGCTGATCGTCCCGCCCTGGCAGCCGATGTACTGATGCCGTTTCAAGGGTTTAGCCTCAGCGGCCTCAATGCCCATAAAGAAAGAGGGGAAGGGGTCGTCATGCTCCAGGCGATCAGCATCGATCTCCACACCCTTGCCAATGTGGCCTCCAGGTTGCGGCAAATACCCGGTCTCCGATCCATTTTTTGGAGTTTACGTCGGCGTCGGAATTCGGAGAGTGGTCCTCGTTTTGCGCAAGGTTCTCGGTAACCTTTTTTCTTGGTGTTGCGTTCCGCTCCCATCGGCGTCCATCCGGCCGACCGCTGCTCGCATATCATCGCCCTTGACGCCTTCTCCATGCCCCAAAAGCCTCTTTCGACCGGAATTCGGTCACTTGCCTCTCGTTGATATCCGCACCCACGGCATGACCCGGGCCTGCCGTGCGAGCTTCCCCTCTTACGTTCCGCTCACTTCTTCATCGCCTTGGGTTCGGTCGTCCCTCACCGTTGACGTGACACCCCGGATCATCAGAATCCTCGGAGTTGCCGCAGTCCTTCGTAGGCGGCGTTGAGCTCTTGCATCTTGGCCGTATCTCCCCCTTCGCGGTCGGGATGGAAGCGGCTGGCCAGCTCTCGGTAGGCGGCTTTGATCTCCTCGTTGCTGGCCGAAGGCCCAAGGCCAAGAGTGTTGAAGAGGAGATCCTTTTCCATCGAGCCAGGGACTTGGTGATGTGGCGATTCGTGACCCTGCCCGCGGGGTGGCGCCTTCCGCCAGCGCGCGGACCGTAGCCGCTGGAGCCATCGCCGTTGCCAATCCTCGAATCTCCAACGGGCTTGAAAATCCATTCTCTGGCTTGAGGCCAGCGTTTCGGTCCAGTGGGTGTATTCTTCCCAGATCTTCGGGTCGTGTTCCTCTCCACCAGGCCCGAACAGGTCCGTGGGAAATCGCTTGAGCTGCTGGAGCGAGGCGTCGTGGTGGTGAACGCCTTCGTCGAAGATTCTCTGTGAAATCGAGCGGTTTCGGCTCAGGAAATCTTGAAACTTGCCTTGTCTTCTTCGATTCATCGCGGAAGTCGCCCGTTCGGGGAGTCAGGTTTTTTAGTCGTCCATGGGACCATCGCTTGTCGCGGTTGGCATGAGGCCAATAGTATAGGAGAATCCTCTTTCTTTGCCAAAGGATGGTTCCGGTGAGCCAGCGGATCACAGTCCCGGGAACCCTGTCATTCCGTGGCGGATTTCCCGTGATAGGGCCGAAAACCAGCCCGGAGCTTTCCCGTGCGGTTGGTGTTGGGCTTTCTTTGTTGGCGGGTATATGTATATATTTGTGGATGTATGGGATCTTTGGATGGCGCGGGAGGTGGGATTGTGAATCGGAGCCGCACTCCACGGTTGGCCATCAGCTTTGTTGTGGGAGGCATCATTGTTAGCGGTGCCACGGGGTATCATCTTCTGGAGGGCGCTCCCTGGGAAGATGCTTTTTACATGACATTCATCACGGTGACGACCATCGGGTTTGGTGAGGTCTTTCCTCTTTCCCGCGCGGGCCGTTATTTTACGATGGCCTTGGGTGTCGGGGGGATTGGGATCATTTTTTGGGTGGGCACGGAGTTCGCCAGGAGCATACTGGAGAGCGAGGTTTTGCGGCTGATGGGCCTCGGGAGGGAAAAGATGAGGAAGCTCCATGGCCATTTCATCATTTGTGGTTACGGGAGGATGGGGCGTTGGGCCGTGGAGAGGATCCAGCACAATCGGGAGCCATTGGTGGTGGTGGACCTGAGCCTGGAGAGCACCCAGGAGCTTAGGCTGCACGGCATTGCCAATGTTCAGGGAGATGCCTCGACGGAGTTGGCTCTTCGAGAGGCCGGGATTGGTCGGGCCAAGGGGCTCATCGTCTGTTTGCCCGATGACGCCCATAACGTTTATACAGTACTGCTGGCAAGGCAGCTCAACCCATCGCTTCGAATCATTGCCCGCGCGTTGGAGGAGGGTGCCGAGGGGCGGCTGCGTCTGGCCGGCGCGGACAAGGTGCTCAATCCGTATCGCCTCGGTGGCAATCGATTGGCGTTGTCGGCGATGAAGCCTACCTTGTCTGATTTTCTTGATATATCCCTGGAATACGAAGACAAAGATCTCGTGCTGGAGGAGATCGAGCTTGGGGCGCGTTCGCCCTTCCTGGGAAGATCCCTCGCCGGAGCGGATATCCGCAAAAAGTTTGAAATCATGGTGATCGGCCTGAAACGTGACGACAAAGCTGTTTTCAACCCCAGCCCCACGGAGTTGCTCCGAGAAGGGGATATTCTGGTGGCTATTGGTCCGTTGAGTGCCGTGGAACGTTGTCGGCAAGTTGCTGAATCCTCTTGACTCCAGCCTGGACCCCAACGATGAATAAACAAGCCGCGAAAATCTTGGTTGCGGAAGATGATCAGCATATCTCAAGAATGCTCAAAGATTATCTGTCAGCCGCGGGCTACGACGTGTCGGTTGTTCACCGTGGCCACGACGCCATTGACTTTGTTCAAAAGACGCCGCCCGATCTCATTCTGTTGGACGTGATGATGCCGGGAATCGACGGCTTCGAGGTTTGCCGCCGTCTGAAGGCGGCGCCGGAGACCGCTATCATCCCCATTATCATGACGACGGCCCTGGCGGATCGAGATAAACGGCTCCAGGGGATTTCCGCCGGCGCCGACGATTACTTGACCAAGCCCATCGATCCCAAGGACCTCATGCTCCGCGTGGGGAATGCCGTTCGCATGAAGTCCCTGTACAATGACCTGGAGCGGAGCTTTTCCCAGCTTCGGGACGTGGAGAACCTTCGGGACAATCTCATGCACCTTATTGTCCACGACCTGCGCTCGCCCATCCAGAGCATTCTGGGATACCTCGATCTGGTCAAGAAGACTGCCACGGATAAGCAGGCACGTTACATCGGGGAAGCGCAGGAGAGCGGGCGCATTTTGGAGCGCCTGATCAGCGACTTGCTCACGGTGCATCAGCTCGAGAGCGGGAAAATCGACATCAAGTGCCAAGATACGCGAATCGGCAGCATTTGGAGCGAAGCGAAGCCCGCCTTGTCCGGGATCGCGTCCATGAGGAAGGTGGAGATGGTCTCTTTCATTCCACCCGATGCCTTCCCCATCTATGCCGACCCGAATCTTGTGCGCAGGGTTGTCATCAACCTCGTGGACAATGCCCTCAAGTTTACTCCGTCAGGGGGGCGTGTGGAGATCAGTGCCCGGGAGGTCCACAAAAGCGCCGGTCAGCAGCCGGAAGCCTCGACACAGAACTCTTGGGCCGTGGTGTCCGTACAGGATACGGGCCCCGGTATCCCGCCAGAATACTACACGAAGATCTTCGAGAAGTTTGGCACGGTCCAGGCGCGGCAAGCCGGTGCCAGAAGCTCCACGGGACTAGGCCTGGCTTTTTGCAAGTTGGCCATCGAGGCTCATGGAGGGCGGATCGGAGTCCAGAGCCAGGTGGGCGTCGGCAGTATGTTTTGGTTCGCCCTCCCCACCAAGAGCAGTTAGCCGCGGATCTTTCCCGGTGGCCAGGTTTTGGATGGGATCAGACGTCCCGGAAGATGGCGATCATCGCACGGCGCATGTAGATGATGATGGCACAGATGCCGATGAGGAGAATGGCTTCCTTGACTTCCTCGGGGGATGATGGTGGCTTGAGGTGGTCGGCCACGAAGTAGGCAATGACCGTCAAGATCGACGAGATAACGGTCATGGATCGGTAGAGTGGTTTGTTGGCGATTTTTTTGCCGGATTCTCCTGTCTTTTGGAAGTCGCTGAAAATTCGCCGGATGGCCCGGCGCATGAAAATGGCGATGAGAGCGACACCCACCACAAGGATCTTTTCCAGGACTTCCTGGGGAGCATCGAAAAAGCGGGCGCCACCGTAGATGAGCACCGTCAAGATGACCATGGCGACGGTACTCGATTGATAGAGGCTTTTGGGCGCAAAATTCATGGAAGTTCTCCTTTGGGGATAGAACAGGGGGAACCTATCAAATTGTCGTGTTTTTGCTTTACAATTTTCTTCGCCGAAACGGTGGCACCGGCATCTTGCCGGTGTAGCGCCCTCCGGGCTGCACGGAGCCGGGAAGGAGGCCCGCCCCAGCGGTGAAGTTGTCAACCGGATCT
>JAJRTK010000210.1 GCA_024278345.1 bacterium | reverse complement strand
GGACGGGGGATGGAATCCCCGGACCACCGCCGAGCGATAGCGAGGCGTTGCCCGGACGCTTGCGATTCCACAGTCCTGGGAATGTCCCGCCTTGCGTGGATACCCCCCTGCTCCTAACCCCTTCGCTCCATCACGACTTTGAACTGGTTCCCGTCGAGGTCATCGTCGAAATCGATATCCGGATACGCCTTCAAAGCACGGATAATCCCGCTGCCAAGACCGCGGTAAGGTAGAATCTTGGTGGCATAGGAAGCCAGAATAGGGTTCCTGATATTGGAGTTCCCTCTCTTGATGTTCTCAATGGTAAGATTGTTCGGGAGATGTCCAGGGCTGATAAGTTCCAGGCGATCACGGAATATGAATAGTCTTACGGGAGACGAAATAAAATAGTCTCGATGGATGAGCGCGTTGGCGATCAACTCTTCAAGCGAAACTCGCGGGATTTCAGGTTCACCCGGGGCGTTGACGTTTTGATATCCCTGGATGTGTCGAGTATTTCGAAGAGCGAAGCTCATGCTTTTATGAAAGACATCTCCTATCTTTCCAGTAATATCCTGGCTGTCGATATAATGCTCTTCATGGATGTCATTGCCCTGAAATGCAATGGCTTTTACAATAAAAACAGGCAACTTGAAGCTTGGATTCTTGGCGAACAGTAATGCTCCGCTCACATTGAGCAGGCTCTCCTTCATCAGGTTCATGTTCTCCAGCAAGACTGCCAAGGGAAGATCGACATCCTCCAGGGATTCACCGAAACTTCGCTCAAAGAAAGCTCTGAAATATTCGACATCTAAATCCGCCAGGGTCAGACCCCGAACCGGGATTTCATCTCCATGGATCAAACCGGCGCTCTGGTACAGTCGCTGAATCTCTTCCCTGGACGTCGCCTTGCGCTTGTCCGGACCACTTTTCATCCAGGTCACGCCGTTTTTGTCCATATAGGGTTTGCTGACGCCTTCCGGCACGACAATCCGCATCACCAGTCCCCCTGGCGTGGCGATGTTTTCCGTCGAGGGATTGATGGGAGGTCTCACCTGTTGGGAGGCCGCGTTGGAAACAAGCTGACTCAGCCGACCCATGTCGTTGCGCGTCAGGCCAGAAAAGGTGCCATCATCGCTTACGCCAATGAATAGGCTGCCCCCCCACGAATTGCTGAAGGCAACCATCTCTTGGGCAAGGGAGATCTCATTCGTGACGTTGGCCTTGAACTGGTGCCGGCTATCTTCGTTCCGGCCAATGATTTCTAGGAGTTCCGCGGTTTCCATGTCTCGTATCTCCTTCTGCGCTGGCGGAACGCTTCCTCGCCCCCTTCCATGATGCCGACAACCCGTTGCTGGAGCTCTGGCCGGTCGATGCTGCCGGTCGTCACGCCAACGGAATCGTCGGAGTAGGAACAAGAAATGACCTGCTCGGCATCACCGAGAACCGGGAAATTGGCGTTGTGGGTCACAAAGATGAATTGGGTCTTGCGTTTCAGAATCCGCAAGAGTTCGATGACGTCCTGGCAGATGGTCTGGTTGTCCAGATCGTCCTCAGGCTGGTCGATCATGAAGAGATCGTTCTCCCGCCGGCCAAGAACGAACAGGAGCAGCGCCGAGGCGCGCTGTCCCAGCGAATGGCGTTGCAGGTCCTTACCTCGATACTCGATGAGAAAACGATTGGGGATCTGCCACGTCAAGAGGGCCGCGAGGTTATCCGTAAATAGCTGCTCGAAAACCCGGGCCGACGCATCCCCAACGATTCTCTTTGCCTCTTCGAGTCTCCTGTACATGGCCCCGAAATCGGGAAACTCCTTGGCAAGAGCCGAAAACTTCGCTTGCCGGATGCGGCTGCCTCTGAACAGCTCCTTCATGAACGCCGCGAATGCCGTCTTGTCCCCCTTGAATTCGGCTTTGATCTCAAGCGAAGTGTGACCTTGATTGACGATCTTTAGTTCGTCTCCGATCACCCTGTACTCTTGGCGCCAGAGCTCGTTGAGCACGGCCAGCTCCCTCACCAACTCCCGGTGGAGGCTTGTTCGCTTCGACTCATCCCTATCCAGGGCTTCGAGCATTTGAGCCGCACTGTCCACGGTCTTGCGAAGCTCGCGAAACTCGTCCGACCGGATCGCTCTCGCTCCCGACTCCTTCAACTGCTTGGCCAAATTTCTTTCGATGTCAGCGAATTCTTCCTTGAGACTCTCCTTGCGCTGCTCGAAGTCCTTGGCTTTCTTCTTGAGCCCGATCCATGCCTGTTTGCCTGCCGTGAAGGCCTCTTTGACCTTCATGAACGAGGCAATCAACCCATCATAAACATCAAAAAACTCGTCAAAAAAATCTCTGTTCTGTTTCGACGTGTAAACGCGGTGGTTTTTTAGGTCGTCTTCATATTGAGTGACAAACTCCTCCAACGCTTCAAGATAATTCCTGGAGAAGGCGACCATTTGAGAGCACTTCCTGGAGTCGGCGTCAAAATCCACTTGCTTTTGAAGTTTTTCTTCCACCCCATGGTTCCTAAAGAATTCCAGCCTGAACTCCGCGTCTCGTCGTTGGTCCTCGTACTCCGTCTTCTTTTCTTCCGTGTTGGAAAGGCCCGTCAATCGCCCCACGACCTCGCGAATCTTTTGACGTTGCGCCTCGATGCGCAAACGAATCTCAGCCACTTTTTCGCCCACCAGCTTTTCCACCAGGTCCTTTTCAAACCCCTCGCCAGCCGCGGAAAGATCTTTCTGGCCAAAATAGATGGGTTTGTGCAAGACGGTTTCCCGTATGGAAACTCCTGGCTGGAGCACGCCATCGATGTACACGTCCGGCGTTTCCCTGTTGATGCGTCGGATCTCGTATTCCTGTCCCCGCCGGTCGATGGCTTGGAGCGTGACCTTTCCCCCGCCGCCCAGGACATGATCGACAAGATGCTGCTTATACTCCTTGTCCTGCGCCCTGTCGCCAAAGGGAATGTTGATGGCATAACGGATCGCTTCCAGAATTGAGGATTTTCCACTGCCACGAATACCGATGACCGTATTCAACCCGGGCGAGAGATGGATCGTCGTGCCCTGCAGCACGCCGCCCTCGAAGGATATGCTCAGAATGTGCGAGTGTCGATGGCCCGGGGGCTCGGGCGCCACGCGGTGCGCGTGATCCAGGAGGGCGTACCGCACGGCGTCGAAAGTGAAATCACCGATTTTTAGGTAACAGGAACGCCCTCGACCGACCTGGTCGATAGCCTTGGCATCCGAACCTTCGACTTCCGCCGGATAAGCACTGTCAAGCCATCCCCGCACCTTCGCCCTGCATACTCGATCCGGCACGTCATGGGTTCTGACTTTCTGAAAAGCCAAGCACCTCCGGCGGAAACGCTCATCTTCTCCCAGTTCCCCAAGGCGGCCGCCGCCCAGTTCGTGCCACAGTCCACCTCGGTCTTCCACGTGGGCGAACACTAGAAAGAACTCTTTGTGAAAATCTTCGAGCTTCTTGATCGTTTCGATCAGTCCCAGGGAACAGCGGCCGTTCCAGTTTTCGTACTGCCCCGGTGCCTGGCCGGCAAAGGCGATTTGGAGGAACTGCTGGATGCGGTTGTGGCCATCCGCCAGCCATTCATCGCTGAACACAATCAGCGTATGGATCCCGTTGGCTCCGTCACCAACGGAAAGTTCCACTCCGGGGAGCAGAAAGATTCCCTGCTTCCAGGCTCTTTTCCGCAAGGCCACGAACTCGGCGCGAGCGAACTTGTTGTGGTTGGTAATGACTCCAACGCCGATCTCAGCCGCTTTCAGCGCATCGATATAGTCTGCGTGGAAGTCGTTGGCATCACCCGCATGGGAAAACCCCTTGTCCGCCCGGGTGTGCAGGTGGAAGTCCGCCCGAAGCCAGCGACTGCCGTGGGAAAAAAACTGTTTCGAGCCGGGCCTCATGGACATCAGAGCGCCTCCTCGTGAGGCATGGCATCCGCCACGTCCCGGCCGCCTGTGGCCGGCCCGATGACCGATGACCAGTTGGTGAAAGGGATTGGATCTCGCGGGTATCCACGCAAGGCGGGACAGAACAGAAAAAAAAGGAAAACGCGTAGCGTACAAAAACGTGGGTCCAGGGAGCGCGCTCCCTGGTGGGTGCAGGGCGAAGCCCTGCCAGGGGACGGGGGATGGAACCCCCGGACCACCTTCGGGTAACGCACGGCGTGACCCGCCGAGCGATAGCGAGGCGTTGCCCGGACGCTTGCGATTCCACAGTCCCGGGAATGTCCCGCCTTGCGTGGATACCCGATCTCGCACGGACCCGCCTTGTTATGATACTCAACCCTGGCTTTTACTGCAGCCACTGCGTCCCGAGATTTCGCCGAGGCCCGCCCCTCGGTGGTCGGCCGCCGCTGCTCCCCCATCATCGCGCCTTTCCCCACCACTTCCCGCTTCTCCACCCATGCGCCGAAACGGGCCGCCGCGGCGTGGAAGTGCGTCACCGCTGGCCGCTCGGCGGGCGACCGGCGCTCTGCCGCTTTTCTTCCAGGATGTCCTCGAGGAGCGCTTCCAGCTTCTTGACCAAGACGGGGCGGTGGAAGCGGGTTTCGACGAGTTGGCGGCCCGCTTGTCCCAGGCGGCTTCGTTGGGCGGGATCGGCCAGGAGGCGTAGGACCAGGGGGACGCATCCCTCGACCGTGGGGGAGACGAGGGCGTTTTTTTCGTGTTCCAGGCCGATCCCCTCGGCTCCCGCGGGAGTCGTCACCACCGGCAGCCCCAGGGCCAGGGCCTGGAGGAGCTTAATCTTGATGCCGGCTCCCTGGCGGAGGGGGGCGACGAAGATTTCCCGGGATTCCACGTGCCGGGCCAAGTCCTCCACGAATCCGGGGATCTCCACCCTGGGGCCTGCCCGTCGGCTGAGGACCGGTGGCGGGTGGCTGCCCACCAGGTGGAGCCGGGCGGTGGGGTGCTTCTCCCAGACGGCGGGCAGGATCCGGTCCAGGAGGAGCAGGGCCGTGTCCACGTTCTGGGAATGGTCGAAGCTTCCCACGTAGACGATGGAGTTGGGTTTCTTTTCCTGGCCGAAGGGGCGGTACTGGGAGCAATCGACGCCCTGGGGCAGGGTTTGGACCGGCAGGTGGGGCGCGAAGGCGCGGATGGCCAGGCCGTCGGCGTCGCTGACGGTGAGGATGCGCGCGAAGCCCTCCAGGCCGGCCAGGGATTCGATCCAGGAGGCCAGTTCCAGGGCGTGGAAGGGGCGGAGCAGCCGGGAACTGCCCTGGAGGGTCCGGAGGCTGGTGAGGGACCGGACTTCGTGGGTGTCCAGGACGACGGGAATGTCGGGTGGCAGAACTCGGCGCAAGGGGTGGAGGGTGGCGTATTCGATCTGCACCACATCCGGGCGGAGAGACTGGGCCAGCTCCGCCGCCAGTTCCGCGAAGCCCGGGTAGTCGTACCGCACCAGGTAGATGGGTTTTCTGGAGAAGATGCCCCGCAGGATGCTGGCGGCGATCTTCCAGAAGTGGCGGATTCGGGAGAGGTGCGACGGATCGTGGCGGTACGGGATTTCGTAGGTGTGGAGGGAGGCGAGGCGCTGGCGGAGGGGCTCCAGGAGGGGCCGTTCCATCTGGCGGGAGAGCGCCAGCAAATGGACTTCGTGTCCCAGGGCGGCCAGGCCCTCCACGAAGTGGTAAGTGGTGACGCCGCCGGCATGGCCGGCGTTTTCCCCGGGAACGAAGGGGGAGATGAAGAGAAGTTTCATGGCGCCTTTCCCTCTCTCCAGCTTGGACGGATCGACTCGGCAGGCCTTGCGCCCAACAACGGCTTCATCTTGGTTCTTTCCATGTTTCCGGGTGGTGGAGCTTGGCCTGGAGCGCAATCACTGTCCAGCGCCACTGGCAACCAAGAACGAACAACGAAGAGCCTGTAAAACCATACCTCCCGTTTTTGCTCCACCTGACGCCCTGACCACCGGAGGCAGCGACCTCCAGGACAGGAGTGCATAATTTTTTGCAGGCTCTCACCGCGGCCCCCCGACCGTTGATGGTGATTGGGGTGAGAAGCGAGCAGCGGGTGCCGGACGGCGCCTGATGGGAGCGGAACGCAACACAAAGAGACAGGGAACTGTCCAGGAACCGCCTTTGGAAGAACGGATGGGACCGGGTGGTAGAAAGGCTTTGTTTTGTGGGAGGGGTTGGCTTGGTTGGATTCGGTGTTGTGATGTGGCGTGGGCAATGTAGCATACGGGGGGAATTGGCTGTAGGATTCGCGGGAAGAGCCGGAGTTTGGCATGTTTCGCGGGCAGGCGGGAAGATCGGATTCGCCTTGGCCGATGCTGGTGTTTGGTGGCGCTGGAGGAATCGATGAACCGATGGCGGTGTGGTTTGGCCTTGGTGCTTCTAGCGATGGTTTCGGCTTTGGTGCTGGCTCGTGGACTGGCGCCGGGAATGGCCTTCTCGGCCAAGGACGCAGGCGGGTTGTTTCTTGGGATCCGGGGCAAGGTGGTGGCCTGCTATGAAGAGGGTCGGTTGCCGTTATGGGACAGGGCCGTGGGGTGTGGCGTGCCGCTCCTGGCCGACCCCATTTCTCACGCCTTTTATCCTGGCAATTTGTTTTTTTTCCTTGGGGGGCCGGTGCGGGGTCAGAAGTTTTTCATCCTGCTCCACCTGTTTTTGAGCGGCTGGATGTTGGCGTGGTTGGCGCGGGAATTCGGGGCCAAGGCGTCCGGTTCATGGGTAGGGGCTTTGTTCTTCGTGGCGTGTGGCCCCGTGGTGAGCGCTCATTGGAGTCCTCCCTGGAACGCCGGTTTGCCCTGGGTCTTGGCGGCGATGGCCTCTTCTCGCCGGATGCTGGCGGGGCGGGGGGGCTTGGGTTGGCTGGTCTTCGCCGTGGCCATGTCCGTGCTGATCGGTGCGTTCGAGCTTTTGCTTGCCTTCGGAGTCTATTTGGTGGCGTTGGCGGTTGTGGGCGAGGGAGAGGTTGCGACTTCGCGCCGTGAATGGTGGGTGGGGCTCGTGGGCCGGCTGGGTTGGCTTGGGTTGGCGGTGGTCTTGGGGTTGGGCCTTGGCGCGGTGCAGATCGTGCCGACCTTCGAGCTCTGGCGGCTGAGTGGCCGTGGAGCTGGAGGGATGGGGTCGCTGGCTGGTGTTTGGTCCCTGGGGCCGGAGCGGTTCCTGGAAATGCTGGCACCCGGGCTTTTCGGCACGCCGGTGGGGCAGGACTTATGGATGTTGACGCCACCGCCATCTTTTGCGAATCAGCCCTATCTGAGTGGGGTTTATTTGGGGGTGCCCGCGCTGGCTCTTGCCTGGGCTGGCTGGCGTCGTTCCCGGGGTCGCCCGCGGTTTTTTTGGGGCGGCATCTGTTTGGTGACGACGTTGTTGGCGCTGGGGAAGAGCACTCTGGTTTTCGATGCTTTTACCTTGTTGTTGCCGGGATTTGGTTCGTTCCGTTATCCGTCGAAGATCTTCATCTTCACCATGGTCCCTTTGGCGGTGTTGGTGGCGTTGGGTTTCGACGGAGTTGCAGGCCGCGAGGCGGTTTCCCGGCGGTGGATGGCTCGCGGCGCAGGGGCCTTGATGTCGGTGTTGGCGGTTTGTGGCGCGGCTGGTTGGTGGTGGCGGGAGCCTCTGGCTGGATCGGCGAGCAACTCGCCGGTCGGGGGATTGACCTTTTGCCCGAGGTTCTGGTTCGTCAGGCTGTCTGGGCTTGTTTGCACGGGGCCGGAATTGGCGCTCTTTTTTTGCTGGCGACGCGGATTCGCTTGGCCAGGTGGTGTGGGCTGGGATTGCTGCTGGTGATGCTTCCGGACCTGGTGTGGACCAATTCGAAGTTGGTCACGGCGACCTCGGCTCGGGCGGTGCTGGAGCTTCCGACCGGTTTTCCTCCGGCCAAGGCCTTGGAGCATCCTTCGGGGGCCATGAGGCTTGCCACGGGGCATCCCGCCACTTCGGTGGCCCGAGATCCATTTTCTCTTGGCTTGAAGGGGTACCTTAGCGCCGACAAATACGTTTCCATGAAGCTGTCGTCCCACTTGCGTTTGTCAAGGGCGTTCAGGGATCGCCGGGAGGCGCGGCGGTTGGCCCTGATGTCGGTAGAATACGCAATGATCAGGGTTTCTGGTCACGGGATTGGAGGGAAGGGATCCAAGTCCCGTGGTCAATTGGATGTTGCGCCGCCTTTTCGGGTTGTTCCCCGTGGCGGATCGGTCCCCAGGGCTTCCCTGGTTCCGGTCGCCGTCCTGGCGTCGGATTCCATGGCGGAGAAGCTTTTGGCCGGGCCAGGCTTCGATCCAGGTGAAACGGTGGTTCTGGCCCCAAAACCAGGATGCAAGGCCGAATTCCAGGGTTGGAAGCCCGGAGAGCCGTGGACAAGAGACGTCCGGATGGTGCTGGATACCGACCGGGAAGTGCGCGTCGAGGTGCGGAGCAGCCAGCCGGCCTTTTTGCTTCTCACCGACAGTTGGTATCCGGCTTGGAATGCGAGCATTGACGGGAAGGAAACTTGCCTGTACCGGGCGAACCTGGCTTTTCGGGCTCTCTTCGTTCCGGCTGGGCGGCACCAGGTCCTGTTTCGGTTTCATGCCCGTTCGTTGAATCTTGGAGCGTTGTGCAGCGGTTTCTTCTTTCTCCTGTTCCTAGTTGTGTGGACGAGGTGGTGGCGGCCCCAGGGCGCAATTGGGGCCGGGCCTCGGTCCCGAAGTCGGGTTGTTTTGTCCGGGCGTGCCTAGGAGCGGCCGGTCACCGGAATGTGTTCGCCCGTGGCCATGGCCCAGAGGAGCAAGAGCGAGATGGCCAGGACCAGGGCGGAGGCCGCGCCAACGAAGGCGATCTTGCTGGCGGAAAGCCCGGCTGGCGCGAAAGGTTCCGGCGCTTGCGCCGTCTGGATAGCGTGGCCCAGTCTTTGGTTGATTTCGAAACCCAGGGTCATCATCTGTTGGCTCAGGAGGCGGTGGGACTCTTCAAGCTCTTCTACTTTCAGATCTTGGGCTTCGATAGAATCGAAGAGCTCGCGTTTTTCGACCAAGCGCTGAAGAAGCAGGGCGAGCCTTTTCTCCGCCGGCGGCGGAGCGGCCCAGTGGGCTGGCGGCCCCTCTTCCGCCTGAGCCCCCTTTTGGAGCCGCCAACGGGTCTCTGTAAGGAGCGACCGCAGTCCTTCAATTTCCAGAAGAAGATCGCTTCGGGTCTGGTAGCTGGTGCCGGCCAGTTGGTTTGCCAAGGCTCCGCGGGCTTCTTTCTGTTCTTTCTCCAGAGCCTCCAATTCCGCTTCGAGGATGGACCTCTTGCCGGCGATCTCCCGGGTGCGGATCGTCTGGCAGAGCTCGATGAATTTCCGTGCCGAAGCGTCGGCGACCAGGGCCGCTGCCCGAGGCTTCGGGGCTCTCACCGAAAGGACGATGACCCGGGTCTCGGCCAGGTTCCTGACGTCCAGGCGGACTGCGGAAAAGTCCATCTCCTCCAGATTCGCGGCCCCCTTGACCTCGCCCACGGCCCGCCGCAAGACCTCGCCGCCCCGGATGAGCTCCAGATAGGTCTTCATGGTGAGCTCGTATTGGGCCTCCCCCTTGCGGATGTCCGCTACGGGGCTGAGGAGCAAAACCTGGGAGCTCGACTCGTACACCGGCGGCTGGAAGAAGGCCACCGCGAAGCTGATTCCTCCCGCCAGCAAAGTCGCGATCAACAAACCGCCACGCCGCTTCCAAACGAAGTCGGCCAGTTGTGCAAGGTCCAAACGCTCGTCCATCAACACTGCTCCAAGTTTCGCCCAATTTTTCGGCCTCTCCCTTTCTTGGCCATGGGCCTGAGTCCCGGAAACTCTCATCAGGGATCGTCACGAGGCGCATCCCTTAGCGGCGGGCATCGAGCCAATCGCCAAGAGTCTGGAGGAATCGCTCATCCACTTCCTGGCCGTAGCTGGCAGTAGAGAGGCGATTGAACACGTGTGTCAAACTCTCCATGGCAAGAACCGTGTCGGCCGAATCCGCCCATTGCCCAAGGAGATCGAGCTCCGAAGGGAGCACGTTGAAGTCCAAGCTTCCAGAGACAAAGAGAGCCGGGGCCTCGAGGCCACGAACCGTGGCGGACGTGGCGTCGGTCATCTCCAGCCAGCTTGTCCAGAAGATCTTGCCGGCGCCAAGGAGCAGTTCCGTGATGGGAAACTCTCCGGCCCGGAGCCGCCGGAATCCGTCTTCGGCCTGGGTGAGCCGCCCGCGAGTCTCTTCAATGGCCTTGTCGATCTCCGGCGTCGATGGGAGGCTTTCCAGGTACGCAAGGAGCCTGCGATACTGATCCAACAGGATGCTGTCAATGGGGCTTGCCGTTCCCGCCATACTGACGACACCCTTGAGGCGGCCTGGCACGGTTCCCTGAAGGAGCGCCAGGCTGGCGCCCTGGCTGTGGCCCATGGCGAAGATGGCGTCGGGATCGGTCTCCGACCGCGCCTTGAGCCAGTCCACCGCGGCGACGCCGTCGTTGTGGAAGTCGCTCATGGAAACGGTAAAAGGCCCCGTGGTAGGCGGCGGACCGCATGGCGAACCATGGAGCGTCAACCAGGTCCGCTTGTCGTAACGAAGCACCACGTATCCTCGGTTGGCAAGGTACGTCGCCAGCTCCTTGAAGACCCGGAGCTCCGGAGAAAAGGTGATCTTGCCGTCCAGCACTCCGTCCAAATCATCGAAATCCGACTGGAGTATCATGGCCGACGGCACGCTCTCATCCCGGTCCTGAGGTCCCGAACCGTGGATCAGCACGACCCCCGGAAGAAGCACCGCCGGATTGGAGCCCGTGTCGGGAGGCAAGCTCAGGGTGCCGCACAAAGTCGTCGGCCCGTTGGTGAAGGAGACAAAGATCTCTGTCACGCCGTCCGTGGCGGAATCGCCGCCACCGCAACCCGCTGCCAGGCCCAGCCAGAGCGGGAAGATCAGAGCCCGGGCGAGTTTTACCGATCTTGCGGCCGAGGGGCGGCAGTCACCGCCAGCCGGCTGTCCAAAGGCTTGGGACATCGTTGTCATCCCGTGGGTTAGAGTAGAGTCCAAGGGGTGCCGGAAGAAGTCGGTCCCGGTGGCGAGATCGACGGCGCGCAATCAAACGCGGCGCTTTTTTTTCCTGGTCGGCGCGGCGTGGATGGCCTGGCCGAAGATGGCTTCGGCGGCCTCCATCACCGCCTCGGTCAGCGTGGGATGCGGGTGAACCGTGAGAGCCACGTCTTGGGCCGTCGCCCCCATTTCCAGCGCCAACGCCAGCTCGCCGATGAGATTCGAGGCCCCCGCTCCCGCGATATGGCCTCCCAGTAGGAGGTTGGTTTCCTGTTCCACCACCAGCTTGAGCATGCCTTCGGGTTTGTCCATTGTCAACGCCCGCCCCAATCCAGAGAAGGGAAAGGAGGCCTCCATGGCACGGATACCGCTGGCCTTCGCTTGGGCAAGAGTCAGGCCCACCGTCGCCACCTCGGGGTCCGTGAAGATGACGCTGGGCATGGCCATGTAATCGACGCCTCTTGGAAGACCGGCGATGATTTCCGCGGCGATGATACCCTGTTTCGAAGCTTTGTGGGCCAGCATCGGCTGACCTATGACATCGCCGATGGCGTAGATATTGGGAACGGAGGTACGGAGCTGATGGTCCACGACGATAAAACCCTTGGAATCAACCTTGACACCGGTTTCTTCAAGACCCAGCCCCTGGCTGTTGGGTCGCCGGCCCACGGTGACCATCACGCAATCGACCTCGATCTCTTTTTCGCCCCTGGGCGTCTCGATCCGAACCACCAGATGATCGTCCACTACTTGCGCGTCCAGGGCGCGGCTCTTGATGTGAACCTCCACTCCAAGCTTCCTGAGCTTCCGTTTCACGACCCTCACAAGCTCCTTGTCCAGGCCGGGTAAAAGCTGGTCCATCATTTCCACCACCGTGAGCCTGGTTCCCAGCTTCGCATAGACCGTTCCCAATTCCAGGCCGATGACTCCGCCTCCGATGGCAAGCATCCGCTTCGGTATTTTCTGGAGCGAAAGAACTCCCTCTGAACCGAAAATCCGATGGCCATCGAAGGGAAAAGAGGGAAGCTCCACGGCCCTGGATCCCGTGGCAACGATGATGTTGTCGGCCTCTAACACCGCGGTGGAACCGTCGGCGGCACGAACCTCAAGACCATGGGCTGACAGCAACTTCCCTTCGCCAATAACCAGGTCTACCCCATTCGCCCGGAACAGAGTTTCCACGCCGTTCGTCAGACGATCCACCACCGATTGCTTCCAGGCCTGGAGTTTTTCAAGGGACACCTGCACCTGGCCCACCTCGATCCCAAGCCTGGCGCTGTTACGCACTTCATCCAGAACCTGCGTCCCATGAATCAGGGCCTTGGAAGGGATACATCCACGTTGAAGGCAGACGCCGCCCACGCGGTTCTTTTCCACAACGACGGTGCTCTTGCCCAGTTGGGTGAGCCGAATGGCCGCCACGTAGCCGCCTGGACCTCCGCCAAGGACAATCGTATCGTATTTCATGCCGCTTCTCCGTCTTGGAAATCGGAATTCGAAGAGCCCGTAGACTCTTGGCCTATTGCGCCAACGAGTGAAACAGTTTGTCTTCTTTTTTGGATTGCCTTCCGCTCCCATCAGGCGCCAGCCGGCGCCCGCTACTCGCCTTTCATCGACTTCCAGCCGGATTGTTCCCCCAAAAAGGCGCAGCCACCAGGTCCCGGGCCGCCACGGAGGCCGTCAGGAAGAATAGAAGAGGCTGGCACCGGCTAGCCTATCGAGTTTGACAAGGAGCGGTAAAGCTCTCCCGGGACCCAGCACTCTCTTCACGGCATCCCCCACTTCTTGGCGTGCCCGCCCGCGGAGGGCCTCCCACCCCGGGCCGTCCAGAAGCTTGTCAGACCGCATCTGCCCCAGGAGCATCTCCACGGGTTCCGCCCCGGGTTTCCGTGGAGCCAAAAGGACCGCCGGAGCCAAGCGCCGCCTTGCCTCGTTCAACAACGCTCGGGCCGTGATTGCCAGCTCGACCACGGCTTCCTCGTCGGCCCTTCCCGTGGCGATCCCGGCGCCATCCAGCAATTTCGCCCAAGTGGAAAGATTTTGAGGGCTGTCCATGGCAACGACCACTAGAGGAGCCCTCAAACGGGCCGCCCTTTGGAGGCAGTCCAGTGCCTCGGGCCGTTCCAGCTCGCTCGGCCCAAGAAAACAGAGAGCCGCCCGGTGCTGGTCCCCCTCATTCTTGGCTGCCCAGGCCGATCCCAGGGCCTGGTGTACACGGTGTCCAAGCTCCGAGGTCATGGGGGCGACCCGGCCCCGGGGCCATTGCCATAGACCGGGAGGCCGTGGCGACGGGGAAATCGGGGGAAACAGAGCCTCGTACTCCAGTTTTCCCACGCTATGGGTTTCCCGGTGTGGGCTCAGGAGTTGCCGGACGCACTCTTCCACGGGCATTTCGCGCACCAGTGCGACGGCGTGGGTCCGAGGATCGGCATGGACGATCTCTCTTTCCTCCAGAGCGGATACCGCGCCGACGACAACGGCCTCAAGGCCTTGGCCGGACCAGGAAAAGGGGACCAGCCGGAGTTGTGCGGAAGCCTCGAAAAGGTGGCCAACGTACCGGAGCCGAACCATCTGTTCCAGGAGCTCCTTTCGGCCAAGAGCCGGTTTGGTTTCCTGGCCGGGTCTGGTTTCTGGGACAGGCGATCTCATGAGGGTGCTCCTCCATTCTCCTTTGGGGTCTCGGTAAAAAGTGGTGCCGCCGGCAGCTCTAGCTACGCCGGGCCTGGCCACCGGAAAACAGGCGCCGCCCCCAAAAAGTCCCCCCACGTGGGTCCAGGGATGTAGGGGCACGCCGTGCGTTACCCGAAGGTGATCCGGGGATTCCATCCCCCGTCCCCTGGCAGGGCTTCGCCCCGCACCCACCAGGGAGCACGCTCATCTTCCCGTTGCAACGAAGGGCAACGGGATCCCAGCCCACGTTTTTGTACGCTACGCGTTTTCCGGCCATCCACGTAAAGCGGGACGCTTCAAGGATTGTGAAGTTTCCGGCATCCGGGCAACGCCTCGCTGTTGCTCGGCGGTCGTCCGGGGACGCTGTCCCCGGTCCCCAGGCAGGGCTTTGCCCTGCACCCACCAGGG
>JAJRTK010000209.1 GCA_024278345.1 bacterium | reverse complement strand
GGAGGCTCTGCCTCCGGACCTCCGCTGGGAGCGCCGCTCCCAGACCCACGCCAGGGAGCCAGCTCCCTGGACCCACATCTTTGTGCGCTGCGCGCTTTTTTCGGGTGGCCGGTACCATGACCGAGGCCAAAAACAGGACTATTTGATAGGTCCCCGTGAGAGAGTCGGCTCCGCCCACCACCACCGACTCAGAGCTTCATGTTTCTAAGAACTTGCTCCACGAGAGCACGGATCTGGTCATCGGTGACACCGGTTGTGTTAGGTTTCGGCGACGGTGGGGTACAATCTGCTGGCTGCCGATGGGAGCTCCCACCGTCGTAACCGCTTTGACCCATGACAGGCCGGAACTTCATGGGCTGCTCAACCTCGTTTCCCTGACGATCCCGAATCCCGAAAGCCAACCGCTTGATGTTGATGAGGTGCATGGGGGTGACGTTGTCCGAGGTGATGCTGCCACCCCAGGCGCCACAACCCAAGGTCATGGCGGGAGCAAGACCCGTCGTCGCACCCACGGAACCGTGGCAGGACAGGGTATTGCAGAGGATTCTGGAGGCTGGTTTCTGGAGAGCGAACTGCTCGATGATCTTGGGGTCCCGGCAGTGCAAGACCAAGGTGTGCCCGATCCCACCGTAGCCAAGGATTTCAATGCAACGCTGGCAACCGGCACGCCAGTCAGCCGCGCGGTAAAGGGCCAGGATGGGGCTGAGCTTCTCCCTGGACAGGGGGTAGGCGTCACCGACACCCTCCAAGTGCGCCACCAAGACGCGGGTATCAGGGGCGGTCTTGAAGCCTGCCATCTCCGCCAATTGCTGCGGCGACCGGCCAACAATCTTTGGGTTGACATGCCTGCCTCTTACCAAAACCTTCGCAAGCTGCTCCTGCTCCGTCAGGTCCAGAAAGTGAGCCTTCTCTTTGCGCAGGCAAGCTACGATTTCGTCGAACACCGGTGCGTCGCCGATAATGGCTTGCTCCGAGGAACAAAGGGTTCCCCAGTCGAACGTCTTGGAGGCCACAACGCAGGAGACCGCGTGGCCGACATCAGCAGTCCGATCGATGTAGGCGGGAACATTGCCAGGCCCCACGCCGTATGCGGGAGTCCCGGAGCTGTAGGCGGCCTTGACCATTGCGGAACCGCCAGTGGCAAGAATCACGGCGGTGAGCTCGTGGCGCATCAGCTCTTGTGTTCCCTCCAGGGAAGGCTCGGTCATCCACCCCAGGAATCCTTCCGGTGCGCCAGCCGACAGGCCCGCCTCGTAAAGAGCCTGACAGGTTGATGCAATGCAACGCTCAGCGGAAGGATGCGGACTCACCACGACGGGACAGCGAGCCTTCATGCCAATGATCGCCTTGTACATGGAGGTCGATGTCGGATTGGTGGATGGAACCAGCGCGGCAACCGTGCCCATAGGCTCGGCCACGTGGTAAACTTGGGTGCGCGGATCGGACCAGACGAACCCTACCGTCTTCATCTCCTTGATGGAATCCCAGAGAAGATCGGTGCAAATCTTGTTCTTCAGGATCTTGTCTTCCACCTTGCCGAATCCCGTCTCCTCAACAGCCATGGCTGCAACCTGCTCGGAGATCCGGCGACCCGTTTCCACCATGGCCAGGCAGATGCGATCCACATCCTCCTGGTCCATGAGATGCAACCCCTTGGAAGCTTTGTGCGCCCGGCGCAACAGGTTCCTCACTTGCTGAATCGAGCGCAGATCGCGGTCCAACTCCACTCCCATTTCAACGGCCTCCTCAATTATGCACCGGTTAGGGTAGGGGTGCCCGCGCTCCTGCGCGCATCCCAAGCGACTTCACTGCTGATCCCGAAACGACCGGTCATCGGGGGCCGCTTTGGCGACTCCGGCTGCGCTGGGCGCCAGCCACCTCCTGGCCTTCGCCAGGAGCACTTGTCGGGTGGCCGAAACGATGACCGGTGCCCCCATCGCCAGATATTCGAGTTTAGGAACCGATTTCCAGCCGCGTGGCCAACGATTGGTGCAACGGCGCATTACAGATCCTCTGCTGAGCGCTCTTGATATCATATTGAGCGCGAATCATTTTGAGGTGTCTCTGCTCGCTGTCATAAACAGCGCAACAGGCGTGGGGATTGCGGTCTCTTGGCTGACCAACTGAACCAGGGTTAATCAGGTAGCGGCGATCCGGCTCCAGATAGTAGCCCCACAGATTTGCGGTGGAGCTCAAATAGTCCAAGTTTTTCCTGTCATAACTGTACGCGCCATTGATGTGGCTATGACCGTAGAAACAGACGCGAAACTCATAGGACTGGAAGACGTGATAGGCATCTTTTCGCGACGTGATATAGAAATCCTCGTCGTGGGGAGCACCGTGGGCAGCCATCAAACCGTCGCCAAACTCAATCGGCCCCTTGGGCAACTCCTTGAGATAGTGAATCCGGTCTTCGTCAAGGACTTTCCGGGTCCAGTAGGCGGCTTCCCTGGCAACCAAATTGAAATTGTCTCCGGTCTCGATGGAAGAGCAAACTTTGTCGTGGTTCCCTCGGATACAAGTCTGAGGCTGAAGCTCGCGGACCCGGTCGATGACCTCCAAGGGACTCGCCCCGTATCCCACCAAATCACCCAGAATCAGATAGTGATCGAACTCCTCCTCCCCGACAATCTCAAGGAGCGCGTCCAGCGCCTCGATATTGGAATGCAAGTCAGCCAGAATCAGGTATCTCATCGTGCTCTACCCTCGAAGGAAAGTTCCGGATGGGTTTCCAAGTTATCAAGCCACACACCCGGTGTCAAAAAAAGCGGCCTGACCAAGAACTGGCCTCGGTCATGGTACCGGCCACGGTTCAGATTTCAGACGCCGCCCTGGGGCTTCCAGCCCTGGGGTATCAACGTAAGCCGGGACACCCGCCAAAACCAAGACGCAACGCGTCGTACATGAATGTACGTCCAGGGAGCGAGCTCCCTGGTGGGTGCAGGGCAAAGCCCTGCCGGGGACCGGGGCCGGAGGCCCCGGACGACCTTCGGGTAACGCACGGCGTGACCCGCCGAGCGATAGCGAGGCGTTGGCGCTTGCAGTTCCACAGTCCTGGAATTGTCCCGCGTTGCGTGGAT
>JAJRTK010000208.1 GCA_024278345.1 bacterium | reverse complement strand
GTGGGTCCAGGGAGCTGGCTCCCTGGCGTGGGTCTGGGAGCGGCGCTCCCAGCGGAGGTCCGGAGGCGGAGCCTCCGCCGGGTTCCAGGGCTGGAAGCCCCGGGGCGGCGTCTGAAATCTGAACCGTGGCCGGTACCATGATCGAGGCCCCATAACCCCCTAAAAGACAAGCTTTTTCTTAAACCACGAATTTTCTTTATTTTACTTTGTGGGGTATGAAATTTTGCTGCAAAATTAATGAGTTGTAGATCATGCCCCATAAGCTCAAACACGCCGGTGCCACCAGGGCGGCGCCGCGGAGTGTAAAGCAAAAACGCGGGGATTTGATAGGTTCCCGTGCAGTTGCCCGCCGCTTGCTCCCCCAGGTGCCAGGCATTGCCGTTTTTCCGCTCTTTTGCCGTGCCGGGAGGTTTGATTCTTCTAAGTCTTGGGTGTTGCGTGTCGCGTCTTCTTGCCTCCTTGTCCTTGTGGATTGTCGCCCCATGAGTGGAAATTGGAATTCGAGTGGCGGGCTGCGATGGCCCATCAATGGATGGCGGTCGGGTTGTGATTACCTTGGGACCGCAGGGCCGTGACGGCGTCGCCATGCTTCTTGTTCGCCGAGCCCCAGAAGATGGATTCGGCCTTGGCCACGGCCTTGTAGCGCCGGGCCGCCGGGATGGCGATGCTCTCCATGGCCGCCTCCAGGATTTCCAGGGCGAACCGGAGGAGCTTCACTTGCCATCTCGTCTTCCACGTCTCCAGTTCCGCGTTCTTCGCCTCCACCGCGTTCTTCCAGAGTTCCGGGAAAAAGATTTCGTCGATGCGCGTTTCCAGGCGGGCAGTCCAGGCGTTCGTGCGGTTGTCCCGGAAATCGAGCTGTTCGTCTCCGCCCTGGTACAGGCCGCAAAGGGAGTTGTGGAGGATTTTCCGGATCTCGCCCGCCAAGGCGATCTGCTCTTCGGAAACCGCTCCGTAGCGATCAACCTCGGGGCTCTTCCAAAACGCCCTGCGCTGGAGCTTCCCGGGCAGAGAAAGGATTCGTTCCTTGTACCCTTCCGTCTTCCCCTGGCCCCGGACGAGGACCCTCCCGATCCAAAGACGTTCGTTCTCGCCGTGGATCCGGGCGGCAGGGGGGGGCTCCCAATCGTTTCCCAGCAGGAGTTCCCGGACTCGCTTGTAGGTGAATCCCGCGCCGGGCATCGTCAAGGAGGCCCCATTCTTCTTCTGAACCGGGGTCCAGACTTCCCCGGTGTTTCCCTTGCGCCCCCGGGCCTCCACCCTGGGCGCCTTTGTCGGCGCCTGGTAAGCCACCAGGCGGTTCCCGGCGGTTGCAAGGCGAACCCGGCGGCAGACCTCCAGGAATCCCGGATCGCAGTCCCCGAGAGAAAATGCCGCGGTCTTCCCTCCGTTCCAGGGAACCATCCAAAGGAGTGCATGACCCTTGGGCGAGTAACCGAAGTCACTCACCAGCCGAGAGCGTTCTTCGAGCCAGATCCCGGCGTCCCGCCGGAAGCGGCTGCTCCAGGAATCCCTTGCAGCCCGCGTGACGCACGGCCGGCTGGAGACGCCGCCGTTCATCCTGGAAACCCCGTAGGTGTCGCGCCCACTGAAGCCCTGGAAGGTCTGGAGCGCCACCAGGGAATAGATCCAGTGCTCCGGCCGCGGAGAAAGCATGCGAGCCGTCTTGATGTCGTGATTCTTGGCCGTGAGCAAGAGATCGAGTTCATCGGGCGATGCATAGCGGTTCTTGAAAGCCAGGAGCTTTTTTTCCGGGACCGGCGGCTGGAAGAAAGCCGGCTTCGAGAGATCCTCCACCACCAGGCACCAGGCTTCGGACTGGCCGCCCGACAGGCGAAGGAGCGCTTTCCGCCAGGCATCCGGCCCGGAGGCAAGGCCTTTGCCCACGGAGCCAGGTGCGCCGAGGCCGCCGCGAGCCAGGGCCAGGGCCGCGAGTTGGGTCAAAAAGGCGTGCCATGGGTGTTGCTGGTGCCGCTGCAAAGCCGTGAACTCCAACTCGCGGCCTTGTCCCAGCTCCGCCAGGATCTCTGGAAGGGTTCGGTCGATCCGGGTACCATCCCGGCAGAGCGTTCCCAGCAAGGGGTCTGTCAACAGGTTGTATTGGGTTTCCGCCATCTGTCGCCTCCTGTAATGAGCGGTGGGTTACCAGTCGTGCGTCTCCACGCAAGGGTGGATTGATTGTGCATCGTGGAATGCGGGTTTCCAAGCGGCGCTCCGTGTTGCGCGGCGGTCATCCGGGGCCATCCACGTAAAGCGGGACGCTTCAAGGATTGTGAAGTTTCCGGCATCCGGGCAACGCCTCGCTGTTGCTCGGCGGGTCACGCCTCGCGTTACCCCTCGGTCGTCCGGGGACGCTGTCCCCGGTCCCCAGGCAGGGCTTTGCCCTGCACCCACCAGGGAGTGACCTCCCTGGACCCACGTTCTTGTACGCTGCGCGTCTTTCTCTTTGTTTTGTCGCGTGTCCCGGCTTAAGTGGATACTCTCATCCGGCAGGAAACACAGTATCGCGAAGAACTAGGCGCCGGAAGCAAAGAGTGAAAGCTGGACCGTGTTTCCTGACTTGTGGGCGGGACCTATCAAATCCCCGCGTTTTTGCTTTACACTCCGCGGTGCCGCCCTGGTGGCACCGGCATCTTGCCGGTGGCGGGCTGGACGGGATTCACGGAATTGAACGGTGGGTTCCTTTCGTGCGTGGACTTGTCAACCGGATCTGATAGGTCCCTTGTGGGCTCTCCGTTTCTTTCGCCGATGGTCGGTTTTGTTCGTAAAGACCTGCTTGCCGGATGTCATGGCTTCTTTTCCCGTGCAGTCGTTTTTTTGTCGTTGAAATGTTTTTCCTGGACTTTGACCTTGAGCCGTCGGAACCCGGTTCTAAAGACTTGGGCCGGATGCATCGGCGGGCCTCGGTCAGGAAGCGCGCAGCGCACAAAGATGTGGGTCCAGGGAGCTGGCTCCCTGGCGTGGGTCTGGGAGCGGCGCTCCCAGCGGAGGTCCGGAGGCAGAGCCTCCGCCGGGTTCCAGGGCTGGAAGCCCTGGGGCGGCGTCTGAAATCT
>JAJRTK010000207.1 GCA_024278345.1 bacterium | reverse complement strand
GCCAACTTTCGAAAACGGGATTCAGAATTGGCAAAAGTTCTGGAAATCGTCAGTTCGTATGCTACATTTTCCATGAGGGGCCTCCGTAGGTGGGTAGGTGGATGAACATATCTGAATCCTACCCCGGAGCGCCCTTTTTTTCGATATCACCCCGCAGCAACATATTGATTTCTCTGTCCTATCTCCTGGATCAAAAGGAGGCGCCCCCCTATTTAGCGCGGTAAAGTCGGGCTAGGCGCTCTTATCGAATGGTCGGTTCCGAGCGACAGTAAGTGGCATCGGAGGCGCCAACGGTGACGCCTTGGCTCCCATGGGCTGTATGGTGCGGCCTATTTTGGCGGGCGGTCAAAACGATGACCAGCGCTGCCTGAAGCGGCATAACGGGCATCCTTCAGAGTGAACTGAAGGGTCTCCCTGCCTCGCCAAACATTGAGTCCCAGCTTGCCCAAGAGATCCAGGGGATGGCCCGACTCGAATGCTTCGCGGTGGCGCGCACCGCGCCACCAGATGACATCGATGGGCAGTTCAGCGAGCCGGGCCTTGAGATGCACTTCTTTCATAATAGAAATCCGGTGGAACCTGGCGCCCAAAAGGACCAGTCGAGGTTGCGGATTGCCCTTCCCGTGCGGCGCAAGGCTGGAAAGCTCGGAATAGAGCCGCCGAGTCAGCTCTTGAGCTTGCATTTCGGCGTCGTACTGGCGACGGCGGCCTGGCATTTCGCCGTCCACCATATCCAGGGCCGCGTCCTGGAGGCACTGGGCCATTTCCCGCAAATTCTCCGCGGGGATCGTGAAGCCGGCGGCGGCTGGATGCCCGCCAAACTTCTTGGCGCCGCCAGGGTTGTCGGCAAACAGGTGGGAAACCTGTTCCAAAAGGCGGACAGCATGGATCTCCGGGGTCGAGCGGAGAGATCCGACGCCGACGCCGCCCGAGATGGCCACGACGGCGGACGGCCGATGGTACCGGTCGCGGATCTGACCGGCGACAATGCCGCTCACTCCGCGGTGCCAATTGTCTGATTCCTCGTCGGCGAATAAAAGGAAGGGTGGCGGACTCTCTCCCACCGCACGATGGATCGTCCGGAGCATGCTGGCCTGGATCTCCTGGCGCTTCTGGTTGAGACGGTTGATCTCTTCGGCCTGGGTCCGCGCCAAGCCCGGATCCCGAGTCGTCAGAAGATCGATAATCGCCGTCGCCGATGCCAGGCGGCCAGCGGCGTTGATCCGAGGACCGATCTGAAAGGCCAGGTCGCCCGAACCGATGGAGCCGGGCAGCGTGTTGGCACTTTCCAAGAGCGCTGTCAATCCCGGAGTGTGGGGACCCCGGTTGAGCTGATGCAGTCCCAGGGCCACGATAGCCCGATTCTCTGGAGTCGATAGATCGACAATATCGGCCACCGTCCCAATGGCGGCGAGCTTCAGCATTGACCCAAGAAGCACGTCGTATCTGGGATGCTCGGCCAGGAGGGCCTGGGCCAGCTTGAAGGCAATCCCGCAAGCAGCCAGGCTGGGGTTGGGGTAGGAACAGCCCTTCCGCGGCGGACAAAGGATGGCCGTGGCATCCTTCGGACCTTCATCCCCTGGCGGCAAATGGTGGTCGCAAATGATGACATCGATCCCCAGCTCCCGGGCGCGGCTTACCGCAACCTGGTCGCGAATACCGATGTCCGCCGTCACCAGAACCGTGACGCCATCTTCAGCAGCCCTCTCGGCAGCCTGCAAGGAAAAACCGTAGCCCTCGCCCAACCGCTCCGGAATATGATAGCTGATCCGCGTCGCTCCCAGGAGGCGGAAGCTTGCTTGGAGGATCAGGGAAGAGGTGGTTCCGTCCACATCGTAGTCGGTGACGACCCGGATGGATTCGTCCTCCTTGATGGCGCGCCGGAGCCGCTCGACTCCCTCTTTCATTCCCAGCATTTGATAGGGATCGTGGAGCACTTCCATGGTAGGGTTGAGGATCTGCCGGGCGACATCGACCTTCCCGGCATTCCGGATGACAAGGCACCGGGCCAGGATCGAGCTGATCCCCAGGCTTTGGCGCAGAGATTCCACGGAGGACTCATCCGCCTCGTGAAGAAGCCATTGGGCATGGGTCAGGGACTGGGAGGTGGGCATGGCGCCTCTTTGGCAGGAGGAAAGAGAATGACAAGAGTGGCAACGGCCCCCGCCGGAAGAAAGAGTGGGTGCTCCGTTTTTCGGGCAACCGATGGCAACAGGGGCGAAAATGGCGAGCAGCGGGCGTCGGACGGCGCACGATGGGAGCGGAACTCAGCACAAAGAGGAAAAAGTGCGAACCGAGAACCGCGAACAACGGGCTGTGAACCGCCACCGCACTCGACGGAAATGGTGACAAGTGCGGGAAGGGGAGCAGAAAAGCGGCGCCCAAGAGATGGTGCCCAAAAACCTGATTCTCTACCATGGAGGCACCGAAGGGCAAATGCCGGTCTGTTTGTTCTTGCCTTGGCCGCCTTGATCGTCTTCACGCCAGGAGTTCTCATGGCGGGCCGAGGAACGAACCGCGCCAACGGGCTCACCGCCTCGGCGCCCACCTCCAGACCGGTGGTGGAAACTCCCGCCCATGGTCCAACGACCCGGAAACCCACCGCTGAAGAGCTGGCTCTCCTGGTGGCCAAGGTCGTGGAAACCTATGGCGGGGCGGAGCGCCTCAAAAAAGTGTCCGTCATCCGGCAGTTTGGCCGTGTAAGCTCCCGAATGCGTGGCGGAAAAGTAGGGCTCATGGAGAGGTTTTTTCAACCGCCCCACAGGCTGGCCGTGGGGATCCATTTCGCCGGGGAAGCCAAGGAAGTGCGGAAGCTGGCCGGTCCCCGGAGCTGGAGGAATGGCGTCGAGGTTCAGGGAATGCGCCGCCAGGCCATGTTGCTCCAGGCCTTGCGCATGGGATTGCCCTGGCTTTTCGTGGAGCGGAGTGGGGAGGTCTCCGACTTGGGTGCCTCGGAGCTCGATGGCAGGGCGGTGAGGATGCTCGGCCTGCCAGCCGGCGGTTCTCTGTGGATTGTGGCGGCCGTCGATCCGGAGTCCGGCCGCATTCTCAGATCCGTGGGCAGTATGGAGGTCCCCGGAGCTGGAAGCTTCCAGTTCGAGAGCGACTACGGCGATTATCGGAAGGTGGATGGCTTGCTTTTTCCGTTTCGGGAGAGATTGTTGGTGCGGGGGCAAGAGACGGGTTGGGTGACTCTCGAAAAGATCGAGCTCTTGGATCAAGCGCCGCCGGGGACCTTTGAGCCTTGACCCGGAAATCCCGTGGTGCTCTTCTGTTCGGGCATAGCTACCGACAAACCCTTTGTTTTCCTTGTGTTACGGTCCGCTCCCAGTAACTTCTCAATAAAGCCGGGTGTGAAGGGGGTAGCGAGTCGAATTCGTGAAGTGCTCCGGCGGAGATTTGGAAACGTGGCGGATGCGCTTCGAGTAGAGCTGGACGTGGAGTCCTGGGATGTGCTTGGCTGGAATCATGGGTATGAGCTGGAAACAGAGGATTCCGAAGATTTCGCCCGAGCAGTGCGTGCCTGAGGTGCTCGAGCTGCTGGTGCCGGGCCATCAAATGCTGGAGGAAATCCAAACGCTGAAGAACGAGATCGCACGGCTGAAGGGGAACAACCGAAGGCCGAAGAGCCAGCCGTCGAAACTTGAGGAAAACCGGTCTGGTACTAAAAAAGGCGAGAAGAAGGGGAAGCGACCCGGCTCGGCGAAGAGAAGCAAGAGGCCAGAATTTGTGATTCATGACCAAAAGGACGTAGCGCCAGAAAACATCCCGGAAGGGAGCAGCTTCAAGGGCTACGAGTACTATACGGTGCAGGATCT
>JAJRTK010000206.1 GCA_024278345.1 bacterium | reverse complement strand
TCAAGGCGTTCAGGCGAATTGCACGCTGCGGCGGTTCTTCGCCGAAGAGATGGATTCAAACGATTTGTCTGCCCAAAACCGCGACGCCGCTGGCGAGCCCACCTCGACCCCTTTCCCTCGGAGAGTCCTTCCCTTGAGTTCTCCCCTCCGTCAACTCCGCGGATTCCAGCGATTCCGATCCCTTCTTTGGGACTACAAGGGCTATTACCTTGTGGGAGCCCTCTGCCTTATCGTGACCAACGGGCTCCAGCTTTCGATCCCGTGGTTCATTCGGGACGTGGTCAACCGAGTGCGGGCGGGTGAACCGTTTAGCTCTCTGGTGGCATGGATGGCGGGGATCTCCCTGGCGCTGGCGGTGGTTCGCGTGGCGTCGAGAGTGGCGATCCTGGTGACGGGCCGGCGAGTAGAGTTCGATCTTCTGGACGAAGTGTACCTCAAGCTTCAGCGGCTTCCTGAGAGCTTTTACCGGACGCGTCACACGGGGGATCTCATGAGCCGGGCCTCCAACGACATCCGTTTGATCCGTGCGCTGTCGGGATTTGGCTTCATGAGCCTGGCAAACCTCTTTTTTTTCCTGACGCTTGCCCTGATTTACATGGGTTCCATCGACCTGGTTCTGACGGTGGCGGCCATGGCACCCTTCCTGAGTCTTGCTCTCATCGTGCGGGTCCTTGGGACAAGGCTTCGGGTGGCAACGCTCCGGACCCAGCAAGCTCTGGCACACCTTTCGACCTTCATCCAGGAGACCGTGAGTGGCATGGCGGTGGTTCAAGCCTACCGGATGGAGGCAGTGCTGAGCCGTCGATTCCGAGGGCTCAACGACCAGTATTTGGAAGCCGCATTGGGGCAGACCCGGGTTCGGAGCCTGCTCATGCCCTTCATGGGAATCACGGGTGGCGTGGCAATGCTGTTGGTCCTGGGCCTGGGGGGGTGGCGGGTCATGGAGGGGAAGATCGATCTTGGTGAGTTCGTGGCATTCTCCGCTTACATGGGGATGCTCGTTTCGCCGATGATGATGCTGGGCTGGACGCTGAGCCTGATCCAGCGTGGCCTGGCGGCGTTCGATCGGTTGACTGAGATCCTTGAAGCGGAAGAAACGTTGACGGACCCTCCGCCAGATCGGATCCGGCAACTTGATCCGTTCCGCGCTCGGGGCGAGGTGGAGGGTGTGGGGATGCGGTACCGCTATCCTCAAGGTTCAGGATCTCATAGGGAGGGCTGGGCTTTGGATGGGATTTCTTTCAAGGTGTCTCCTGGCAAGAGCTTGGGAATCGTGGGTGGCATCGGTTCGGGGAAGACGACTCTTCTCAAGCAGATCGCCCGGCTGCTGGAAGTTGATGCCGGGCAGCTCTTCCTCGACGGCCTGGACGTGACTTCTCTTGGTCTTCGGGAAACGCGATCCGTGGTATCCATGGTGCCGCAGGATGATTTTCTTTTCTCCACGAGCCTTCGGAAGAACATGGCCTTGGGGCGGCCTGATGCCAGCATGGCCGAGGTTTTGGCGGCGGCGGAGCTTGTGGGTCTCCAGAACGAGATCCAGCGTTTTCCCGACGGATACGAGTCGGTTGTGGGGGAGCGTGGCCTGACGCTTTCGGGGGGCCAGCGTCAGCGGGTGGCCATTGCCCGGGCCTTGCTTGCACGGCCTCGGGTGCTGGTGCTGGACGATGCTCTGAGCAAGGTGGACGCGGACACGGCGGCGCACATTTTGGGGTCGCTCCGGGAAAGGGCTGGGGGGATGACGCTCATCGTCTCTTCCCATCGTGTGGCGACGGTGCGGGATTGCGACGTGATCCTGGTCCTGGAAGGTGGGAGAGTCTCGGCCCGTGGCGGGCACCGGGAGCTTCTGGAGATTTCGGTCTACTACCGGGAGATGGTCCGTCGGCAGCAGCTCGAAGAGGAAGTGGAAGGGTGCTTGTTTTCGGTGCCGGAGCCCGATCCCTTGGGCGATGATGGTCGAGTGGCGGCGGACGGATTGCCGCCGCCGCGAGAGGAACTCAACCCAACGAGAAGAGAGTGGGCGGCCGATTCCTTGGGGTCTTTGAATGGGAACGCTCCTGGAGAGGAGAAGCGTGAGCAGACAGGAAAACTTGGCGCAAGGAGTCGGGGAAACCTGGAGGTGGCGCCATGAAGGGTGACCGTTGGTTGCTTGGGCGGATCTTCAAGCTGATCCTTCCCCACCGCCGGCTTTTTTTCTTTGCGGCGATGTTGCTTCCGTTGGCGACGGTGATTCGGCTTTCGCAGCCGGCCATGATGAAGATCGGGATCGACGAATACATTGCACCGGGGGAGTTTGGCGAGGGCTTTCTTTGGCTTTGCGCGGTCTATGGCCTGGTGCTGGTGGTCGATTTTTTTCTGCGCTACGCCCAGTCCTACGTGACGGAGCTCATGGGGCAGCGGATCACTTACGAGCTTCGGGGGCGGCTGATGGACCATGCCGAGACCCTGTCGATGCCCTTTTATGATCGGACGCCCACGGGTGCGGTGATGACGCGGATCACGAACGACGTGGAGGTGATCAACGAGTTTGTGGCGGGCGGGGTGACGATCCTTGCGGCGGACACGCTGATGCTGACGGGGATTGTGGTGCTTCTGTTTGCGCTGGACTGGAGGCTTGCCCTGCTCACTCTTGGGATGATGCCGCCGCTCTTGTTGCTGGTGGTGCGAATTGGGGCGGTGCTGCGAAAGACTTATGGCAAGCTCCGGCAAAGCGTGGCGCGTTTCAATGGCTGCTTGCAGGAGAATATTTCGGGGATGTCTCTCATCCAGGGCTTTCGGGCGGAAGCCTGGGCGCACGGCAAGCACAGGCGGCTCAACGGTGAGCAGCTCGAGGGCGAAAAGAAGGCGGTGGTCTATTCGTCTTTTCTGTCAGCGGCGCTGCAACTTGGAGAGAATCTGACGGTGGCCCTTGTTCTTTGGTGGGGTGCCCGATGGATTTCGGAGGGGACGTTGACCTTCGGTGTGATTGTGGCGACGATTGACTGTGTCCACCGTTTCATCGCGCCGCTGGATCGGCTGTTGTCGCGTTATACGGTCTTCCAGCAGGCTTTGGCGGCGGCGGAGAAGGTCTTTCGTTTCCTGGACGTGAAGGAGAAGATGCCGGAGCCGGCAACTCCGCGGGACTTGCCCGGCGGGCAGCTTGCGATCCGGTTCGAGGGCGTGGCTTTTTCCTATGACGCGAAAGTCGATGCACTCCAGGAGATCGATCTGGCCATCGAGCCGGGAGAAACCGTGGCTTTCGTTGGAGCGACGGGGGCTGGGAAGAGCACGCTGGCAAAGCTGCTCTTGCGGTTCTACGATCCGACGCATGGGCGGATCACGCTGGGAGGCGTTGACTTGCGGGAGCTGAAGCTTTCGGATCTCCGGTCGAGGTTTGCCCTGGTACTTCAGGACGTGTTTCTCTTTTCGGGGCCGCTGGAGCTGAACATTTCCATGGGTCGCCCGGAGGTGACGGCACGGGCGGTGCGAGAGGCCGCTCGGGCGGTTCAGGCGACGGAGATCATCGAGTCACTGCCTGGTGGGTTTGAGGCCGAATTGGGTGAACGGGGTGCGGGTCTTTCCTCTGGCGAGCTTCAGCTTCTTTCGTTCGCCCGTGCCCTGGCACTGGACCCTGAGGTCCTGATCCTTGACGAGGCGACAGCGAATGTAGACTCGCGGACGGAGGCGAAGATTCAAGCCGCGGTGGACAGGCTGCTTGAAAACCGGACCTCCTTGGTCATCGCTCACCGGCTTTCGACAATCCGGCGGGCGGACAAGATCGTGGTCCTTCACCACGGGCGCATACAGGAAGTGGGGACGCACGGCGAGTTGCTGCGCAACCGGGGCCTTTATTGGCATCTTTACCAGCTTCAGTTCGGAGGCAAGGCGTCGCGGTCGCAAAACATCTCCGGACTTGCCACGGGCTCGATTTCTTGCCACTCTGCAGGGTATTAAAAAAGGAGGCGGGCCTCTTGGATTTGGAGTGCCCTTGCCCTCTTTCCACCGCTGGACCGACGAGAAAAACTCATGGCACGGAAACTCAAGATTCTCTTCATTGCTTCGGAAGGCGCGCCCTTTTCCAAGACGGGTGGCCTGGCCGAGGTGATCCGGGACCTGCCCATTGCCCTGGCCCGGCGCGGCCATGACGTGCGAACGGTGTTGCCCAGGCACCGTGGGCCGATCCCCTTTCCTGTCCGCCGGCATCCGTCGCCCTTGGGCGTTCCCATGGGTTTGGGTGAACAGTGGTGCGCCGTTTTGGAGCCGGAGCTGCCGCCTGGCGTCGGGCCGGTTTATCTGTTGGAGCACGACCACTATTTCAACAGGTCGGGCGTTTATGGCGACCCGTGGGACTACGCTGACAACCTGGAGCGGTTTACCTTTCTTTGCCGAGGCGCCTTCCAGCTCTGCCGGGCCCTGGACTTCATCCCCGATCTCATCCACTGCAACGACTGGCACACGGGTCTCTGCCCGGTCTATCTGAACACGGTGGAACGAGCCGGGGTTTTCGGGGAGACCGCGAGTATCTTTACGATCCACAACCTTGGGTACCAGGGTTGGTTTTCGTCGGAGCAGCTACCGGTGACAGGTCTTAGTTCAGACGAGTTTCATCACCGGAGTCTGGAAGCGTATGGGAAGATCAATCTTCTGAAGGGCGGGATCTACCATTCGACACTGGTGACGACGGTTTCGCCGACGTACGCCAACGAGATCCAGACGCCCCGTTACGGGCACAACCTCGACGGCGTGCTACGGGATCGGAGCCCCGATCTGTTCGGCGTCCTCAACGGGATTGACGAAACGCTCTGGAACCCGGAGATAGACCCTCACATTCCGGCAAGCTACAGTCTTGCCGACATGTCTGGAAAGGCGATTTGCAAGCAGCAGCTTCAGCGGCTTTGCAACCTCGATGATCGCCCCGACATTCCTTTGGTGGGCATCGTGAGCCGGCTGGCGCACCAG
>JAJRTK010000205.1 GCA_024278345.1 bacterium | reverse complement strand
GGTCTGGGAGCGGCGCTCCCAGCGGAGGTCCGGAGGCGGAGCCTCCGCCGGGTTCCAGGGCTGGAAGCCCCGGGGCGGCGTCTGAAATCTGAACCGTGGCCGGTACCATGACCGAGGCCCGCTTTCTTTTCTTTTGGTTGTGTCCGCTCCCGTCGCCGGCCATCCGGCCGGCGCCAGTCGCCTTTTAGCCCCGAATCAGGGCATCTGTCCCGCTGATGGAAGGTCTCCCGTTTTGGGCGGAAAGCCCACCTGCCGGAATGCCTCATAGATGATGATGGCCACCGCGTTGGCAAGATTGTGGGAACGGATGGGGCCCCAAATGGGAATCGTGTAGCTGTCTTCCCGTCGCCTGGCCAGGAGCTCCCGGGGAAGGCCGGCCGTTTCGCGGCCGAAGACCAGATAGTCTCCCGGCTGAAACGAGCAGTCCGTGTAGAGCCTGGCTCCCTTCGTCGAGAAGTAGTGGACCCGGTCCGCCGTGGCCAGGGCTTCCTTGAGGCTGTCGTGGACCCGGAGTTCGACGTCCTTCCAGTAATCGAGCCCGGCTCGGCGCACCGCCTTGTCGTCGATCCGGAACCCCAGCGGCCGAACCAGGTGGAGGAGGCTGCCGGTTCCCACGCAGATCCGGCCCACGGCCCCGGTATTGTTGGGGATTTCAGGTTGGAAAAGGACGATATTGAATGGAAGGGGGTTCATGGAGCAGCTCCGGCTCTGGGAAGGTCAAGGGTTCGTTGTTTGGTCAGAGCACTCGATAGAGGGAGTATCCACCGGCTTGCAGCTCCAGGTGGAACCGCGTGGGATTGCCGCGGATCCAGGCGCGCTCGGGGCATCGCCCTGGACCAAGAACCAAAAGATCGACGGCGAGAGCCTCCAGGTTTTTGAGCCAGGCCTGGGGAGTGGGATTGTCGAAGGGGGAGCCGAACGGGTAGCCGAAACCATAGGCGATGCTTCGGCCATGGGAGTTTCTGGGAACGAAGAGAACCCGGTTTCGGAGGTCGGCTCCGTAGAGCGGGTAGGTATTGCTCGTTCCCGCGGCCGCGACGGTGAGGCCGCCCGGCGGGCTGATGCGGTGGACGGCGGACCATATCTTGCCCCGTTGCCGGGCGTAGATCGTTTCCCACCGCGCGGAACGGTTTTCGAGGTAGCTGGGCTGGGCCAGGGCGAGTCCGAGAATCGCCGCTCCCAGGGCGCACGCCGTGGCGGTTTTTCCGGTGAGCATTCTGGCTGTGCGGGTTGGCAGGAAAGCCCAGAGGAGAAGCAGTCCCCCGGTGACCAGATACTGGGTTTGGGAGCCCAGGCCGGATTCGGCCCGGGCGAAGCAGGCCAGGAGTGCCGGGATGAAGAGGATCTCGAAGAGGCGGCCAGTGCGCCTGGAAAGTGCGTCGAGAGCCGGGATTGCCGCCGCCGCCATGAGGGCCAGCACGGGAATGTAGAATCTTGGATCGTGGCGGTAGGGGGAACTGGTCCAAAAGGCTGCCAGCCCAATGAATCCAGCCGCCAGAGGCAGAAGCAGGAGAACTTTCTTCCGGAGGAGGAGAAGAACCGCCGAAACCGCTGCCAGGAGCGGGAGACCCCAGATGGCGGGCCAGCCGAAGCGAGCCGCACCCGGTGCTGTCAGGAGAAACTTCCGCCAGTCGAATTGGTGGTGGGGGTGTGCCAGCCAGTTCTGGACACCATAGAGCCCGTCAAAGACCCGGAAACCCAAGAGCTCAAGATGCGCCGGATAGATCGGGCTGCCCGTGAGAAGAAGGTTTCGCGCATAGGCATATCCGCCTATGGCCAAGCCTGTTCCACCCATGGCCAGGGCGAGGGCGCTGGCTCTCTTCATCCCGTTGGACAGGATTTCTTGGATGAGCCCAGCCAGGGCGATCAAGGCGACCCCGCTCCCAAAGGCCAGCCCGGAGTATTTTGTTCCCACCACGAGCCCCAGGGCTGCTCCTGAGAGGGTCGCCGTCACCCAGCCGGGATTCCGGCAAAATTGCAGGGCCGTTGCTAGGGCCAGCAGGAGTGCCGCGGTGAGTGCCAGATCGTTGAACGCAACCAGAGTGAGCCAGACCACCAGGGGAGAAGTCGCCAAGAAAGCCCATGCCGCCGCCGCCGAGGAGGAACCGCATCCAAGCAAGCCCGTCGCCGCCAAGAGAGCCGCCAAAAGAACCGGAATCCAGAGAATCCCGCTGCCCGTGGCGAATTGATCGCTCCCGAACGTCAGCATCCACCAGCCCAGGAGAACTTCTCCGGCGAACGGGTAGTAGGTGGGCCCCATGTCGGCGTCGTGCTGGATTGGCATCCGGATTTCGCCACTTTCCAGCCATTCTGCCGGGAAGCTCATGTGGTAGGTAAGGCTATCTTCCATGACAGGGGGCATGGAAAGTTGTTGAAACCAGGGTCCAAGAGTCAAGCCAAGGACTAGGAGGCTCCATCCGGCAAGCGCTCGCCTCCGCCGGTGGGCTGTTTTTCCCCATACCGCGCTCACCTCGGTTTGGGAGCCCGGAAGGGCAGGTAGTTTTCCAGCGGTGGCAGTCTTTTGGGTTTCGCCGGGCTCTGGGATCCTCCGGGAGAGGAGAATCCAGCCCAAGAGCGCCAGCCATTGGAGACCCGTTGCCGTCCAAAAGCTGAGAACGCCGACGCTTCCAAGGAAAACGAAAGTAAGGACGAGCTGGCTCCAGCCGATGACGATGCCGTGGCAAAACTGCTGGGGCGCGGAGGCCTGGGAGAAGGGTGGGCTTTTGGCCTTGGGGATGAAGGCGGAGCAGATTCGGCTTCCCAGCCAAGCCCCAAGGAAGAGAGGCAGATTCAGGGCGAGCAATCCAGCAAGGGTGCGAAGGAGGCTGCCGGCTGTAGAAACTTGTTCGAGGAGCATGGTGAATGGCTACGTGGGGCGGTTTCGGGGAAGAATCTCGAAAAAGAAAACGACTCGGATTTGCCCAGGCGTCGCAATGCCAAGATAGGATGTGGCGAAGATTTCCCAATTCTGGCCTACAATGAACAGAGGCGGTGGCAACAATTGGACAGTTTTGCTCCGATCTTGAAGTTGTTCGAGTTCGGAGGATAGTCTGGTATGGTTAAAATGATTAAAATGGGTGTACACTGATCCACTCAAAGCAACAACATCCGCGACGTGGACCGTGGGCTGCCGATCGATTTTCTTGTGGAGGTTTCTGGCATTGGCTATCAGGCATTTGTGCTACGAACAACTGACGGCACGCCAGTTTGAAGTGCTGCGAAGCATCATCCACCTCTATGTGGAGACGGCCCGGCCCGTGAGTTCCAGGCAGCTTTCGAAACAAATGAATCGGCGCTTGTCACCGGCGACACTTCGAAACGCCATGGCGGATCTGGAGGAAATGGGGTTTCTCTATCAGCCGCACACGTCGGCGGGGCGCCAGCCAACTGACTTAGCGTATCGGATTTATGTCGATCGCTTGGTCATGGGTTCCGATGTCTTGTTAACCCCGAACCAGCGTCAAATTTTCCTTTCGCGGATTTCAAATGAGGTACCGCCGGAAATTCTGCTGGAACAGACGTCCAGTGTCCTCTCCGCGGAGACGGGATGCACCGCGGTCTTTACACTGCCGGACATCGGTCGCACCGTGTTTAAGCACATCGAGTTTGTCCATTTGCATGGTTGTCGTGTGTTGGCGATTTTCGTTTCGGAATTCGGGCTGGTGCACCAGAAGGTGGTGCAGACAAGGGTGGAGCTGTCGCAGGGAAAGCTTCGGAAAATCAGTCGGTTGCTAAACAACGAACTCGGGAGTCTCCCGTTGAGTGCCATCAAGGAGCTTCTTCTAACCCGGATGCGGGAGGACAAGGATCTTTACGACAAGATGTTAAAAGATGCTTTTGATCTGGCTCGGCAGGCGTTTGGGAGCGATGCCGCGGCGGATGACCTTCACATCGGTTCCACGGCGAAGATGCTGGGGCAGCCTGAGTTTGCGGATATCGATAGAATGCGCCAGATCTACGGGGCTTTTGAACAGAAATCTCATCTCTTGGAGATTCTCAATTCTTGTGTGGAGAATGATTCCATCGAAGTTCTCATTGGTTCGGAGCTCGACCTCCCAGAGTTTCGAGATTTCACGCTGGTATCGGCCTCCTACAAATACGATGGCCGGAATGTCGGCACCGTGGGGGTTGTGGGCCCGATGCGTATGAACTATCCGAAGATCGCCGCTTGGGTTGGGTTTGCGGGCCAGATGTTGACTCGGTTCATTTCGAGGGAAGATCTGTCCGCGGAAGGTGAGTCATCGATGACATAGATATTTTCCGAGTTTGTTGACAGTGAGGTTTTGATAGAGCAAGGAGATTCGAAACGTGAAGGATCGCGTGGTGGGTGAGTTGATAGATGGCGGTGCTGTCGGCGATGGGGTCGGGCTTTCCTCCCCGGTCGTGGAACGGTTGGACAATGAGCTTCTGGGCGCCGAACTTGCCGAGGAGGCAGGTTCCGGGGGGCTTGTGGAGGAAACGGAGGCCGCCAGTCCGCGGGAAAATGCGTTGACTTCGGATCTTTCCAGGGAAGAGAAACCCCCGGCGGTGGAAGAGCCGCTCGTGGCATCGGAGACCGTTGAACCCGATGGTTTGCAAGTCGGGAGCGGTGCAGCGGGGGGGGCGGCCGCTCTGGAGGGCGCCGGTGAAGTGGTCTCGACTGGATCTGCCGCCGGGAGTCAACCTGAAGAATCGGTGGAGGCCCCGAGGAGTGCCGAGGCCAAAGAGGAGGGGGCTACTTCTGTTCTTGCGGATCTGGGGGCCGCTGTTTCTGGAGGGATGTCGGTGGACGTTGAGGCTGGGGCGGTGTTTTCCGAGCCGGCCCTCGAGGCTGATGGCGGAGAAGTGGCGGATGGAACGTCGGAGGATTCCGTGGAAGCGGATGTCGTGGAGGAGCCGGGGGAGATCCCCGATCTTGGCCGGTTGGCGCGGGAGGCTCAGGCCAGCCAGCGGGCAAGAGATGTTGGCGCGGGCCAATTGGAGGCGGAGGCTCTGGAGGGCTTCGATTCAGAAGAACTGGATTTTTTGGGCGTCGAAGAGTCTTCGCTGGCGCTCCAGGAAGAAAGAGTTCGCGAGTTGGAGGAGGCACTGGGGCAGAAGGATGCGCAGATTGCCGACTTTGGGGAGCGGGTTTTGAGGTTGCACGCGGAGTTTGACAATTTCAAGAAGCGCGTGCGCCGAGAACGGACGGAATTGATCCGCAGCGCCAATGAAAAGCTCCTGAAAGAACTGCTGTTGGTCGCCGATGCTTTTGAAGCTGCACTCAAGAGTTGCGCCGACCACAAGATCGATGCAAGTTTTGTGAAGGGCTTTGACTTGATCTTTGCCCAAATGATGAATGTATTCATGAAGTTTGGTTTGAAACCAATCGAAGCGGTTGGACAGCCTTTTGATCCCAACATTCACGAGGCCGTGATGATGGAGGAGGGGAGTGAGCTGCCCGAGAATACCGTCGTTCGAGACTTCAGGCGCGGCTATCTCCTGCAGGATAAAGTGATACGGCAGTCGATGGTCGCGGTGGCAAAGAGACCGTCTTCCCTCTTGCCGGCGCCTGAGGATCTTTCCGAGAGTGCCGTGGAACCTGAGCATTTGCCCTGCGCATCAGAGGGAAATGTAGAGGAACCTCGGCATCCGGACGTCGAGCGACGGGGGCAGCCAGGTCAGGCCAGTCTCAAAGGTGATGAAGAATCTAGCGCATAGGACAGGAGGCTAACCTCTCATGGGTAAAGTGATTGGAATCGATC
>JAJRTK010000204.1 GCA_024278345.1 bacterium | reverse complement strand
TCAGACAGCGGAACCCCCTGGTCTTCGGCCACCAGCCCTTGAAGGCCGCCGCTCGGGCTGGCGGTTACTCGGGAATTTGTGGGGGCATCGCTGGTTGCTCCGGCGATTCGTTGTCCGAGATCTTCAGCTCAAATACCGTCACTCGGCCCTGGGTTTTTTTTGGTCGCTGCTGGGGCCGCTTCTTCTCATGGCAGTCTACAGCATTGTCTTTTCACTCATCGTCCGGATTGAGACACCTGTCGCGTACCCACTCTTCTTGCTGTCCGGGTTGCTTCCATGGCTCTTTACGGCCCGGAGTCTGGAGCGGGCAAACCACGTTCTCATCGAACAGGGTACGTTTCTCCAGAAAGTTTGTTTGCCCCGGGAGCTTCTCGTCGCCAGCAGCGTCATCGTGCAGTTTGTCGATCTTCTTCTTTCTCTGCTGGTCTTTGGCCTTGTCATGGCTTGCTTCGGCCAACTTCCTGGCCCATTGTTGGCTTTTTTGCCCCTTCTCTTGGCTTTTCACTGGCTCTTCGTTTTTGGTCTTGCTCTTGTTTTGAGCGTCGATACGGTTTTTTTTCGGGATCTGCTGCCCATTGTGGAGGTTGTACTTCAGGCTTGGTTTTACCTTAGCCCTGTCCTCTATCCGGCTTCCCTGGTACTCGACCTTCCCTTCGGCGGTTGGCTTGGTCTGAATCCCATGTCGGGCGCTGTCGGTCTTTATCGCTGGCTCATTTTGGGAATGCCAGCGCCGCCCCTCTCATGGTGTGGAGTTTTTGTGGCTGCGGCGCTCCTCTCTTTTTGGGGAGGCGCAACCATCTTTTGCCGCAGCGAGGCCGCTGCCATCAAGGAGCTTTGATGTCTCCCGCTTTGCTATGCAACTTCCAAAATGTCGGTCTCTCTTATCGCCGTCGCTTCGGGCGAACTTCTACTCTCAAGGAGAGAGCCCTTCTTTGGCTGCGGGGAGCCCGGAGATCTGAGATCTTTTGGGCGCTCCAAGATGTCAGCTTCGAGATCCGCTCCGGGGAAACCATAGGACTCATTGGAGCGAATGGTTCAGGCAAGAGCTCTTTACTCAAGCTCATTGCCGGGATCTATCCCCCCGACCGGGGAACTGTCCGCGTTGCGGGAAGAGTGGCCGCCTTGCTGGAGCTTGGGGCCGGGTTCCAGCCAGATCTCACGGGACGTGAAAACGTCCACCTCTATGGGGCAATCTTGGGCCTGGGAGCGAAGGAGATCGAGGGCCGCTTTGAAGAAATTCGCGAGTTTTCCGGCCTCGGCGAGCTCATCGACACTCCCGTTCGCCACTTTTCTTCCGGAATGGTGACGAGGCTTGGCTTTTCAGTGGTGGCCCACCTGAACCCCGATCTTCTCCTAGTCGATGAGATCTTGGCCGTGGGCGACTTCAATTTCCAGCAAAAGTGCATCGATCACATGGTGGGATATCTCAACAGCGGGCGCTCCTTGCTCTTTGTTTCCCACGACCTCGATGCCCTGGCCAAACTCTGTCACCGCGCCATTTGGCTTGATCAGGGCCGGCTGGTCTTGTCGGGGCCGACTCAGACCGTTCTCGAAGCATACCGGACTGAGATGGAGCACCGGCGCGGAACAGAGCTTCCGGCACCCAGGGATCGCTTCCAGCGCTGGGGAACAGGTGAGGTAGAGATCCGATCGGTCCGGTTGCTCGATCCCGCGGGACACGAAATTGAGCGGGCTGTTCCGGGAAGCCCCCTTCATCTGGAGGTTGGCTACATCGCCCACCAAGCCGTGGAGGATCCAGTCATGGGACTGGGGATCCACCACCAGAATGGCACCGTGCTTTCAGGACCCAATACGAGGCTCCTTGGATGCCAGCTTCGCCGGGTTGAAGGGCAAGGGGCCGTCCGTTTCTACCTCGATTCATGCCCGTTTCTACCAGGCGAGTACGGCATCACGGCATCGGTTTATGACGCGAGCTTAACCCACGCTTACGATCACCGCGAACGAGCCTGGACACTACAAGTGGCCTGGAAAACGGCTCTCGATGCTTACGGGAGTGTCGTCATCCCCTGGAAAGTCGATCCCGGCGCTTGAGCGGTCTCCAAACTTTGGATCACGCTCTTCGCACCGGGCGTGGTTTTCGATAAGCCCCGAAAGCGGAGCACTCGCTAGAAATCGATTCCACTGCTGGATCGGTTTCTAAGGTTTCGCCGGCAAGAAGATTTCCACCGACGTGCCTCCCTCCACGGTGCTCTGGAGCACCACCGCTCCCCCATTGTTCCGGACTGTGCCAAGGAGTACCGGGAGGCCTAACCCTCGCCCCGTGAGCTTGGTCGTGTAGAATGGCTCGAAAGCCCGCAAGAAGGTTTCCGCTTTCATACCGGGTCCGTTGTCAATGATGGCCAAACGCACGTAGCGGCCACCAGAGAGACCATCATCCACAAAGGTCGATGCCAGAAAATCCCGGCTGCAATCCACGAGGTCCAGGAAAACCCCAATCGTGCCATATTCTTCACCGATGGCTTCCCGAGCGTTCTCCAATATGCCGATCACTGCCTGCTTCAGTTGATGAGGGTCCCCTTCGACCTGCATCTTGCCACGTGCAGTTTGGCAGCGCACCGTTGTCGTGTCAGGGAATCCGCTCCGACAATCTCGCACCGCGCCCTGGACCAGCCTGGCAAAGTCGAATTTTTCTTGGCCCATTGCCCCAATATGCGAAAATGCCAGGATTCGGTTCGTGAGAGAACACGCCTTCAGGGCCGCTTTTCGAATGGCGGCCAGGTGGCGACCGACTTCGGTCTGTTTTTCGAGCCTGTTGCTCGCCAGCTCGATATTTCCCAGAACGATAGTCAGCAGATTGTTCATGTTGTGGGCAAGCCCCCCAGCAAACGTGCTGAGGGACTCGAAAAGGTGCGTCCTATGGCGCCGCCTTTCCAGATCATGGTCAACTCTCTTGAGATCCGTTCGCCCACTGACATCAAAGCTAGAGAAGATCAGTTTCCCCTCGCCACCCGCGCAGACACCACGTTTGACCACAAGCTCCAACCGAATTGGCCCGCCGTCGCAATCCACAAGCGTGCAATGAACCGTCTCGGCAGTGCTCTCCCCCCGAGAGGCGTATTCGACAACTTCCATGAGACGCGGGCACGTCTCGTCATCGAGCAACTTCGGTAAGACTTTTCCGATCAACGTTTGCCTGCCATGTCCCATCTGGAGAAGCATGGTTTGGTTGACGTATTCGATTTTCCCGTCAAGATCCGTGACGAGCACTCCGACGGGAGCCTGTTCAAGGATACAACCCGGTGCTCCCAAGAGGTGCAGAAACCTTCCACAGGGGGTTCCGCCTGTGCCGTTTTGTCCCTTGTTCCCGCACGGCTCCGCCAAATTGGGGCAACTTTCCTCCGGCTCCATCGTCGTTTCTTCTTTTGCTTCCTCGCAAGAGGCTGAACGTGTCCATGATTCTGTTGGATTCCACGAGTGGCACAAAGTGTGCCACTATGAGCTGTTGCCCTAAGAAATAAGGAGCCATCGCTATGCTCAACGGAGGTCAAGCAAACCTTCTGCAACAAAAAAGTTCCAAGAATGGGACATAAGTCCCACTTTTGGGACTTATGGGCGCCGGAAATTCTGTAGGGAAATTCCCCCAAAAGACGGATCGCCGCTATGGCCACCGGAAACTGGCGGCATTTTTTTTTGCACAATCCATTGACAAATCATGTTTTCTTCACGGTTTCCCAAGGAGTCTCGCCAAGGGTCCTTGGCACCCAAATTCCCGATTCTGGCGCCTCGCGTCGGAGCAAAAGAAGATGGAAGGATTGTGGTCTGATTTGTGCCAGAGAATGGAGACAAAGCCATCTTGACACAACACTCTCATCACGGATCGTGAACTCACACCTGCCGAACAGTCGAAGGTGGCCCGTCGCCAAGGACGACCCGTGGAACGATGGATCAGCGGCGGCGGATTGGCCATGAGATATCCGGTTTGAATCGCCGATGTGAGGGAGCTCATTCAACACTTTAGACGGTTCTTTGCCCCCCGGGGGAGAAAGAAAACGGGGAGAGAGCCGGGGGAGAACAGGCCAATGCCGCCTATCAAAACTGCTTTTCCAAGAGATCGCCTAATGCGCGTGCTCCAATCGCTGGACTGCTCCGCTCCGTCCCATCTGGTCAATCGTTGTTGCGGTCGGGGAATGTTCAAACAATTGGCTGCCAGGGCGGGGATGGAGGAAGTAGATTTTAGGGCCATGGTGAACGAGCTTCGCGGGCGGATTCTTGGGGATGCGGGACTCGGCTCCAGAGCCGAAATTGTGGGAGTTCTTGGAAATCCCGTGGAACGGCTGCGCGTGGCCGAGCGAACCGGTCTTTCCCAGGATGCGTTGTTGGTGGAATTGGCATGCCAGGAACAAGTCATCGATGTACGATTCGACCGGTATCAGGGAGTCAAGCTTCTGGGCAGAGGCCGGTGGTGTGAGGTTTACTTGGCGCGGGATCCGGAGTTTTTCCATGCCCCGCTAGTGGCCATCAAGAGAGTGCGGCCTGAGTTGGTAGCCGGTCCCAACGGTTCGGCCCTGGTGCAAAGGCTTATGGCGCAGGCCAAGTGGACGAGGAATTTGGAGCATCGTCAGATTGTCGATGTTTACGAGTCGGTTGCCGACGGTGAAGCCTCTTTCGTCGTCCTTGAGTACATGGAGGGCGGGAATCTTTCTTCCTGGTTGCGACGCCACCCAAATGCCACCCTTGGAGAGATTCTTGGGCTGCTGGATGCCGTGTTGACCGCGGTCGAGGCGATCCACACGCAGTCCTGGCACGGGAATCTGAGTTTTGGAAATATCCTGTTTGATGCACAAGAAGAGATGAAGATCTCCGACATCGGATATTCGCTGGCTCCAACATCCCGGGAAAAAGAACTTGTTCGGGGGAACCGTTTTTGGCGCGGCTTGACTTTTGCTCCGGAGCAACGAAGTGGCGGGGGCTCACCCGCTTCGGACATTTTTGCCCTCGGGCTTCTTTTGTGGCGCCTTCTAGCCCAATCTCGAGTTCAACTGACTTCCCGCCAGCACGCGGTTCTCGTGGGGATTGTGAAAAAGGCCAGTGATAAGGATGGGTCCTTGCGCTATCCTAACGCGCCATCGTTGTCGGCTGCTTTGAAGCGGGCGAGGCGGCGCGGGCTATCGAAAGGAGAGAAAACGGCTCGCTTTTCTCCTTTGGAGGTACCACCGGAGCCTGAGCTTTCTGTTGCCTCTCTTCCAAGCGCAAAAGAGGATCTTGTTTCAGGCAGGCTCGGCGGCTTTGCCATTCTTCTTATTGCGGCGGCACTCCTGGGGGGATGGTTGATTCCTTGGCGGCCTGAATCTCCCAAGGATTTTTTTCTTCGCCACTACCCAGTGGCTTCCGAGGAACGCATTCAGACAGTTCTTGGATTATCTCCAGTAACGGGGGAACCCCAAGGGGGCTTTTGGGCCGTCACTCGTTCGGTGAAAGATGGTGTTGAAAGTCGCCTCGTCGCGTTGGGGAGCGACGGCGAGATCCGCTGGGAACAGCCCATCGGCAAGCCTCTTCGTTTTTCCGATTGGATCGAATCGGGGAGCTACGAGGTGCTGGAGCTCCGCCGGGCAATGCTTGGGGCGGAGCGAGAAGGGATCGTCGTCTTGAGCTCCCACAGTTCCAGTTGGCCTGGACTTCTTCTTGTGTTCGATGCCAAAACTGGAGAGAGAGTCCTGGATTACGTCCATGCTGGCCCTCTGGTTTGTGTTGAGATTGCCGATTTCGATGGCGATGGCGCCGATGAGGTCATCGTGGGGGGGACGAATGTTCGGACTCAGCCCGCACTCCAGGGGCATGCCGCCGCAACCTTGGCCGTGCTTCCTATCACCGCCAAGGGAAGAAGTCCGGGAATGCCGGAGATGCTGGACCGGAACCTCGCCTCGGGCCAGGAGCTGGCCTACGTCCGATTTCCTGTTTCAGACGTTGGAGGATTCCTGTTGGAAGGGCGCCATACGGTTCGAAAGCTAATGGTCACCGAAAGGGGAACGGTTCGACCTCTGCTGGCTGTGGAGGTAGAAGAGTCGGGGAGTTCTTCTCCAGAGCTCTTCCTTCTTGTGCGCTATCGCTTCGATGGGCGGACCCTGGAACCGCTGGGCACCGTGCCCAGTCCGGAATTCAGGTGGCGGCGGGAACGACTCGTGGACGAGCAGCGGTTGCGGACCCCTCTGGATCAAAACTACCTTACGGAACTCCAAGGGGCGCTCCGATACTGGAAAGAGGGGCTTTGGGTTCCTCTATGGGAGTGGAAAAATCCACTTCTGGATCGCCTTCCGTCTCCAGGAGACGAATGATGCTCCAGGATTGTTCGATCATGCCCGAGACTCGGAACTCTCATCAGAGACCTGCCGCAGCGTCCGATCCATCGTCTCCACTGGCGGGGGACCCACCCACTTTTTGGATCTCACGGATCCTGAACGGCGGGTAGTTCTGGAAGGGGCTGGCCGGGCTTCCAGCGTTGGAGATTTGTCGCCTTTTGCCAATTGAAGAAGGTTGTCCGGGGCAGCCTCAAGTGCCTGGCTGCTTCCTCCCGGTTTCCGTTGGCTTGGGAGATGGCCTTGGCCACGAGGGACTGCTTGAATCGGAAGAGCTCCCGTTTGCCGTCAACGTCGTATAATGGTGTGGCCCTTTCGAGATTGAAGCGGATTTCATCGTTGAGGTCTTCCTCGCGCACCAGGGAGCCATCTAAAAGCGTGAGCAATCTCATCACTTCGGATTTGAGCTCGCGGACATTGCCCGGCCAGGGGTAGGAAAGGAGGAGATCCTGGGCTTTATCCGTCAAGCGGAGTCGCCTGGTGTGTGGCATGTTTTGAAGGGAGTCACGGAAATAGTCGAAAAGAGGAAGGATGTCTCGTGGTCGGTGGCGAAGCGGAGGAATTCGTAGAGGAAGGCCATGAAGCCGATAGTAGAGGTCGTCTCGGAATCTTTCCCGCTGGATACATTCTTGGATGTTGTGGTGAGTGGCCACAATGATCCGGATATCGATGGGAATCGGGGGACCACCACCAAGGCGATGGACGACCCGTTCTTCCAAAATCCTGAGAAGTTTGCTTTGCGCGGTCATCGTCATGTCGCCGATCTCATCCAAGAGCAGAGTTCCGCCGTGAGCCAGCTCGAAGGCCCCTTGTCGTGGGGCGGTTGCGTCGCTGAAGGCCCCAACCTTATGGCCAAAGAGTTCATCTTCCAAGAGGGATGGAGTGAAGGCTGCGCAATTCACGGCAGTGAAGGGGCCCTCTGCTCGATGGGAAAACTTGTGAATGAGCTCCGCCAACTTTTCTTTGCCGGTTCCTGTTTCGCCCTCCAAGAAGACGGTACCAGGTGCCTTGGCATACCGAATTGCCGTTTCGACGACCTTTTCCATCTCCTCGCTTGCCCAAAGCAGAACCTGAGAGGCTCGCTTCCGAAGCGTGGGCGTGAGGCGGCGCCGTGTGGATGCCTGGCCCAGGAGCTCTTCCGTGAGAAGAACTCCGAGCGGCTTCACGATCTCCAGGTTTCTCGCAAGGGTCTGACGTCCATCCTCCGTGGAAGCCTCGAGATAGAAGATGCCCCTGACCCGATCTTCCGGATTGCGCTTGAGCACCACAAGGGCGCTAGCAGTCGGCGTTTGTGCCCCGTGACTGGGTAGGGGAAGCAGGGAGGAATGACTTGCGAAGATTACATTTTCTTTTTCAACAAGATGAGAGAGATTCGCGAAGGCCTCGAATCTGAGGGTCGGCCAGGCATGGTCAGGCCTAATCGCCAGCCATTTTTCTTCTTGAAAGAGCAAAACTCCGCGCTGGGCGCCGAGCCTTCGCATGAGCTCAAGCAACGCATGGTCCAGAACCTTCTCTTCTTCAACACCTTTTTTCCGTAAGTCCTGAAGGAACTTCCTGAACTCTTCCTGGCGGCGCAGGGCCGCGTCTTGCTGGTAGATCCGGGTGACCTCGACCGTTTCCATTTCCTCTGTGAGGGATTCCTCCACATCGCTGTCGCTTTCCCGGCAGGTCTCCAAGGTGGCGGCAACGTTTCCAAAATAGAGGATGTCTCCGGGCCGCAAGGTGTGGGGGGAATAGGCTTCCAGACGCACTCGCTCCACGGAAGTCCCATTGGTGCTTTTAAGATCGACGGTGTGAACCCCGTTTTCATCAATGTCGAGCAAAGCGTGAATTCGCGACACTTTCGTCGCGTTTCCGCCTGGCAGCGAAATCGAATTGGAGGCGTCCGTCCCAATGGTTATGGTGGAAGCGTCGAGCTTGATCGTTCGAGCAAGCTCTATTGGGCGAAGAATACGCAGTTGGTACACATCGGTAGACCCAAATCAGGAGGGGGGAAAGGGATCAGCACGCTGAGGGATTGAACCCGCCAAGCTCAGGGAATGAAAGGTATCTATTTAAATCATTCCCTATAATCCAACTTTCAGTCAAACGCGGCTTCCCCATGCCAAGGACCCATAGAGACCGGAATGTCGATTGTTTGTCGCTTCGTCGTACCGCCCGGCGGCCCGATTTAGAGCCGATCAAGTGCGTGCCGTTCGCCTTTGATTGCCCGCGATCCGGAGGTTTACGCCATAGAGTCACCAACTTTATCCCTGTTCAACTTTATCCCTTCCAAAAAGTCTCAGGGGTCTGCCCTTCGAAGACTCCGCTGTAATGCCCCGTTCCCTCCATCCGCTGGAACACGAACTGGCAAATGGGCGTCATAGGATAGACGTTTAAGGGCATGTGCCCAAAATTGCTCATCTCCAGCACTTGGTGGTTCGAAATGCCAGCTTGCATGAAACTTGCTGATATGTGGACCAGGAGACCCATTCGCGCAAACCGGCTGCGCCCTTCGAGCCAACCGCAGATATCGTCTGGAAGCGTGATCTTCTCGTGAGTGATGCCCAGGAGGGTTTCGCCCGGGTTGAGAACGATTTGCTCGTCATTTTGAAGCCACAATCCCTTAGTGTAGCACTTGAAATCGGTTCCGTTGTCCACCGTTACCGCCGTGGGCAACCGCACGAAGACCCGGAACGCGTTGCTGAGACGCAGATCGATGGAGGCCGGTCCCACGAGTCGCTCATCGAACGGATCAATCTGGATTCGCCCAGCTTTGATCTCCTTCATAATCTGGCTGTTACCCAAAATCGACATCGTCTGACATTCTCCGTGTTCAGGGGGACAAGGGACATGGCTTTTCGGTGGTTGAACTCCCGCGGGACGCAATCCGAGCAGATTGTTTTCCTTTCTTTGAGTTACGTTCCGCTCGCGCCGGCGGCAATCCGTCCGCCGCCACTCGCCATTGTCGCCGCTCTTGATCCACTGCCCTGAGTCCGGAGCACCACCGAGTTTTCCAGCCACCCTTTTTGGGGGAAACCGTGGCCAAACGCATCTGGCGTGGCCCTTCTTCCTATGCCGACAGTTTTTTCGGAAGATTTCGGGACCCGTTGGAAGCCTGCTAGGGAGCCGAGAGCTTGCCGGCGCGTTTTGCCAGGAGGCTAAAACCCTTTTCACCAGCCTCGACCGCCACCATTTCGATTTCGTGTCGCGCTCCCTCGGTTTCCACCGTGAGCTTCAAGCGGGCAAGCTCCAGCCGCGCTTCGAGACGGAGGCCGTAATAGGTTTTCTCAGGCCAGCTCCCAAGGAGCTTTTCCAGATCGCGAATCGCTTGATGCCGACCGGTCGCGCCTTCGGATGCTGCTTGCAGTGTTGCCTTGGTCAACGCGAATCCCCAGCGAAAGTTTTTTTGCTCGGTACTGGTCAGCAGGGCGGAAGCCTGCCCCAGCGCTGCTCTAGCTTCTTCCAAGCGGCCCCTGTTGAGGAGCGAGAGGCACAAAGTTCTCAATGCTTCCATCCGAAGAGCCGCACCGACGGGAGCCAATGCCTCAGATGCGGCCCCGGCCAGGAACCCGGCCACCTCGGGCCGATCTTCAGCCAGTGCCAGCACGGCAAGGGAAATCTGACTGCGAGCCGTATTCCAGCGGTCCCCCAGACGGCTCCGGAGATCAAGGACCTGCTGGTGCATCTTCCGGGCTTGCGGCAGTCGGCCTCGAACCATCGCGATGTGGGCCAGGCCGAAGAGCGAATCGGCCACAGTGTATTGATAGCTGATCCGTTGGGCCAGCTCCAGGGACTCCGTGAACAGCGCCTCAGCCCCGTCCAGCTCCCCTTGTTCCGAAAGGATGACGGCAAGATTCATCCGTGCCTGGGCGATGCCGCGCCCATCCCCCACCGCCCGGCGGGTATTTTCAGAGAGTTTTGTCGTCTCCATGGCTTGGGCCATCTTTCCCTGCATGCGGTAGACGATCCCCAAGTTCTTGAGAGCGCGGCCTTCCCCGGTACGATCCCCGATCTCACGACAAATCCGCAAGGTTTCTTCATAGAGTTCTTCCGCCTTGGAAAGGGATCCTTGAATGCGTAGGGCATTGGCAAGATTGTTCAAGGACCAGGTGATTCGCCGTTGATCGCCAAGCTCTCGAAATATTCTCAGGGCACGCTGTTCCGTCTCTTTGGCTTGATCTAGCCGACCGCTATCCGAAAGCAGGGTGGCGAGGGCATTGAGGGCCCGAGCGAGACCTCCTCGGTCGCCGACTTTTTCGAAGCTCCGCCTCGCCTCGGCAGCAGCCTCTTTGGCTTCATCGAGCTGCCCGAGGTTTCTCCGTGCCCAGTACTCCAAGAGCTTGGCGCGAGCAACGGCGATCTCGGCGCCCGATTCCCGGGCTCGCCGTGTGGCTTTGTCGATGGCCTCGAGCTGCCGCTTGAAATCAGAGAGAGCCGAGGCCGCTTCGGCTTCGGCAAAATCGAAACGCAGGTCATCCGCCGTGCCGGCCTGGGACCTCCGCAGCGCGGCGATCGTCTCGAGGGCTTCGGCCCCCTGGCCCGCTGCTGTTTGAGCTGCCGCCAAGTGCAGGCCGTAGTCGATTTCATCGGGGAAAAAGTCAAACAGCATTCCGTAGCTCTTGGTGGCCGCGTCCCAATTCCGCGCCATCTCATGGTAGCGGCCTTCGACGAACAGTTTCTCCTTCCTGGCCAGACCGTCCGAGAGCTCGAAGGCCCGCCTTGCCGCATTCACTGCCTTTTTATCGTATCCCAGGAATGACCAGGCTTCCGCCAGCGCCGAATGGGCAAGAGGAAAACCCGGGTCGATCTTCACGACCTTTTCCAGAAGTCTGCGAGCCCCGAGGGCATCCAGGGAGCGGAGGCTAGAGAGTCCCTCGGCATAAAGCCGGCGCGCTTCGGGCTTGCGGGGCTGCAACGCACGAACCGTTTCCCGATCTTCCCGAGGTGGTTCTTTCACTCCGAGCTCATGTCTGAGCTCGCTGCCGACATTTTCGATGAGCCCAAGAAGATCGGCGACGCTACCGGAGTTGGCGAGGCGCACGACGGTCTCGTTTTCGGGCATTTCCTGAACGCGAAGATCAAATCTGAGCTTCGCGTTTTCCTTGCCGCCGCCCGTCAATGAAGAATCGAGGACGAGATACGAACCCAGGACGAGCCATTCCGCGCCAAGGTTCCGGTGGAGCCGATCAAGGCTTTCTCTGGAAAAATCCTCGGCCTTGGCCAGGCCGAGCTGCCTCTTGACCTGCGCCACCTGTTCGCCGCTGATGATTCGGAGCGTGTTTCCCACTCCAAGCTCGGTGCCAAGCATCTCTGAGAGTGCGGTGGAAAGCCATGCATTGTCCGAGTGTCCCGAAAGGTCACGGAATCCGAGTATCGCCGCCGCCTGCCGGCCATTGGCCGAGCGGGCAACCAGTGTAACGCTCTCCCTTTCGGTGCCCCTGTTTTGAAACCAGCCCCAAAACAGACTAGTCGTGAGCAGGAGGAACAAGGCGGCGGTCGCGCTCCAAGGAGTTACATGCCGCCTTCCGGGCTTCTCATTCTTTTGGTCACGGTCCGGCGTACGAGTCGCTTTCAGGGTCTCCAGAACCTCTTGAACCGTGGAATAGCGATGGAGGGGGTTGGGAGCGAGGCAGCGTTGGATGACGCTATCCCACAAGAGGGCCAGATCCGGGACAATCTCTTGCGCGGAGGGTGGAGAATCTTTTTGCTTCCGAAGCTCCCGGAGGTTCGAGGAGTGCTTGGCGAAGGGATGTCGGCCCGTAGCCATCTCGAACATGACGATTCCCAGGGCATAGATGTCCACGGCGGCCGTGATCGGTTCGCCTTCCATCTGTTCCGGCGCCATGGAAGGCGGAGTTCCCATGACATCGCTCGACCCCAGGAGATCGGCAAAACTGTCGTCGTTTGCACTGGTTTGCGCCACTCCGAAATCCATGATCACCGCCCGCAGCATGGCGGAATCGGCGGAGAGGGCTTGAGGCTGTTCTTCGTCTTGAGGCGCGGGCACGTTCCCGCTGTTGATGAGAAGAATATTTTCACTCTTCAGGTCGCAATGGACAACGCCAACCTCGTGGGCAGCTTCCAAGCCCCTGGCGATCTGTTCGATCAAAGGAAGAGCTTCGGGGAGGCTCAAACGGCCCGTACGCTTCAACCATCGCCACAATGTTTCTCCTTCAAGAAGCTCCATCGTCAGGAAAAGGAAGTCTTGACCCTCTTTGTTGCCTCCAATGGGGGGCAGGCGGTGGTGGGAGAACTCCAGAATCCGACAAACATTGGGGTGAATCACTCGCCTGGCCAGGTGGATTTCGCGTTTGAGGCGTTCCCGCGTCCGTTTGCGGCCTGCAATGGCGGGACGGATGGTCTTGAGGGCTATCCGCTCCAGAAGTTCCATGTCTTCGGCTTCGTAGACTTCCCCCATGCCGCCGCGGGCTATGAGGCGCACGATCTTATAGCGACCAGCCAGGATCTCCCCCGGAACAAAGGTCGGGAGCTCAATGTGTTGATTGCTTCTACGCGGGGGAAGGAGAAGCTCTTCCAGCCAACTCTCCGTCGCCAGGTGTTTCTGAGCGGGATGAGATGGATCGGTAGGATTCGACCATCCGATGCGTGTCTCGGAGTCGTATGGTCCGGAGCCAACGCGAGGCTCGAATTCGTAAGGCCCGGAGTCTTCGCCTTTCTCCGAGTCGATCGGTCCTGGTTCCGAGGAGGAAAAGTCTGTTTTCGGCTGGCGGTGTGGTTCCAGATCCAGGGGCTGTGTCTCTGTACCGGGAGGAATCTCAATTGGGCCCGCAGGCGTCCATCGGGTTTCCGAGTCCCTGTTCTTCTTGGGCAGGGGAGCGCTTTCGGGGTCAGACGACTTGGATTGGCGATCCACTTGTCCAGGCGAGCCTGCACCTACCTGTGGCGGGTATTGCGGGTGGGGAGCCTTTGGTCGGCGCATACGAGGACTCCAGTGCCAAAGAGAATGGCCATCGCCCTTCAAAAGGATCGTGATTCAGGTATTTCCTATACTAACCTAACCAAGGTACCTGATCCAATCTTTGGGCAAGATCCCAGAGCTCACATCCAGACAGGCAAGCTTCCTTGGCCTGCAATTTTTGGGCAAGATCCCAGAGCTCACCTCCAGACAGGCAAGCTTCCTTGACCTGTTTTGGCTTCCCAGCAAACATCTTTTGGAATAGAATGTTATCCTATTGTCAGAGTTTCACAGGGACCACTGGGATTCGGGCAAACCATCTCATCACTGAGGAGTGCGATAGCCATGAAGCCAAGACGCTGGCGATTCTCACGTTTCGTCGCCCTTTCGATTTTTGCCGCCGCCCTCCTGGGGACAACAGGTTGCCAATCCGATACCGAAGCCGTACAGGACCATGGGGAGGTGGCTTCGAGCCGTCGGCAACCCAGTGTCGATTCCCCGGAAGCTGGCGTCGCTCCTCAACTTGGAACCATGGCCGGTTACGATGTTCTCTACGCCACAGTGGACGGCGATCTCGAGCCTGGCTATCAGCTTCTCTTCGACGGCGATCTCCGTGACGCGGTCACCCATTTTTCGGCCCTCGATGCGAAGGGGGCTGAATGGCGCCTTTCCCGTGATATCGGCCTTGGTCGCGCCTACTTGGTTCTCGGTGTTTGGATGCGCCAATGCGCGGAGCTTACAGCAGAATTGGACCAGGGTTACCTTTCGATATTAGAGGCGAGCGTCAAGAAGGGATTCAGTAAGCCGCTGGAGGAGAAAGAACGGTTTGTGGCAGCCCGTGCCGCCGCCTATCTGGGGCAGTGGGAGAAGGCGGGGCGCTATCTTGAGAAGGTCGGGCTTCCAGGGGTGTCGTTCTGGAAAAGCCTTGTTGCCGCCAAAGGCCGGAAAGAGACCGCCAATCTGGAGAACTGGCTTGACAAACAAAACGCCGATGGCGCTTGGGCCGCGCTTCTTTCGGGGAATGCGGAGGTAGCCAAGGTTTTCTTGACGGTAGCGGGAGCTCCGGGAATTTATGCCAGGCTGCGGGGCCAGGCGCCCAAACTCGCCTTTGAGGTGATGACGCGCCTGAATTGGCGTCAAGCAACGGATGGCCGATTCTGGGATCCTTATGTCATGGATCTGTTTTCGAGGGTTTTCTTGCTGGCGGCTCGCAGCAATTTCGAGCAGGCTCTGAAAGTAGCTCAGGACGCCCGCGCCGCGGTCGATCCATCCATTGACCAGGCGATTCGGCTGCTTTTGGCGCGAAGTTGCCGGGCCCTGGAGGATTCCCCGTGCGTGGCCGGTCTCGGGAGCCCCAGCCGCGATTCTCTATTGGGGCTGATGATCATCGACGCCAAAAACAAGCTGAAGGGCGAGCCCACGACACTGGAACAGCTCCATGGATCGGATTCATCGCTCCAAATGGCGATGCTTCGGGCAAGCCTTGCCAACGGAAGCCCCATGGATGCACGAGAAAAGGAAATCCTTGGCGGCATTGAGTGGGGCGAAAAGAACCTGGCTTCGGCAAACCCGCCTCTCTGGGTGCTTGTTTTTCAGCAAGCAGCAACCGTTGCCGCGGACCTCTCCCTTCGCCAGGCAATGGCCATGAAGAAGCCCGAGCAGCGGGCGGCCAAGCTAACGGAAGGAATTGCGACCCTGTCTCAGGCACAGATCGAGCTGGAAGCGTCCCGGGATGAGCCGCTCTTCTTGCTCCAGCAGGTGCGGTTGTTGTGGAATCGGTCGGCTTGCTCCGACCTGGCATTGGCCAAGAGCAAGATGCACGAAAAGCAAGAGCTGCACCCTGAGCTGACTCCCGCCATCAAGATGCTCGGCAGCTTTACCCTCTACCATTGCAACGACGTCGATCCACCGCTCAACAATTAAGATGAGGCCCCTGCGGATGGGGGTTTTGACAGAGTCCACCTTGGAAGCAGATTCCCCACCGCCCCTTCAGTTTTCTTGGTTTTGGAAGCTCATGGCATGCTCGGCCGGAAGTGCGCGTGTTTCGTTGGCCGGATCTCCGGGGTAGGGATCGGAGTGCGCGATGACGATGGCGCCAGGAAACGCTTCCAGGAGAGCTTCCACAACTGCTTCGGTCGTGTGGTGTGCCCGGACGAACGTATGTTCCCGCGGGATGTCTAGGTGCAGGTCGATAAAGACTCTTCCGCCAGCTTGCCGTGTGCGGAGGTCGTGCAACCCAATGATGTCGGGGCTGAACCCCTTGACAACGGCTCCGATCCTTTCGATTTCTTCGTCTGGAAGCTGCCGGTCCATGAGCTCGTCGATACTGGAGCGGAGGATTTCCCATGCCGAGTAAAGGACGTAGGTGGCGATGAGGATGGAGATGACGGGATCAGCGATGGGCAACGAAAAATAGCGGCTGAGAATCAAAGAGAGAATGACGCCCAGGTTTGCCAGGACATCCGTGGCGTAATGGGCGGTGTCGGCCGCCAGGGCAACCGAATTGGTTTCTTTGGCGATGCGGCGCATGTGTCGGACCAGCAGCAGGCTGGCGACAATGGAAATGAGCATGACCGCAAGTCCAAGTCCCTCGTGCTCGAGCGGTACCGGCGATTGCAGGCGAGCGTAGGCAAGAAAAAGGAGGTAGATGCCGGAGCCACCAATGATCATCGACTGAAAAAGACCCGCCAGACTTTCGGCTTTGCCATGGCCGTAGGCGTGTTCGAAGTCAGCCGGCACCAGAGATGTCCGGATGGCGATGTAATTGAGAAAAGAGGCGAACAAGTCCAAAATGCTGTCGGCCAGCGATGCCAACAAGGAGATGGAGCCGGTCATGATGCTGGCCACTGCCTTGAGTAGGGCCAGGGAAAATGCGACGCACAGCGATAGGAGGGCTGTGCGCGTCTTGATCTCCATGGAACGACCTCCTGTGTCCATTTGCCGCGTGAACGAAAGAAGTCTACACCTGATTCGGGGCTGAGTCGAGCCTGGGATCATCGACGAGATGGAAAAGAGGAACTCAAAGGAGATGGAATGATCGAGCGATATACATTACCGGAGATGGGCGTGTTTTGGAGCGAGCAGGCAAAGTTTGCACGTTGGCTCGAAGTTGAGACGACCGTTGCCCTTGTCATGGGGCAGAAGGGCATCATTCCCATGGAGGATGCACGGGCGATTGCCAAGCATGGGGCATTTGAGGTCGCCAGTATCAAGAGAATCGAGGCTGGAGTTCGCCATGACGTTATCGCTTTCTTGACGAACGTCAGCGAGAAGATCGGTCCCGAGGCTCGATGGCTTCACTGGGGAATGACCTCGTCCGATCTCCTAGACACTGCTTTGGCGGTGACCCTCAAAAAGGTCTCAGCATTACTCTTGAGACGTATGGACTCACTCTTGAATGTGGTCAAGCAGAGAGCTTTCGAGGAAAAGGAGACCGCGATCATCGGCCGATCCCACGGTATTCACGCGGAACCGACAACCTTCGGCCTGAAACTGGCCACCTGGTATGCCGAGCTTGTCCGAGGCCGCACGCGGCTGGCTGCTGCCGCTGAAGACATCCGGGTTGGCAAACTTTCTGGCGCTGTCGGGACTTTTGCCAATATCGATCCGGAAGTCGAGAAAACGGTTTGCGGAAGGCTCGGCCTCAAGCCGGCACCGGTGAGCAGCCAGATTGTCCAAAGGGATCGCCACGCGGCCTATGTCAGTGCCATGGCGCTCTTGGGTGCGTCCATTGACAAGTTCGCCACGGAGATCCGCCATTTGCAGCGCACGGAAGTCGGTGAGGTGGAGGAGGGGTTTGGCCGGAGGCAAAAGGGAAGCTCCGCCATGCCCCACAAACGGAATCCCATTACCGCCGAGCAGATGACCGGGCTGGCGAGGGTTTTGCGGGCCAATGCGCAGGTCGCCTTGGAGAACGTTGTTCTGTGGCACGAGCGGGATATCTCCCATTCTTCCGCGGAAAGGGTGATCCTTCCGGATTCCACGATCCTGCTCCACTATATGCTTGTTCGTTTCGAGCGGCTCGTACGCGACATGGTGATCCACCGTGAACGGATGGTGCAAAACCTCGAAATGACCCAGGGAAGGATTTATTCTCAGCGCCTGCTCTTAGAGCTTATCAAGGCAGGAAAAACAAGAGAAGAAGCCTACTCGTGGGTTCAGCTTCTTGCCTTTACGGCCATGGAGAAGAAACGTAAGTTCTCCGCTGTTTGCCGGGGAGACAAAGGGCTTGTTGGCCTGCTGGGGACAAGGTTGTTGGGGGACTGTTTCCGATTGGACAGTCACCTAAAGCACGTGGACACCATTTTCCAGCGCGTCTTTTCAGAGGCAGGGGGAGACCGGTGATTCGAGAACTCAGCCTTTCCACGTCGGGAAAGGGACTCCATGAGATCACCCGGCGGATCGGAGCCATCGTTCAAGAGCTTGGCGTCCGGGAGGGCGTCTGTACTGTTTTTGTCCAACACACCTCGGCTAGCTTGACCATTCAGGAAAATGCCGACCCGGCGGCGCGGGCGGACCTGGAGAACTGGTTCCACCGTTTGGTTCCCGAAGGCGATTCTCTCTACACGCATACGGCCGAAGGGATCGATGACATGCCGGCTCACATCAAGGCTGCGCTGACGGCCACAAGCCTGTCGATCCCGATTGTCGATGGTTCCTTGGCCCTTGGCCGGTGGCAAGGCATTTTTCTTTGGGAACATCGCCAGCGAGGTGGCAGGCGCCGCCTCGTCATTCACGTGGGGGCCTAGGTCTGTTTGCTCAAATATGCCAGTGCGCTATAAAGGTGGTGGCCGCCATGGGCTAGAAAGTAGGAAGATCATGGACGCGGCGCTTGTGCGCTGGCGGCCGGCGCATGGAGCCTTTTGAGAGAGTATGACATGTTATGAACCCCATCGATTTCATCCGTACCATCGCCGAGCTTGAAGAAAGCATTTCGGACATCCATCTGGCATGTGGTTGCCAGCCGGTCATCCGCAGCAGCGGCGTCCTCAAACGGGTGGGTCACCGCAGGCTTGGCCAGAGCGAAGTTGAAGCCCTCATCGATGCGATTCTCCCTTCGGAAACAGCCCGAGAGGGGTTCCGGGAAGGGAAGATCTACGAATACGATTTCTCTTTTGGGATACAGGGTTTCGCGCGCTTTCGGGTCAACGTGTACCACCAACGGAATACACCGGCCATCGCCATGCGCAAGATCCAGGCCACGATCCCAAGCTTCGACGAGCTTGGGCTTCCACCCGTTTTGGGGAAGATTGCCCAGACTCCGCGCGGCCTGGTCATCGTCACGGGGATCACGGGGTGTGGCAAGAGCTCGACTTTGGCTTCCATGGTCGATTATGTCAACCAGACCCAAGAAAAACATGTCATCACTATCGAGGATCCCATCGAATTTCTGCACCAAGATGGACGCTCGGTCATTCGGCAGCGGGAAGTGGGCTGCGACACCGGCTCCTTCGCTTCCGCCCTGAAGTCGGCCCTCCGCCAGGATCCGGATCTCATCCTCGTGGGAGAGATGCGGGACCCCGAAACGATGGAGATCGCGCTCCAGGCCGCCGAGACAGGCCATTTAGTGCTCTCCACGCTTCACACCCAATCGGCGGCAGGCACCATCAACCGGATCGTCGATTCGTTTCCGCCGCACCAGCACCATCAGGTCCGAATGCAACTTGCCGACACCCTGGAGGCGATCATCTGCCAGCGCCTCCTCATTCGAGCCGGGGGCGTTGGTCGCATTCCCGCCGTGGAAATCATGATCGGCACCCGTAGAGTCCGCGAGGCCATCAGGAATGTCGAAAAAACAGATGTCCTGCTCCAAGCCATTGAAAATGATAACGATCTCTACGGAATGCAGTCCTTCGACCAGCACGTGAAGCAGCTCTTCGTGGACGGCTCCATTGATCTCGACACTGCATTGACAGCCTCCAGCCAGCCGGCTGACCTCATCTTGAGCCTCCAATCCGACGGCTACCCGCTGCCGACTAAATACCTGAACCTCGGTCACCTGGAGATGAACTCGAGCTCTCCGCAACCGGAAGCGGAAGAAGAACCCAAGGAGGAAGAAGATGTGGGTGGATTCCTTTTCGATGTGTGACCGCGATGCTTACCCGTGGTAGATTTCTCGGGACCTGTCAAATTGTCGTGTTTTTGCTTTACAATTTTCTTCGCCGAAACGGTGGCACCGGCATCTTGCCGGTGTAGCGCCCTCCGGCTGCACGGAGCCGGGAAGGAGGCCTGCCCCGGCGGTGATGTTGTCAACCGGATCTGATAGGTCCCGATTTCTCCTTCGTCCAGTGCCCGCGGTATTCCAACGTTTAGAAGTTTCTTCGTGGACCCTTCTCAGGGCGCCCATGCGCTTCATTTCTCCACGGGATTCGCCTCTCCCCTTATCCGCACCCCAAACTCAGGACGGCTTGCCTTGAATCGCGAGAACCCGCAACAGCCAAAAAAGAATAGCAAAATCATTGACTTTCTTCGGAAGCTGGCCCAGCTTGAGGAGGGCATTTCCGATATTCACCTAGCCACGGGCTGTCCTCCCATCGTCCGCATCGACGGGACTTTACGTCGCGTCAGCGACCGCCGGATGAGCCGCGCTGAAATCGATTCCATCCTCGGATCCATCATCCCCAATCCCGAGATCTCTCAGAAAATCAAGGAAAACCGGCTTCACGACTACGATTTTTCCTACGGCATCGCCGGCGTGTCCCGTTTTCGCGTCAACGTTTTCTTTCAGCGCAACACGCCAGCGCTTGTCATGCGTAAGATCGCCGTCAAGATTCCTTCGATCCAAGACCTTGGACTTCCTCCAATCCTGACGAAAGTCGCCCAGCACGAACGGGGTCTCGTCCTGGTCACGGGCGTCACGGGAAGTGGCAAAAGCTCGACGTTGGCGTCGATGATCGACTACATCAATACGCATCTCGACAAACACATCATCACCATCGAAGATCCGGTGGAATACCTTCATCGGGACAAAAAATCCGTCATCCGGCAGCGCGAAGTTTGGACCGATACCGACAGCTTTTCCATCGCCCTCAGGGCCGCTCTCCGCCAAGATCCCGACGTCATCTTGGTGGGCGAGATGCGGGACGCGGAAACCATCTCTGTTGCCCTTCAGGCCGCGGAAACCGGGCACCTCGTCTTTTCCACTCTCCACACCCAGTCCGCGGTGGGCACCATCAACCGCATCCTCGATACTTTCGAGGGAAATATGCAGCAGCAGGTGCGCCTTCAGCTCGCCGAGAACATCCAGGCCGTCATCAGCCAGCGCCTTCTTCGGAGGAAGGACGGGAAAGGCCGCGTCGCAGCCGTGGAGGTCATGATCGGAAGCTTGACCATCCGCGAGTACATCAAGAATCCGGACAAGACCAACCTCATCTTCGACATCATCGAGGATGGCGGACCCCAGTACGGAATGCAGACTTTCGACCAACACCTCACAAAGCTCTTCGTCAAGGGAGTCATTGATTTCGACTCGGCGATTCGAGCTGCTTCCCGCCCCACGGACTTCGTCCTCAAGCTCCAGGAGCACGGCTTCAACCCCGATACCGGGCGCTTCGACCCCGCTCCCGAGCAGGAGGAGACGGAAAAGATGGAACTCCAGTTCGACTAGCCCCCTTTTCCACCGCCGTCTGAGGTTGCCACCCTCTCTTTACGCTTCGCGTTTTCCCTTTTTGGGGTGCGGCCTTCCGGCCCGCGCCCGCTTCTTGCCGGGCAACCGGGAGCGCCCAGCGGAGAGCCTGGAGGCCAGAAGGCCTCCAGGCGAAAGGCCTCCATGCGAAAAGATTGGGGGGCTAAAACATCGGAGGCTGCGGCGTCCTGCCTTTCATGCTTCTGGGGAGGTCCGATTGGTCTCCATGAGTGTTACGTGGATATCCGCCGGGTTCATCCATGAGTTCCATGGGTTATTCCCGGACCCTCCGCCTCGATGTCGCCTTCCATGGGCCTTGGTCCCTTCTCCAGGAGGCCCGGGTAGTGCGTTCGGAACGACTCCATCATCTCTTCGTAGGGCAGATCGGCGAAGGTGCCGTACTGGTGGACGTATTCCATGTGCTTCCGGCCCTCCAGGTCGAAGGGATGGAAGAGGGCGTCCTCTAAGCCGTTGAATTCCAGGGGCCGGATGCGGAATTTATCACAAAGGCTGGCGTTGAAGGCCGGCGTGGCCTTGACCCACTGCCCACGGATGAAGAGCTCGGTGTAGCCGTGGAAGGCGAAGACGTCGGTTTTCATCAAGCGTCGGAGCCGCTCTGAGGCCAGGTGGTTCAGGACGTCGGCGAAGCCCAGCCGCGCGGGGATTCCCACGGCCCGAGCCCCGGCGGCCAGGAGGATCGCCTTGGGAATGCAGAAGGTCTCGGCAGCCGCCAGGACCGAGCTGGCCTTCAGGGCTTCAGGGTCGGGCGTGAAAGAATAGGGGTTGTACCGGATGCCGTCGCGAACGGCGTAGAAGAGTGCGCTTGCCATGGCTGCTTTGTCTGAGCCATCCAGGTGCCCGGTTTTTTGTTTGGCGTAGGCGATGACGGCGGGGTGATTGCTGTCTACGAAGCGGCCCGGGCGGAGATAGAGGTCTAGATCGGTTTCGCTGCCGGGGCGTGCGGTGTGTGGGTCATTGGACATGGAATGGCTCCTGGGATTGGAGTTTTCGCGGTCTTTTGAGGTTGGTGGGCATTGGGTTTCCGTGGGTTTGCAGCCCGGGGTGGCGGTGGAATGGGTGAGCGATGGGAGCGGCTGCGAGCAGCGTGAACGGAACGCACGCCCAAAAAGGAAATGCCGTGGCGGGAAAGTTTGCGGAGAAATGCTTGGGCTGACCGGTGGATCGTTCGAAAAGCGCTGCCATTAGGAGTATGATCTCAGGCGGGGAATTGAACCACTCAAGGAGGCTGCGTCATGGCCCTTTATCAGTCGGGAATCGATCGTGAAATTCAGGCGGGAGCCCGTTTGACGGAGACGGTGGCTTGGAAGAGATTGGCTGCTCATTTCGATTCGGTCAAGAGCCTGCATTTGCGGGAGCTGTTTCGGGAGGATCCCGGGCGGTTTGACGAGCTCTCTTTCGAGCTGGAGGGGATGCTTGTGGACCTGTCGAAGAACCGCATCACGGCGCGGACGGTGGATCTTTTCGTGGAGCTTGCGGAAGCGGCGGGGGTTCGCGAGGCGGCGGAGGCGATGTTTTCGGGGCGGAAGATCAATTGGACCGAAGGTCGGGCGGTACTCCACGTGGCGCTGCGCGATACTTCCGACGACCCCGTTTTCGTGGACGGGGAAGACGTCATGCCGAAGGTGCGGGCGGTGCTGGAGAAAATGCGGCGTTTTTCCGGTGCAATTCGTTCGGGGGAATGGCGCGGTCATACCGGGCGGCCGATCCGGACCGTGGTCAACATCGGGATTGGCGGTTCGGATCTTGGACCGGTGATGATGACGGAGGCTTTGCGACCGTACGCCGACGAGGGGCCACGGGTGCGGTTCGTGTCGAACATTGACGGCTCCGATTTTTATGAGAAGACGCGGGATCTCGATCCGGAGGAGACGCTGTTCATCATCGCCTCCAAGAGCTTCACGACGCAGGAGACCATGACCAATGCCAGGACGGCTCGGGCGTGGCTCCTGGATCCGCTGCGGGACGAAAAGGCCGTTGCGCGGCATTTCGTGGCGCTTTCCACGAATCGGGATCTGGTGACCAAGTTTGGGATCGATCCGGAGAACATGTTTGAGTTCTGGGACTGGGTGGGGGGGCGCTATTCGTCCTGGTCGGCCATCGGGCTTCCCATCTGCTGCGACGTGGGGTTCGAGCGGTTCGAGGAGCTTCTCCGGGGAGCCCATGTCCTGGACCGCCATTTTCGGACGGCTCCCCTTAGGCGGAACCTGCCGGTTCTACTGGGGATGTTGGGCATTTGGTACAATAATTTCTTTGGCGCCGAAAGTCACGCCATTTTGCCTTACGATCAGTATCTCCATCGCTTTGCAGCCTATTTTCAGCAAGGGGACATGGAGTCCAACGGCAAGTCGGTAGACCGCGATGGACGGCGGGTGGATTACCAGACCGGTCCTATTGTTTGGGGCGAGCCCGGCACCAACGGCCAGCACGCCTTTTTCCAGCTCCTTCACCAGGGGACGAAGCTGGTGCCGGCCGACTTCATCGGCTGCATCGAAAGCCACCGGCCCTTGGGCGATCACCATGAGAAGCTCATGGCGAACTTTTTCGCCCAGCCGGAGGCCCTCATGCGGGGGAAGACGCCGGAGGAGGCCCGGTTGGATCTAGAGGAAGCGGGGCTATCGCCGGAGAGGATCGAGGAACTCCTTCCCCACAAGTTTTTCGAGGGAAACCGACCCACGACGACGATTTTGCTCCAGAAGCTCACACCCTATGCGCTGGGAATGCTCACGGCTCTCTACGAGATGAAGATCTTCGTCCAGGGCGTGGTCTGGCGGATCAACAGCTTCGACCAGTGGGGCGTAGAGCTTGGAAAGGTGCTGGCTGGGCGGATTTTGGCGGAGCAGAAGACCCTGGCCCTAGGCGAAGAGATGGATCTCAGCCACCACGATTCGTCCACGGCGGGGCTCATGAAGTGTTACGCCCGGTGCCGCAACAAGGGGCGCGGCTAGTTTTTCAAGAATGCTTTTTTGGGGGGAGTTCCGCTGGCGTCGGCATGACCCACGCCTGCGGCGTGAGTTCCCCTCCGTCCGCCGCCACTCGCCATTTTTCGTCTGTCTCCTTCGGCTTTCCCTGAGACTGGGTACGCTGGAAGAGACCGGCCCGTTCCCGGTAGTGGGGCTCCGGGCCGTGGGCGGCGAGCCGCCAGTTACTTGACCACCAGCGGAATCTCGAAGTCGGGGTGTGCGTAGCGGAAGAGCCCGCTCTCGTAGAGTCTATTGGCCATTTGCAGGACGGGGATTCCCGACTCCGAAGAGCGGAGAATGAACTCGCTTGTGGTGAGCTCTTGGACGATTTCGAGGTCCATCCGGTGGAAGAGTGCTTCCGCTTGTTCGAGGTTTGCATCGGGTTTTAGGCCGGCGATGAGATCGCTTCCCAACCAGAGCGGAAGCCCGCCGGGAGTGGAGAGGGCCGGGGCCACTTCGAGGTCGCCCCGGGTGGCGGCGACTTTCCGGAGGGCACGGCCGTAATCCTCGAGGTCGGAGGCCGCCTGGAGGGGGGTTCTCTGGGCTCCCAGGAGGGAAAGAGGATCGACCTTTTTCGAGGCACGATGCCTGAGTTTGGCGAGGGTTCGGATTCCGGCGGAGTGACGAGGGTTTCTGACGTAAGCGGAAGCAGGTTCCCACGAAAGCTCGTGCGCGGCGCCTCCGGAATACCAGTAGAGCCCCATTCCCATGGGCTTGTCGGCATGAGGCCATGACCGGTGGAGATTCTTGGAGGAGACTGGTCTGATGGTGCTGCCGCTCTTGGCTCGCCGGACAGCTTCCTCGGCATTGACTTTCCCGAAGCCCATAAAATTACTGTGGCCGTTGCTGTCGTAACCTGAGCCGATTTTGTCGGCTGTTTCTTCCAGAATACCCATCACCTGTTGCCACGTTAGATTCGGATTTGCCTGGAGCACGAGCGCCGCGATGCCAGCAGCAAGAGGTGTCGCCGAGGAGGTTCCGCCAAAATTACTCGTGTAGCTTCCGTTGTCCATCTCCGCCGAAATAAATTCCAGATTCCCTTCTCCCAGGCTCAAGGATAGGAAGTTGCCGCCAGCATCGGTGAGGGCCAGATCGATGTCACTCTCCCCCGCGCCAGGCGCGCTCAGGGTCAGATCGACGATCTGGGTTGTCGTGGTCTGGAAGCGGAAGAGATCCGCGAAAACCACGAAGGCGCCCGCTGAATAGATGACATTCCCCGGGGCGTTTGGAGGATCGGCTATTCCTTTTATCGTGGCCGGGAAGGCCACGTTTTGGGCGGTGGCAACGAAGTTGTTTCCTTCCACCTCCGCGACCTCTGGGCCACCTGGGCCGATTTGGAGCTGGTATTCGGGTGTCCCCTGGAACGAGCCGACTCCAGCCAAGTAGGTGCCCGCGGGGAGCGCACCTATGTTGTATCCGGGCATGCCGGGCAGATCGGTGGTCCAGATACCGCTACTCCCGCCGCTACTCGGCGCGACGACATCCAGCTCCGGGCCGTAGTCGCTGTAGGCGGATCGCTTGTCCTGGTCCGTGCTGGCCCCGACGGCAATGACGCGCTCATAGGCGGCGAAGCCATCTCCCGTCACCAATTCTCCGCCATTCCCCGCGGCAAAAAGGACCACGCAGCCCAATCCATCACGGCCATTGTCCGTCACGTCGTCTAGAGCGGCTCGAACGGCGTCTGGAAGCGGGACATCTCCATCTCCGTCAGGCGGGCCCCAACTATTGGAGAGGATTGCGGCGCCGCCCTCCATGGCCCGCCGGAAGGCAATTGCCGACGCGCTGAGTGTCAGCGGCCGGTTGCCGCCAAGAAAGCGGATGGGCATGACCTGTGCCCCATACGCGGCGCCCGCACCGCCCAGGTTGTTGTTCGCCGCGGCGGCAGCAACGCCTGCCACGGAAGTTCCGTGGAAATCGCCGAATGTGGCCATCGCGGAGGGGTCATCGTCACCGGAATTGAGGTCCGACCCCGGGATCAACACGATCTTTCCCTGGAACTCTTCGTGGTCGAGAGCCACGCCGTCGTCGATCACCGCGATCACCACGCCGGCCCCCGTCACGCCCTGGCCCCAAGCGCCGGGCAGCTTCGCGTCGGCGCCTTTGAAGCCGCCGCTCTGGCCGGTGTTTTCCAGATGCCACTGGCTGGAAAAAAGCGGGTCGTTGACGCGGGTTTCATTGCCACCGCCACCTCCGCCATCGTCGTCGCCTCCACAGCCGGCCAAGGCCAGGCCCAGGATCGCCGCCAGGCACACGAAGAGGCGCCGGTCGGCTTGGATCCGGAATCCGTTGCGATGAATACAATGGGACATCTCTTACTCCTTCGGGGGTTGATGCTGCCTTGCTCTTCGATTTGGAATGCACAAGAGAGTATTGTTTCAGACACGAATCGTCTTGCCCAGACCAGACCGGCACGTTTCTTCTTGGAGATCCCACGCGATGAAAGCCTATGAAATCCGCAATTCCTTCGGCCTCGAGAATCTCGAACGGGTCGAGCGCCCGGAGCCAGAGCCCGGCCCGGGGCAGCTTTTGGTTCAAGTCTCCTCGACTTCCCTCAACTATCGGGATCTGCTCATGGTGGATGGGCGGTACAATCCGCGCCAGCCTTTGCCGCTGATTCCGCTTTCCGATGGCGTGGGCAAGATCGTGGCCGTGGGTGCAGGCGTTGGGGGCTTTGCCGTTGGGGAGCGCGTTGCCGGGACCTTTTTCCAAGGCTGGCAGGCGGGGCGTCCTAGTGTTGCCGCCGTTCGAGATACTTTGGGTGGTCCAATCGATGGTATGCTGGCGCAGCGTGTTGTCTTGGGGGAGAGTGGTGTTGTCCGGGTTCCGGACCACCTGAGCGACGCCGAGGCATCGACTCTTCCCTGCGCCGCCCTCACTGCCTGGAATGCCTTGGTGGAGTCGGGAGGCCTCAAGGCTGGTGACACTGTTCTTATCCAAGGAACCGGCGGCGTTTCCATCTTTGCTCTTCAGTTTGCCAAGCTTTTCTCCGCTGAGGTGTTCATCATTTCCTCCAGTGATGAAAAGCTGGAACGAGCGCGTGCTCTGGGCGCCGATTTCTGTATCAACTACATGGCTACCCCCAAATGGGGAAAAGAGGTACGCCGCCTTTCCGGCGGCGGCGTGGACCACGTTGTGGAGGTCGGCGGCGCTGGAACTTTTGGGGAATCGCTTCGGGCGGTTCGCCTTGGCGGGCAGATCGCCGTCATCGGCATCCTGGCCGGTGCGGCCAGGGAGCTTGACCTGACGCGAATTCTGATGAACAAGCTGCGCATCCAGGGCATCCTGGTGGGACATCGCCAGAGTTTTCAAGGGATGAACCGCGCCGTGGAGGCGGGCAAGCTGCGACCGATTATCGATGGCCTCTTCCCCTTTTCCGCCGCCAGGGATGCCTTCGAGCGCCTCCGGTCGGGGGCCCACTTTGGGAAAATCTGTATCGGCGTCCGTGAGGAGTGAGAAACACTGGTCAACATGGTTGAGCCGCGGAAACACGTCTAGCTCTCCCTCTTCCCGCTCAGTGCCTCCGGCAGCGCGGGCTTTTCCCCCGTCTCCAAACATGCGTTTGCCACGTGGCTGACGGGGAGCGACGAGCGGAACTCCTGGAAAGCCTCTTCCAATCCCTTGAGCTCGTTATCAAATTCGAAGGTGAGGGTTGCCAGGCCATCATGCCGATCAGCAAGAGCCTTGACGTTGGGAACCCGCAGGATCATCGAGTCGAGAAAGCTTGTGATCGCCCCCAACTTGACCTCCAGGAACCGGAGGTTCCGGCGGCAAAGGGCCAGGCTTTCGGTTTTCCGCTCTTCGCTCTTGAGCGTCTGAGCCACAAGGTTTTGCAGATCGGGGTCCCTGGCGGCCGCCAGCTCAGAGCGGAGACGCAAGACTTTGTCGGGGTCCTCCTTATCGACTCTGGCTAGAGCGGTTCGCAACTCTTGGGCAATTCCTACAAGCCTGAACGCCATGTCGGCCAGTTCTCGCACCTTGGGCTCGATGTCCCGGAAAATCTCTCGTGCGCTGGGATCCGAAGAGCTGTGGATCGAGACAAGGATTTCGTCAATGCGCTCAGCGACCCCCGAGGCCAGCACATAGAGATCATTGTCCAGCGGCATCTTGGGAAACCGCATCAGGCGCCACAGACGAAAACTCCGCTGGATCGAACGTTTGGCTCGATGGACCACTGACCACCGAAACCACCGCAATATCCGATGCGGTTTCAGAGTCGTTTTCCAGTGGCTCTTGGCCAGCGGTCTATCCCCGTCCATCACAATCCTGGGTTCTCCTGGTCAATGTTCGCGTGCGCTGGCCTCTTCCTCTATCACGATCCTGGCAATTCCTCGGTCATGGCCGCCCGCAGAGCATCTTCCATCGTCAGATTCCCCTCGGACAGAGCCTTTCCCACTATGACGCCGTCCACGCCGATTTCCGCAAGTTTGACGATATCCTCCGCTGAACTCACGCCACCCGCCGCCATGAGCTCCACCGATGGATTATTGCGCCGCAGCTTCTCGTACCATTGGAACGCCGGCCCGTCCAGCATCCCATCCTTCGAGATCTCCGTGCAAAGGAACGCATCGATTCCCCACTCCTTGATCCCCGAAATGAGAACTTGCGGATCCGTGGAAGATTCGTCGAGCCAGCCCTTGCTCCTGACTCGCAGCCCGAAGACATCCACCGCCGCCACGAGCTGCGCCGGATACTTCCGTGCCAGCCTCGCCGCCGATTTCGGATCTTCCAACATCAGACTTCCCAGCACAATCCGCCAGAGCCCAGCCCGGAAACCCTGCTCCAAATCGTCCGCCGACCGAAAACCTCCACCTGCCTGCACCGGTATCCGCACGGCCCCCACGATGGCCCGTACTACGTCGAGCTGCACCAGCCGCTCTTCCCGTGCCCCGTCCAAGTCCACCACGTGCAGAACTTCAGCACCTTGAGCTTCCAAGTTTTGAGCCACTTCCACCGGATCTTCCGAATAGACGGTTGAGCGTTCGTAGTTTCCCTGCTCCAGGCGCACGCAGCGCCCGTTTTGCAAATCGATGGCCGGAAATAATTTCATCAGCTCTTTCTCCTGAGGCGTTCTGGACAAGTCCAGGGCGCTGTCCCGTTACCCCCCCCGGCAACAATCCCCAATTCATCGAGTCTTGCCTACCAGCGCTACTCCATCATACCAACTCTCTGGCCCCTGACACCAGGGCACGCCCTGGATGGCACTCTGCTGTGGGAACCAAGTTCACACTTGTCAAACCACCGTCACGCTTTCCAGGGTCCGAAGCGAGGCGACTTCTTCCTGGACAACGCGCCGAACTCCTTCATGGACAAGGCTTGCCCTGCAATTGATTGCCGGCCTTCAAGGAAAAGAGGAAGTCAGCATGAATTTTGCAAGAAATGCAACGGTCTTCCGCACTTGTGCTTCTTCCATGACTCTTGAATATGGACCCCCGAAATTCCTGGCGGTGCTCTTCTTTTAGAGCGGAGTTGCCGAAAAACCCTTTGTTTTCTTCGTGTTGCGTTCCGCTCACATCGGTCTCCATCCGGCGCCCGCTGCTCGCCATCGTCGCCGCCTTCGATCCATTGCCCTAGGGCTGGAGCACCACCGGATTTTTGGCCACGAACCGGAAACTCAATCATAACGATGATCGGAGCCTTCGGCCATGCAAGCCCGAAACTTCTGTCTCCAGGACGTCAGCCTCCCCAAAAAATCCGGGCCAAAGGGGTTTGCTTCCGTGCCCCGCCGTCCCATGAGGCTTTCCCCGTGGGTTGTCGCTACTGCGAGTTTCTTGTGGTTTATCCCCTGCCTGGTTTCCATTTCTGGGGCAGCCTCCTTCACGGCTCCGGGGCCGGATCTCTGTAATGCCGGCGTCGGGCCTTCCTTCTGTTGGACCGTCCCGCCTCGCGCCCAAGTAGGGCTCCCCGGCCAGACGGACGGGACCCTCGACCCTGGCGAGGCCTTTGGCAGTGTGGAGTTCCCCTTCCTCAACCTCGCTCTTCAGGAACCGGCTTCGGGGAGCGTCCTGATTGCTATCGACGAAGAGCTTTCGACCCTGGAGGTCAGAGTCAAGGCTGCCCGCACGACGGCCGTGGGATCCGGTGCCTCTCTCCCCACCCTTATCGTCTACTTGGACCATGATCGCTTCCGGTCGGGGAGCAGGCTTCCCACATCGGAGGATCGCGCCTACGCTCTGGACCTCGAAACCGGTTCCACCCAACTCTTGATTCCCGATGCCACGGGTGCTTGGCAGGCGGTTGCGCCACCCTCCGACGAACCCTCCTGGGAGGCACGTTTAGGACCGGTTCGCCCGGTTCGAGAAGGCGTTTTCGAGTTCGATGCCGAGCTGGCTCTCCCTCTTCCATCCCTGGGAACGAGCGGTTCTACACCGGGGCTGGGATTGGCCGTGGCTCAGGTGGAAGCCGGCGACATCGCCCAGGCCGCCATGCCAGAGGAATTGGCCGCGTCGGCTGATGCTTCCCCCGCGCCGGTTCGAGCCAATGACCGCCGTTTTTTCCAGACCCTCTTTTTTGGTCCGCCCAAAGGGATCCCCATCCAGTTTGCCACTTGGAATGTCAAACGGTTTACGGCGGCGATGCACGTCGTGGACAAGGAAGGATTTGATGACTCCCTGGTGGATGATGCGGATATCGGGCGCTTCCTGGTTTCCTACGATGTCGTCGTCTTGCAGGAGGGCTGGGATACGGCAAAGGTCAAAGCGATCCGAGACGCCGCCAACGCCGCCAGGGCCCAGGAAGGGCTGCCGCCCTTCCAGCTTTATGGTCCCGTGGAGTTCGATTATGACGACCCGCCCCTAAGAGAAAAGCTCGGGCGCAATCTGAGTTTTCCTCCCAACTACCCCAACGAAGGGCAGGGCGGCCTCTTCGTCCTCTCCCACTGGCCGAAGATCGATGGCGATTTCCGCGTCTATTCCCAGTGCAAGGGCGAAGATTGCCTGAAACCCAAGGGGACCCTTTGGGTTCGCCTTTGGATCAACCCGCCCACCGATCTTTCGGATCAGTGCCAGGCCCTTTACGATCAGTATGCCGGGGATTTCCCGCCGCCATCCGGCTGCCCGTTGCCGCCCAGCGCGGATCACTACCTCGACGTCTTCACCACCCACCTCCAGGCAGGCGGAAACGCACTCTGCGATCTCAGCAGCGGATTCCTGGACGGGATCGCCGAAATCTCCGGATCCCAAGAGTTCGCCCAGCAGTTCCGCGATCCCGGCCTCTGCCCCGATCTGAGCACGACGGAACTCCGCCAATCCCAGCTCCAGGAGATGGGAGATTTCATCGACGCGGTCCTGGGTGACCGCCGGGATCGCCCCGCCATCATCGCAGGCGATTTCAATATCAATGGGGTCCACCTGAATTGGACCGATCCCATGAATGGCGAGTCCACCAACGAGTACGGGTGGCTCCTCCACTACCTGGGACTTGGGGCTTCCACCATCGACCCTTGGCTTCAGGAGGTTCAGGATGGTATCAGCCCCTGGCCCGATCTTTTTGGATGGGACATCGATCACGGGGACCTGGGGCTGGAGGAGATCCCCGATCTCACCGTCTGGCTCGATCCCGACAATGGATTGGGCACATCGGTGGGGAAGGATGGTTTGTCACCCCGTTCCAGGATCGACCATATCTTCGTGCGGCCTCCCCTGCCCACCGACTTTCTCAACCAGGGGGCCGCCGCCTACCTGATGGCTCGCGGCAATGGCGGCTCAGTCTGGCAGCCTCTCTGGCCCGGCCCCTGGTGGGATGAAACCAATGCGGCCTGGTGGGGCACCATCGACCGCTATTCGGATCACATGCCGGTCCGTTCCAGCCTGGAGCTAGTTCCTCTCCGAGCCGCTCCCAAGTACCATCGGGCCTGGAGCCACCGAATGGAGGTCCGGGTGACATCGGCCGACGCCACCAATGTCGATGACTGCCTCTATTGCGGAAAGGCCGATCCCTACGTTCGGATCCAGCTCACCCGGGACGGAGCCTCCACCACGTTCAAGAGTGGGAGTTGCACAGGCATTCCCCACGTAGCCTGGCTCGATGACGATTGCGCCGGAGACTGGAACATGTTGAGCGATCAGCCCACGTCGGGAATGAGCTTGGTGAGCGATGCCCGGATCGAGCTATGGGAAAGGGACATCGCCGCCGGAGGTGACGACGATCCCATCCCAACCCTGACGGGCGGCGATAACCCCTTGCTCCGAATCGACTGGGACGCAGGCCTTTTCCAGGTCTACAAGGCCGATGCCTTTCCCCTAAGACCCTCCAACTGGCCTCGCGATTTCTTCTTCGACGGATTCGGCGCCCGCTATTGCACGCCTGACAGTGAGTCCCGTCTATGCGTGCGGTTCCAACCGCTTCCCTCCCAGTAGAGCCGCTTCCAAAGGGCGCTCCGGTTTCATGCAATGAGATCAGCGGATTGGTTTTTTCGGCCTCGGTCATGGTACCGGCCACGGTTCAGATTTCAGACGCCGCCCCGGGGCTTCCAGCCCTGGAACCCGGCGGAGGCTCCGCCTCCGGACCTCCGCTGGGAGCGCCTCCCAGACCCACGCCAGGGAGCCAGCTCCCTGGACGTACGCCTGAAAGCACATTCGGACAGGAAGGTGAAAGTCCTTCCCAGACATGCACACTCCGGTCTGTATCCGACAGAAACTGCGTCGCCGTGAGGCGGGGTGG